>NZ_JBWKPK010000048.1:0-28387 GCF_059418205.1 Caulobacter sp. GW821-FHT09B11 | reverse complement strand
CCAACGAGCTGCGCCCGCCAACCATCAAGCTCGCGCTCGACACCTATCGCAATACACAGGGACCCAGGGGACTGGGCTCTGCGGATCGATCAAACACCCAAGCAGCAGCCGGCGCAGTGGGGCGACCCCTGGGTCCCGGGTCTGCGGTCCGCTGCGCGGCCCTTCGCCCGGGATGACGACGAAGGGGGGGCTTACTCTACGCCACCTGCTCGCTCAGCAATTGGCGCGCCTCCTCCAGGCTCCACAGCCGCGCGGCGCCGCGTACGCCCGAGGCGTCGCCCCAGACGGCGGGCTTGATGCGGGTGCTCCAGCGGTCGGCGAACACGCGCCCTACGACGAGGCCCGGCAGGCGCTGGCAGACCTCGGGCACGTTCGACAGGCCGCCGCCGACGACGATGGCGTCGGGGTCGAGGATGTTGCACAGCACCGCCACCGAGCGGCCCAGGCGGTCCATCAGTCGGTCGAAGGCGGCGGTGGCGGCGGCGTCGCCGGCCCGCCAGGCGGCGATGATCTCCTCGCCGCTCCAGGCCTTGGTCGTGGCCTCCTGGAAGTCGCGGCGCAGGCCGGTGCCTGACACCCACATTTCCAGGCAGCCGTTCTGGCCGCACCAGCAGCGGGGGCCTTCGCGCTCGTCGGCGCTGGGCCAGGGCAGGGGCATGTGGCCCCACTCGCCGGCGATGCCGTTGCCGCCCTCGATCAGCTTGCCGTCGACGACCAGACCGCCGCCGCAGCCGGTGCCCAGGATGATGGCGAACACCACGCGGGCTCCCGCGCCGGCGCCGTCGACGGCTTCCGACAGGGCCAGGCAGTTGGCGTCGTTGGCCAGGCGCACCGGCCGGTTCAGGGCCTGTGACAGGTCCTCGCGGAAGCGGCGGCCGTTGAGGTACAGCGAGTTGGCGTTGCGCATCACGCCGCTGGCCGGCGAGATCGAGCCGGGCGCGCCGATCCCCAGGGTGCCGCGCGTCCCGAGCTTCTGCTCCAGCTCGCCGACCAGGTCGCGGACCACGCTAAGGGCCTTGTCGTAGTCGCCCGGATTGGGAACGCGGGCCTTGGCCAGCACCTTGCCGCTGGCGTCCAGGGCGGCGGCTTCCACCTTGGTGCCGCCGAAATCCACGCCGATCTGAATCACCAGTAGGGCTCCCAAACCCGGGTGAGGCGGACCAGCGCCTCGAGGAAGAAGTAGTCGCCCCACAGGCAGGCCTCGTCGACGCCGACGCGGTTGGGCATGTGGTAGACGCCGTGGGCCAGGATGCCGGTTCCGGGCTCGCCCAGCGGCAGCAGGTAGCGCTCGCCCAGGGTCTCGACCATGGCCAGGGCGGCGGCCTCGTAGGTCTCGCGGTCGGGATCGGCCAGCGGCAGGGCGCGGGCCAGTTCCAGCAGACCGCAGGCGGCGATGGCGGCGGCCGAGCTGTCGCGCTCGGCGTTGGTGAACACCAGGTCCCAACAGCAGATCAGGTCGTCCGGCAGGCGGTTCAGGAAATAGTTGGCCAGCCGCGCCGCGAGCGCGATCAGGGCCGGATCGGCCTTGTAGCGGTGCACCAGCGGGAAGCCCGAGACGCCCCAGGCCTGGCCCCGCGCCCAGCAGGAGGCGTCGCTGAAGCCCTGGTGAGTGCTGCCGCGCAGCGGCGCGCCCGACTTCGGGTCCATGTAGAAGGTGTGGAAGGTCGAGGCGTCGGGCCGCACGATGTGGCGGGCGGCCTCCTCGATGTGACGATCGGCGGCGATGCGGAAGGTCGGGTCGCCCGTCTCCTCGCTGGCCCAGTAGAGCAGGGGGAGGTTCAGGTTGCAGTCGATGATCATCCGCCCGGCCTGCTCGGGATCGGAAAGATCGCCCCAGGCCTGGATGATGCCGGCGGCCGGCAGGTAACGGGTCATCAGGCGGCGAGCGGCGGCCAGGGCCGCCTGGCGCGCGCCGATGTTTCCGGTCAGCTTCCAGCCCGCCACGCAGGACAGCGAGTAGAGGAAGCCCAGGTCGTGGTGGTCGACGTTGATCTCGCGGTCGATGCGGTCGCGGAAGCTCTCGACCTGGCGCTCGGCGGCGTGGCGATAGCGGGCTTCGCCGCTGGCCTCGAAGGCCAGCCACAGCATCCCGGTCCAGAAGCCGTTGGTCCACTCGGTGTTGTCCATCGGCGCATAGACCCCGCCCTCGCTGGAGGGCCTGGGGAAGGCGTCGGTGAAGCGGTCGAGGCTGGCGTCGATGCGGGCCAGGACGGCGGCGATGATCGCGTCCAGCCTCGCCCGGTCAGGGCGTGGGCGGGCCAGGATCTCGTCGGCCCGGGCGATGGGCTCGCGGGCGGTGGTGGTGTCGAGCATGTTCAGTTGACCTTGGCCACGTCGGCGCCGCCGAGGTCGGCTTGAACCTTGGATGGGGCTAGAGCCGGATCGGGTTCGGCGTCCTTGGCGGGCCGGTCTTGCGGCGGGGTGGGCGAGAGGGCGAACACCGAGGCGACCCAGAAGGCGGCCGCGAACAGGGCGATCAGCAGGTAGGTGCTGGGGAAGCCGATCAGGTCGTAGCTCTTGCCGACGATGGGCGACAGGATCGCCAGGCCCAGCGAGTGGCCGAAGCTGACGCCGACCAGGTAGAGCGTCGAGGCCAGGCGGCTTTCGAAGTGGAAGGCGATGTAGCGGAAGATCGACACCACCAGGATCGGCAGCTCCAGCGAGTGCAGCATCTTCATCGCCGAGATCGGCACGGGGCCGTGCACCAGGCCCGAGCCCGCGATACGCACGATCATGATCGCCGCGGCCAGCAGCAGGCCGTTCTTGGCCCCGATCCTGTTCACGACGAAGGGCGCGACGAACAGCATGCCGGCCTCAAGGAAGATCTGGGCCGAGTTCAGGTAGCCGAACATGGCCGCGCCCTGTTTCGGGTCGGCGAAGTGCGAGGCGTAGAAGGCCGGGAACTGCTGGTCGTAGACGAGATAGAGGTTCGTCACGCCCAGGATCAGCACCATGAAGCCCCAGAACTTCGGCAGCCGGAAGATGGCCATGGCGTCGGCGGGCTTGAGGGCGTCGGAGCGCTCGCGCTCGTCGGCGCTGGGCTCGATCTTGGCGAAGGCCAGCAAGGGCAGCAGGACGAGGCCCGCGCACGAGGCCAGGGCGAAGTTGTAGAGCGGGTCCATGTTGAACAGCCGGCCCGAGAAGAAGGCGGCCGCCGCGAAGCCCAGCGACCCCCACAGCCGGGCGCGGCTGTATTCGAAGCCGTACTTGCGGCCCACCCGGTCGACGAACGACTCCAGGGCGTAGCTGCCGGCGATGAAGGTGATCCCGAGATAGGCCCCGCCCACGGCCGCGCCGAGCAGCAGGTTGGTCTTCAGCAGCGGGCCGTAGACGAAGGCGAAGAAGGCGCCCGACAGCACCACCAGGCCGCTGATCAACCACAGGACATGCTTGCGCAGTCCCACCTTGTCGGAAACGAAGCCGTAGAGCGGCTGGGAGAGCATCGCGAAGATGAAGTTGGCGGCGAAGACCACGCCGGTCTGCGCGCCGGAGAGGCCCAGGGTCCGCTTCAGCCACAGGGCCAGCAGCGAGATGCTCATGGCCTGGGCGAAGAAGTAGAAGAAGAGGAAGGCGCTCAGCAGCGCGTAGTTCTTCCTGAAACCCATGCGACTCCCTCCCATCGCCGCGCCGTCCGCGCTTCATGGCGCAGTCGGTCCAGCCGTTCGGTCATAGACCAAACTGATAACGATACCAAGCGCTTTTGCGCCCTTCACCGCCTGCCAAGCCGGGGCTTGCATGGCGCTTCTGATATCGATATCAATTAGCAGCCTTCGGGCTTCCCGCAAGCGATTTCGACGACCCGTCTCTTTCGGGGCGCCGGTCGTCAGGGCCAATCAAGACGCCGCGCCAGAGCGTCGACCAGGGGAGAGACAAGGATGCGTTCGCCTGCTCGTGGAATTCCGGCCCTGCTCGCCGCCGTCGCGCTGAGCGCTCTGGCCGTGGGCGCGGCCTTGGCCGACGAAACGCCCGGCCTCGTCATCCATCCGCTGCCGCCGGGCGGGCTGTTCTACAGCATGCACAACGACACCTTCACGGTGCGGGTGAGGACGCCGGGCGGACCCTGGCGCGACCTCTACGAATACACCGCCAAGGTCGATTCCGACGGGCCCAGCGACGTATCGGTGGTGCAGTTCGACTTCGAGGGCGGGCCGGTCGAGATCGGGGTGCGCAAGAACAACGGCGACTTCAAGCGCGTCGAGGTGCGGCCCACCCGCAACGCCATCAAGCCCAAGGTCGAGAAGGGCATTGTCACCTTCACCATCGACAGGCCGCAGAACCTGTCGGTCGAGTTCGACGGCGATCGGCTGCACAACCTGCTGATCTTCGCCGGCGCGCCGATCGCGCGGCCCGCGCCCGGCCCCGACGTAGTGTTCTACGAGCCGGGCCTGCACACCCCGCCGGGCGGCGGCCCGTACTTCCCGGTCAAGTCGGGCCAGACGATCTATGTCGCCGGCGGGGCGGTGCTGCAGGGGACCTTCAAGCCGCAGGGCGTCGAGAACGTGCGCATCATCGGTCGCGGGATCATCGACCGGCCGGCCGAACAGCTGGTGGTGCAGGATTCCAGGAACGTCACGGTCGAGGGCCTGACCTTCCTGACGCCCAAACACGGCACGATCGCCTGCGCGTCGTCGCGCAACGTGACATTCGGTGACTTTCGGACCCTGTCCAACGGCTCGTGGTCGGACGGCGTCAACGTCTTCGCCTGCAGCGACGTGACCGTCGAGCGGGCCTTCATCCGCACCTCGGACGACAGCGTCGCCGTCTACGCCACCCGCAAGGACGGCAAGGGCGACACCCGCCGGGTGCGGGTGCGCGACTCGATCTTCTGGCCCGACGTCGCCCACGCGGTGTTCATCGGCCTGCACGGCGACAGCGAAAAGCCCAACGTGCTGGAGGACCTGCGCTTCGAAAACATCGACATCCTGGGCCTCGACGAGGACGACCCCGAATACCAGGGCGCGCTGGCGATCAGCGCCGGCGACACCAACACGGTGCGAAACGTGGTGTTCGACGGGATCCGGGTAGACCAGATCGAGGAGGGCAAGCTCTTCAACGTGCGCACGGTGTTCAACGCCAAGTACGGCACGAGCCCCGGCCTGCTGGTCGACGGGGTGGTCTTCCGCAACATCGACTTCACCGGCGACGGCTGGCCCAGCCCCTCGACGCTCTCGGGCTATGGGCCGGACCGGCCGGTGCGGAACATCAGCTTCGAAAACGTGACCATCGGCGGCAAGCGGCTGAAGGCGGCCGATCTTTCGGTGATCGAGATCGGCCCCAATGTCGAAGGGGTGAGCTTCAAGTGACCGCCTCGCCTGGCCTCTTCTGGGCGCCGCTGAAGCGCACCGGCCGGGTGGCGCTGTATCGGCAGCTGGCCGACCGGCTGCGGGCGGCGATCCTCGACGGCGAGCGCCGCCTGCCGACCGAGCGCGAGCTGGCCAGCGGCTTCACCGTGGCCAGGATCACCGTCCGGGCCGCGCTCGACCTGCTGGCGGCCGACGACCTGATCTCGCGCCGGCCCAGGCATGGAACGGTGGTGAAGGCGCTCGACCGTGCAGGTGAAAGATCGCTGCACGCATGAAATTGATTGGCGCGTCCGAGAGTGAAGTCGTCGCGTCGCATACATCCTGAAGTTTTCATTCGGCGCTGTGCTGATCGCACGTAGCGACCGATGTTGCATTGCTGATCAGCGACCTTGGGATTTGCTGAACTGTAGCCGCTCGTCGGATGATAATGTCGCGCGAATGTTTCCGACATTTCGGCGCCGAAACCCCGTTGACAGCGTTCAAAACGCGCTGATATCGATAACAACAAGCCGATCGGGGCGCCTGGAGCGCTCTCGAACACGACAAGGCGGTCGGCGCGCCGGCCCCGCCGCGAGGCGAGGTCGGGCTGAAAGTCGAAGGGGAGGATAGGATGGCTGGCTACGGCCCCAAGCGCGGATGCAACCGCGCCCTGCAGGTTTCTCACATGGTTCTGGCCCTGGCCGCCGGCGCGAGCGCGATGTCGGTCGCCGCCGCCGCGCACGCCCAGGCGCCCGCCAAGACCACGGCTGAAACGGCCAAGCCGGCGGCGCCGGTCACGGTCGAGACCACGGCGGTCGACGAGGTGATCGTCACCGGCGTCATGGTCGGCACCGCCGCCAAGAAGGCCAACGTCTCGTTCTCGGTGCTGAACGAAGACGACATGAGCAAGTTCACGCCGATCAGCGCCGACGACATGCTGCGCGACATGCCCGGCGTGGTGGTCGAGTCCAACGACGGCGTGGCCCGCAACGAGGTCTTCACCCGCGGCATGACCATCGGCACCGGGGCCAACACCTCGGGCTATTTCTGGACGACGATCCTGGAGGACGGCCTGCCGGTCGTGCCGTTCAAGTTCAGCGGCTTCCAGGACGGCTACTTCTACCGCGCCGACATCTCGACCAGCCGGGTCGAGTCGGTGCGCGGCGGCTCGTCGGCCACGGGCGTCACCACCTCGGTGGGCGCGACCTTCAACTACATCACCGGCAAGGTGAAGCCGGGGGCGGTGATCCAGACCCGCATCGGCTTCGAGGGCGAGGACCTGCACCTGTCGTGGAAGCAGGTCGACGCCGCCTACGGCTGGGTCAACGAGGCCGGCGACCTGGGCCTGGGCGTCAGCGGCTTCTACCGCAAGTCCAGCGGCCAGGTGGATCCGGGCTTCGACCTGAACCACGGCGGCCAGTTCAAGGTGAACCTCTACAAGGACTACGACACCGCCAACGGCAGCGGTTCGTTCAACCTGATCTACAAGCACCTGGACGACACCAACGCCGAGCTGACCACCTTCCAGCAGCCGACCTACGGCTACCAGAACCCCGAGGAGATTCCGGGCTTCGGCCGCGACGTGAACCTGTTCATGAACGGCGGCCGGCAGACGGTGCCGAACTACTTCAAGAGCGGCAGCCACAGCCTCGATCCGTCGGACGGCTATCGCTACAAGCAGGACGCCCTGTCGCTGCGCTGGAACCACGACATCGGCGAGCGCCTGACCTTCACCGGGGCCGCGCGGATCCAGAAGTCGACCTATCGCGGCCAGTCGTACAAGCCCCAGGGCCTGGCCTCGCTGGGCTCGGCGGCGGCGACGCGCGAGCGCTTCGGCCTCAACATCAACAACCTGGACCGCACGCCGGGCTACTACGTCTTCACCAACGCCGCCGGCCAGGAAGTGGCCAGGGTGGCCAACAACGTCGCCGGCTCGCAGCTGGGGACCAACTACCGCACCGGCGCGGCCTGTCCGCGGGTGACGGCCACCACCTTCCAGACCGCCAGCCTGTGCATCGTCGGCAACACCCTGCCCAACCGCAATATCGACATGCGCGGCGGCCTGGTCACGGCCACCATCCCCAGCGCCGACGGCAGCTACAATTCCGGCACGGTGCCCACCGGCACCAGTTCTCAGGACCTGGTCCTGCTGACCCGGGCCGAGGACAACTACCGTGAATCCGTCGACTACATGGGCAACTTCACGGCCACCTATCGCGGCGACACCTGGAGCGTGAACGGCGGCCTCTACGTCTCGCGCTCGGAGCAGGTGAACGACAACTGGGCCAACGGACTGGGCGTCTCGGCCTGGGCCGACGGCCAGGTGCAGAACCTGAACGTCAAGTACGTGACCAACGGCGGTGCGAACTACCAGCTGACCGACGCCGGCGGCTGGGGCTCATACGGCAGCGGCCTGTTCACCACCGTCTCGCAGAGCGCCCGGATCATGGAGCTGTCGCCCTATGCCGGCTTCGCCTGGTCGCCCAACAAGCACTGGGATTTCAACGCCAGCATCAAGTACCAGTACTTCCACGCCCGGACCTATTCGGAGACTTGGGACACGCGCAATTCCGGCGCCGCCTCGCTGACCAACGGCGGCCTGGATGGCGATCCGCTGACCGTCTACGACAACGTCTACATGACCAAGACGGCTTCGAAGATGATCGGCGCCGACAAGGACCTGAGCCTCGTCGATTACAGCGTCGCCATCGGCTACAACTTCACCGACAAGCACAAGGTCTATTACCGCTACACCGACGCCAAGCAGCCGTCGTCGGGCGTGGTCAACCGCTACTCGACGGCGGCGACCCTGGTGCGGCCGCTGGGCCCTACGGCCTACATCAAGGGCCACGAGGCCGCCTACACCTTCGGCGACCGGCGCTTCAACGGCCAGATCACCTATTTCTACCAGAATTTCGCGGTGAACGACTATCCGACCGCGGTCGATACCGACAACGTCTCGACCTACCTGCTGCCGGAGAACTTCAACCGCTACTTCACGCGCGGGGTCGAGGCCTGGGCCAAGTGGAAGGTGACGCGGAACCTGGAATGGAATCCGTCCGTCACCTTCCTGAACGGCAAGACCACCGAGGCCTATGTCTGGCTCAACACCGGGGCCAACGGCCTGGGCGCGTCGGACGACGTGCTGCGCGTCGACGCCGGCATTCTGTCGCGCTCGCCCAAGTGGACGCTCAGCAACACGGTCTCGTACCGCTACGGCGACTTCCGCTTCAACGTCCGCCATCGCTGGATGGACGTGCGCAAGCTGAACACCAACTCGCTGGATCACCGCTACCTGCCCGAACAGGACAACCTGGACATCTCGGTCCAGTACAGCGGCCTGAAGAAGACCCAGGTCACGCTCGACGTCCGCAACGTGCTCGATAAGGACTACATCTCGGCCTACGACCCGATGATCAGCACCAACCTGCCGACCAACGTGCAGGTCTATGACGTGGTCGCGCAGCTGCCGGAGTCCGGCTACCTGATCAAGCGCAACGCCCCGCGCTCGGTGTGGCTGACCGTCCGCAAGGAGTTCTAGGCCTCATCCGTTTGGCGCCCGCGCGTGGTCCTCGCCCTTCGACAGGCTCAGGGTGAGGACCATTGCAGGCGCCGGCGATAGAAAAACCTCACCCTGAGCTCGTCGAAGGGCGAGGTTTTCGCCCCGGTTCGGCGGGAGCCATTCCCGCCCTTTCAAAAGCCTTCGGCAATCAAGAGCGGCGCGCATGACCCGACATCACCTGATCCTCGGCGTCAGCGCGCTGCTTGGCCTGATCGCCTCGTCGGCCCAGGCCGCGACCCCGCTGATCGACAGGATCACGTTCGGCGACGCGGCCTCGGAGGCCGCCCACGCGGTCGACGCCAAGGCGAGCGAGCTGGTGACCGGCGGCCTCGGTATCACTGCCCGACGCCTGCCGCCCGCCGCGCCGGGCGAGCGCTTCAGCGGCGAGCTGAAGTTCAACCTGGCGGTCGATCCGGCGATCCAGAACTACGCCTCGATCCGGCTGTGGGGCGGCGACGTCAACGACGGCAAGCTGGTGCTGTTCTGCGACGGCAGGCAGGTCGGCTACCGCCACCTGGGCGACGTCGAAATCCTCGACATCGGAACCCAGGCCCCGCCCTTCGCCGGGCGGTTCACCTACCGCACCTTCCCCCTGCCGATCACCCTGACCAGGGGCCGTTCGCGACTGGACTGCGCCATCCGCGCCAGC
Source organism: Caulobacter sp. GW821-FHT09B11 (assembly GCF_059418205.1). Taxonomy (NCBI): domain Bacteria; kingdom Pseudomonadati; phylum Pseudomonadota; class Alphaproteobacteria; order Caulobacterales; family Caulobacteraceae; genus Caulobacter; species Caulobacter sp. GW821-FHT09B11. The sequence continues at coordinate 18,894 of NZ_JBWKPK010000048.1, read as the reverse complement.
GGGCCTTTCGCCGTCTATACCCAGAAGTTCGAGAGCTTCCAGAAGCCGATGGCCCAGGCCTCGCGGCCGATCTACGCGCTCTACGTCCACGCCGACCCGTTCCTCGACAGCGAGGATGCGACGGGCCAGGCGCCGCCCCTGGCGGCCGCGCCGACGGCGGGACCAGAAGTGCTGGACGACCTGAAGGCCCGTGTGAACCGCGAGATCGAGCGCAAGCTGGCCCAGCCGGGGCCGGTGGAGCTGCTCGAGGCCCAGTTCCTGGCCCGCGCCTACCGCCTTGACTGGACCAGGGCCTACAAGAATCCGGCCGTGCTGAAGAAGCTGGTGCAGGCCGGCGACGCCTATGCCGTGCGGTTCCAGGCCGACCCGACCAGCGTCCATGTCGACGGCTCGCGCACCAATCCCGACTGGGAGGTTCTGGGACCCTACGGCAAGGTGCTGCGCCTGCTGGGCGCCGACGTCGCGCCCTATCTGGATGCGCCTATTGAAGGCGGGCAGGCCAGCCGCCGCGAGGCCTACGCCCGGATGCTGGACGCCGGGCTGCGCTACGCCCTGACCCATCGGCGGCTCTACACCAACCAGTCGATGATCGTGGACCTGCAAGGGATCTACTGGAGCAACGAGGGCCTGCGGGCGCTGGCCAGTCCGCTAGCCCGGCCCGAACCGGAGATGCGCCGGTTCCTCTACGAGTCGATGGGTCTTTCGCCCTGGAGCGGCAGTCTCGACGAGGCCGGCAAGCCGACCTTCTCCAGCTCGGCCGCCGATACGGGCGGCTTCCGTTCGGCCGACGACTACAGGCTGTTCACCGACGCCGGGCTCTCCAAGGAGCTGGGCTATGTGGGCAGCTACGGCGAGATCCTCGACTGGGCGGCGGGCATCTATCTGGCCACCGTCCAGGAGACGGGCGGGCAGGGCGATCCGGTGTTGCGCGACCAGCTCCTGAAGATGGCTCGGGCGCGCCTGCCGTTCCGCTATCCGGGCATCGACGCCGAGGGCGCGCGAACCATGCTGCTGGAGGCGCCGATCGGCTGGCGCGATCCCGTCTATCCCGGCGCGACCACCTATGTGCAGAAGTCGGGCTGGGACAACACGCCGTTCCAGGTCGCCGTCGCCACCCGCGATCCGCAGCTGATGGCGATCGCCCGCCAGGCCCTGGACGACGGCCAATACTACGCCGTGCTGCGCGATCGCCTGAAGGACAGGAACCAGCGCACCACCATCGGCCTGCTCGACGCCTATGACGAATGGCTGGCGGTGAAGGCCTGGCCCAAGTCCGACCTGAAGCTGCCGATGACGCCGGGGCGGCCCGACTTCGTGTTCGCCGACCCCGAGGACGGGGTGGTGGCGATAAAGAACGGCGACGCGGTGCTCTACGCCTCGCTCTACTGGCGGGCCAATTGCGGGGTGAACCGGCTGGCGCGGTTCCACTACCAGACCCCCACCATCGACCGCATAGCCACCATCGCCTCGCGGGTGGATTTCGAGCCCAGCGGCAAGACCTGCGTGCGACGGGCGACGCCGCACATCTCAGCCGGCTCGATCCCGATCGTCGCCTATCCGGGCGAGGCGCCGGCGGCGCTGGAGGGCGAGGTGCTGCCGGTGGCCAAGGGGCCGCCCGAGGCCCGCTACAAGGACCAGGACAACCCCTATGCCGGCCGCGGCCAGTACTACGAGGCCGCCTACGGTCCCTACCGGATCGCCATGAACGCCGGGACAAAGGCGGTGGTCGTCGCCCTGCCCAAGGCGGCGGGCGAGCGGATCGACCTCGTCACCCGGCGCAAGCTTGCGCCGGACGCCGCGAGTCTGACCCTGGCGCCGGGCGCGACGGCGGTGATCTGGTCGCCGGGGCGGTAGGGGCCAGTCGCGTGACGCCGATCACAAATTCATCGTCATCCCGGCCGCAGCGAAGCGGAGAGCCGGGACCCAGGGGCCGCCGCACCGCCCGTGGCCCCTGGGTCCCGGGTCTGCGGACCGCTGCGCAGCCCTTCGCCCGGGATGACGAGAAAGAAGGTCGGGTCGGATTTTCGGGAGAGCGGCCATGACCCACGACCACGACCTGCGGCTGGTCGCGCCGTTCAGCCCGACGATCATCAAGGCGACGATCCCGCCGGCCCTGGTCGAGCGCCTCAATGCCCGTATCGACGAGATCGTCGCCGATCGCGAGGCGGTCGCCGCCCGCGACTGGTCGGCCCATCTGGCCGGGGCGGTCAGCACCGAGATCCGCTTCACCGACGTGATCCGCGAGACCGCCGAGCTGTCCGACTTCCTCTACGACGTGGCCCGCACCTTCACTTACCGGTGCGAGAACGCGCTGATGCACTTTTCCGACTACGAGCGCACCGAGGAGCTGGAAGCGAAAAAGCTGCGCATCGAGATCAAGGAAGGCTGGATCAACGACATGGTCGCCGGCGACTACAACCCGGCCCATTTCCACCAGGGCTGCCTCTATTCCAGCGTCGGCTTTCTGCGCGTGCCGCCCGGCTACGAAGCCGAGTTCGCGGCCGACAAGGCCCGCCAGAACACCGCCGGCTGCCTGCAGTTCATCGACAGCCGCAGCGCCGTGGGGGTCAAGAACCTGTTCACGGTCAAGCCGGTGGTCGGCGACTTCTACCTGTGGCCGTCATGGATGCTGCACTGCGTCTACCCGTTCCGCAGCCCGGGCGTGCGGCGGTCGATGGCCGTGAACCTGGCCCTGGCCTGAGGCGGCTTGCGCAGTGTCTTGCGCCTTGTTCTGATATCGATATCATAATCTTGAGCCGGAAGAGCTTGCGGGGAGTGTTGCGCGTGAAGAGCCTGATGAAGCTGACGGTGTCCGGTCTGGCCCTGGCGGCCTGTCTCGTGGCGGGGGCCGCTTCCGCTCAGACCCTGAAGTCGGGCCACCCTTACCTGACCTTCAGCGACGCTCACGTCGCCCAGTTCAAGGCCCGCGTCGCCGAGGACCCGAACGCCAAGGCCGCCTGGACCAAAGCCCGGGCCGACGCCGACGCGGCCCTTGCGCGCAAGCCGGCCAGCGACCGCGAGCTGAACGCGGCGCTGATGGGCCTGTCCCTGACCTACCGCATGACCGGCGAGCGCAAATACGCCGACCGCGCCAAGGCCCTGCTCGACATCTATGCCGGACGCGCCAACTGGGTGACCGACAAGCCGCTCTTGGCCCGCGACCCGGTGTGGAACTCAGACCTCGGCATGGGGACCAGCGCCTACACCTTCGGCCTGACGTTCGACGCCATCCACGACGCCCTGACCCCGGCCGAGCGCGACCGCCTGGCCAAGGCCCTGGTCAAGGGCGCGATCGCCCCGACCCTGAACGACTGGGTCGACGGCAAGGAACGAATCCACAGCCTCGACACCATGGGCCACAACTGGTTCAGCCACATCGTGTTCGGCGCCGGCGTGGCGGCGATCGCCATCAAGACCGACGAGCCCCGGGCCGACGCCTGGATCCGCCGCATCGACGAGGCGGCCGAAGAATGGGCCAACTACGACGGCAGCGCCATCGAGACCAAGCCAGCCCACTTCGCCTCGAACGGGGCCTTCGTCGAGAGCGTCAACTACGCCGACTTCGCCGCCGAGGGTTACCTGCGCTTCAAGCGCGCCTGGCTGGACGCCTTCAAGGAAAAGCCGGCGGCGACGCCGCGCCTGGCGGGTCTGGGCGACTACTTCATCCAGAACCTCTACCCGACCAGCGGCGGCTTCCTGTCGACCAATTTCGGCGACGGCAATCCGACCTCCAGCGGGGCCAGCGCCATCGCCAACCTGTGGGCCACGGGCGACCAGCAGGCCCGCTATCTGTGGTACCTGAACACCGTCCGCCCCGATCCCAAGCAGGACGTCTTCGCCGAGCCCGAGAACCTGGTGCAGTGGCCCTCGGCCAAGGCTTGGGCGTCGGTGGGCAAGGGCCCCGGCCTGCCGACCAGCTGGATCGACGACGACCTGGGGGCCGCGACCATGCGTTCGTCCTGGGCGCCGGACGCGACCTTCCTGGCCCTGCGCTCGGGCTTCACCTGGAACCACAACCATGCCGACGCCGGCAGCTTCATCCTCTGGCACAAGGGCAAGCAGTTGCTGATCGACTCCGGCAACAGCAGCTACGCCCGACCCGAATACGACGGCTACTACCGCCAGAGCGTGGCCCACAACGTCGTGACGCTGGACGGCCAGGCCGAGCCGGAGAGCAACACCTACAACGGCTCGCACTTCGTTGGACGGGTGGACCACCTTGTCGACGCCGGCGACCTGCGCTTCGTCTGGGCCGACGCCACGGGACCGAACGCGGCGACCTTCGAGCGCAAGTACCGCAGCTTCCTGTGGGTGGGCGACACCATCCTGGTCATCGACGACCTCAAGGGCTGGAAGCCTGGCCGGTTCGAGTGGCTGCTGCACTATGAAGGCGAGGCCAGGCGCCAGGGGCAGGTGATCACGGTCAAGAACGGCGAGGCCGAGGTCGCGGTGCGGCCGCTGTTTCCGCAGACCCTGCCGGACGGCGGGCTGTTCAGCGACTATCCCGAGCTGCTGCGGATGGCCGAGGGCAAGGGGCTGAAGGACCACGCGCCCGACGAAGCCCAACCCTATCTGCGCCTGCAGGCGCCGGGCGTCACCGACCGCACCAAGTTCGTCGTCGCCCTGACGCCCAATGGTCCGGATCCCGCGCCGAAGATCGAGCGGGTCGAGGGCAAGGACTGGCTGATGACGCGGATCACCCAGAAGGGCGAGGTGACCGAGGTCTATCTCAACCTGCTGGCCGACGGTCGCATCCGCCACCGCAACGCCAACGCCGAACTCGGCGGCTGGCGGACCGACGCCTACCTTCTCGCCCTGACCTATCCGGAGGGCGGCTCGCCGTTGAAGCCGAAGCGGTGGTTCGTCGCCGACGGCAGCTATCTGCGCCGCGAGGGCCGGGTGGAGCTGGACAGCCTGTCGAAGGCCTTCGTGGTCAAGACGCGGACGGGGCAGGGCGTCGAGGCCAGCATCCAGGGCCAGCCGACCTACGCCGTCCGCCTGGCCTGCGATGGCGCGAAGACGATCCGGATCGACGGCGCCGCCAAGGCCTGCGAGGGCGACGTCGCCCTGGCCCGGCGCTCGCTTCCGCCGCGCTGAAAACCTCTGAGACCGATTGTCGCATTTGTCAGACAAAAGAGTTGCCAGCTATCACTGATATCGATAACAATTGAGATGTAGCCGGTAAGGCGCGCCGTTCGAGCGCGCCGCCTGCTCGGGAGTGAAACAGAGGGCGCGCCAAGCGCTCGACGCCAACAGGAGAGCCCGCGCAAGCGGGACCAGACGGACCGCGCTAGCTTATCGGGCGCAGGTCTCGCAGGAGGGGAAACCATGCGAACCGAATTCCGCGCGCGGCTGCTGCTGACCGCATCGACCGCCGCCGTCGCCCTCGGCGCGGCCGGCCTGGCGCAGGCCCAGACCACCACGCCCGCGCCGGCCGCCGAGGACACCGTCGAGGCGGTGGTCGTCACCGGCATCCGCCAGAGCCTGCAGTCGGCCGTGCAGGTGAAGAAGAACACGATGGAAGTCGTCGACTCCATCCGCGCCGAGGACATCGGCAAGCTGCCCGATCCCAACGTCGCCGAGACCCTGACCCGGATCCCGGGCGTGCAGGGCTATCGCTACGGCGGCGAGGGCGCCTCGCCGGTCGGGGTCGGTTCGGGCCTGACCATCCGCGGCCTGTCGGGTCAGACCGCCTCGCAGGTGGACGGCCGCTCCTATTTCACCGCCGGCGGCAGCGAGTTCAACATCGAGGGCGCCATCCCCGGCATGATCGCGGGCCTGGACGTCTACAAGAACCCCTCGGCCGAGCACATCGAGGGCGGCATCGGCGGCCTGATCGACATCAAGACCCGCCGACCGCTCGACCTGCCGAAGATGTCGGGCAGCGTCGCGGTCTCGGGCCGCTACAACGACATGGTCCAGCAGATGCAGCCGGAATATTTCGGCCTGGTCTCGCACAAGTGGGACGTGGGCGACGGCGAGATGGGCCTCTTGCTGGGCGCCAACTACCAGAAGAGCTGGAACCGGTCGGACAACGCCCCGGGCCCCGGCGGGACCAACCTGCGCCGCGTGGCGCGGGCCGACAGCGGCGACTGCAGCGCGACCAATCTGGGAACCGCCTACAACGCCGGCTACACCGGCCGCTCCGACGTCTCGTGCCTGATCGGGGTGACCGACGCCCAGGCCCTGGCCATGTCGGCGACCGACCGCGCCAACCTGGTCAACATGGCCGGCGTGCAGATCAACATCAACGAGGAGGACATCCGTCGCACCCGCAAGGGCTTCGCCGGCGCCTTCCAGTGGAAGGTGCGGCCGGGCCTCGAGGTCTATGTCGACGGCAACTACAACTCCTACCTCTACCACCAGAGCTATCGGTTCCTGAACGGCTCGGACAGCCGCTACGTCCAGGGGCTGGCGACGACGGGCTTCAGCACCACCGAAGGCCTGGCCAACCGCAACAGCAACGGCGGGACCGACGAGGTGCTGGCCGGCCGGCGCTTCGCCAGCGGCACCTTCCTGGGCTCGACCTTCAGCTCGATCGGCGGCGACGAGCACCGCCTGTACGAGACCTGGATCCTGGCCGGCGGCGCCAAGTGGTCGCCGACCGACGACCTCGACCTGAAGGCCGACCTCTCCTACGTGAAGGCCGACCAGAGCCAGGACAACCGCTCGGTGACCATGACCCCGAAGGCGGGTCTGAGCTGGGACGTGAAGCGTTCGATCGGCACGCCGCAGACCGTGTCGATCAGCGGTCCGGACCTGGCCAATCCGGCCAACTGGGTGCTGGTCAACTACGCCAACGGCACCAACAACGTCTATGACGACGCAGGGGTGGCCGCCCAGTTCGACGGCAAGCTGCGCATCCACGACAGCTTCATCAAGGACGTGAAGTTCGGCGCGCGCTACTACCGGAAGAAGTCGAAGTTCTACAACTACTCCTTCAGCGGCAAGAACCTGACGACCGACGGCTTGGCCCTGACCGCCAACCAGTCGAACGGCATACTGGCCTCGACCGTGCAGGACCTCGTGGAGGGCTCGCACACCAACTGGTTCGACGGCGAGGCCGGCTATTCCGGCGGCTTCCTGACCTTCGCGCCAGACGCCCTGCTGGGCGACAACGTTCGCAACCGCTTCGCCCTGGCCGGCATCCCGTCGGAAGACTCGCTGCCCGAGGTGCTGCTGTCGCGCCGCAAGGCGGTGGAAGAGACCCTCGCCGCCTACGGCGTGGTCGATTTCGCCTTCCTCGACGACCGCATCCGCGGCAACGCCGGCGTGCGGGTGGTGCGCACCAACCTCGACGCCGAGGCCCGAGTCACCGACACCAGCGGGACGACCTCGGTCATCGTCCCCAACACCAAGAGCAACGAGTACACCGACGTCCTGCCGACCCTGAACGTGACGGGTTACATCCAGGACGATCTGCTGCTGCGCTTCGGCTTCGGCAAGGGCCTGACCCGGCCCAGCGTCGGCGACATCAACCCGACGGTCTCGGTCAACCTGACCAGCGGCACGGGCAACCAGGGCAACGCCAATCTCCAGCCGCTGCGGGCCTACAGCTACGACCTGTCGCTGGAGAAGTATTTCGGCTCTACCAGCTACGTCTCGGCCGCCGCCTTCTACAAGAAGGTCGACGGCTTCCCGATCGGGGTGGAGAGTTGCCAGACGGTGGCGACCTCGCAGCCCTATACCGGCGTGACGCCCAACAACTGCCCGACCGGCCAGTTCCGCATCACCCAGACCCAGAACGCCGACCCGGGCTTCGCCAAGGGCGTGGAGTTCGCGGCCCAGACCTTTTTCGACTACGACTTCGTGCCGGGCTTCCTGCACGACTTCGGGGTCCAGGGGTCGTACACCTGGGTCAAGACCGAGCTGCCGATCCTGATCAACGGCAAGGTCGTCAAGGTACGCCAGCCTTTCCAGTCGGACCAGAACTGGAGCCTGGCGGGTCTCTACGAGAACAAGATCGTCTCGGCGCGGCTCGTCTACACCTACCGCTCGGACTACGTGCTGTTCGGGGTGTCGGCCAACCCGATCGACGGCCGCTACCTGAAGGGCTATGGCCTGCTCGACGCCTCGGTGAACGTCAACCTGCGTGACGACCTGACCCTGTCGCTGACGGCCTCGAACCTGACCAACAAGGCCCCGGTCCGCTATGTGGGCGAGCCGGACAACGGCTACGACACCGATGTCCTGCGCCAGTACTTCATGAACGGCCGGGTCTACGGGATCAGCCTCCGCTACAAGTTCGGCGGCTAGCCGCCGACGCTTTCCCCTCCCGAGGGCTGGGGCGCCGTCCGCGACGACGGCGCCCTTTCTTTTGGGCCGAACCCATTTTTGGGCGCCGCCCCACTCTTGGGCGCGGCCCCTCCCATCTCCCGTCATTCCCGCCCTTGTGGCGGGAACCCCTGGTTCCGCTTGCATGGGAAGAGCAAGCGACGTGCTCGGCACGTCGCCTCAATCGCACTTGCGGCGGATAGAGGGTTTCCCGCCACAAGGGCGGGAATGACGGGAGTTTTGGACTACCGGATCTTCAGCCCCACCACCTCGCCGCTGACGGCGATGTCGCCGTCGACGGGCGTCCGCACCGGTTTGCCGGCGATGGTCAGGTTGTCGATCGTCACGTTCTTCACGGCCGTCGTCGTCGAGAGCCCTCGGATGATCGACGGGCTGGGCAGGCCTTCGCCGGTGAAGGCCACGTCGCGGATCGTCACGCCGTCGATCCCCCGGCCCGGGGCCTTGTTGTAGCGCGGGTTGTTCCCGGCCACGAGGTTGATCAGCTTGCCCTCCTCGATGCGGTCGATGCGGATGTCGCTGAAGGTGATGTCCTTGATCAGCGTGCTGTCGCCGGAATAGGCGGCGATCACGCCCTCCCAGTCCGGATCGTCCTCGTCGAGATTGGCCACGTCGATATTGTCGAAGGTCACGTCGCGGATGGTGCGGGGATCGGCGTTGTCGCCGAAGTGGCCGATATAGAGAGCGTGGGCGACGTCGACCCACAGGCGCATGTTCGACACCTTGATGTCGAAAGTGTCGCCGGGCGGATTGGGATCGGGAACGCCGGTCTGGGCGGCCTTGGCGCGGCACAGCGGGCAGTCGGCGACCGCGTAGACCACCACGGCGTCGTCCGACACCCGCAGATAGCCGTCGGACACCTTCACGTGGCGCGAGGTCGAGATGTTGATCCCGTCTGACCACTTGCCCGAGGTGAAGCCGGTCAGCCGGCTGACGCTGACGTTCGCGGAATTGCGGATGTTCATCACCCGGGCTGCGTCCTTGCGGTCGCTGTTGACGATGATCAGGTCGGAGACCTCGATGTCGCTGGCCTTCTCCAGGTCGATCGCCCGGCCCGGATCCCACAGCAGGCCGCGTCCCAAGATCTTCACGTCGCTGACGCCGGAAAGATCGAAGGCGCCCTTCAGCACCGCTCCGCCGTCGAGATAGACGCGCTGGCCCGACTTGACCGGGAAGTAGTCCAGGCCCGCCGGCGGGGTGTGGAAGCCGGGGCCGAAATAGACGACGTCGCCGCCGGTCGGGCGCGGCGGGGGCAGGGCGCCGGCGACGATGTGCAGGTTGCGCAGGCGGTCGTCGTCGAACTGCAGCGAGAAGCGCTCGGGCTTGCTCAGGGTCATACGCAGCACCGGGCCCTGGCGCTGGGGCTTCACGGCGCTGGACAGCGGCGCGACCGAGACCTCGGCGAAGCGGCCGTTGTTCTTCATCACCTCCAGCTCGACCGTCCCGTCGAAGTCGAAATAGACCATCGAGGCGTTCGTCTTGGTGTCGGTGTCGACCTGCACCCGGTATTCGTAGAGGTCGCGCCATTGCCCGCCCGGCGCGCGGACGCGGACGGTGAAGTCGTCGTTGTGGGCCGCGTACATCAGCTGAGGCGGAACCGGATAGGTCCGCAGCTCGCCGGCCAGGGCCGTCCCGCCCAGCATCAGCAGCGCGGCCAGCGCCGTCGCGGCGCGTGTCTTCCCGTGGCTCATCCGTCTCCCGCCCGTATTGGTTATCGATCTTATGATATCGATATCAATAAGTGCTGGAAGGGGGCAAGCTTCATGTGCTCGAGGCTACGGCGCACCTGGAACCGTCAGGCTGCAAACCTCGTCATCCCGGCCGCAGCGAAGCGGAGAGCCGGGACCCAGGGGCGACTGCAGTGCGCCGGCCCCTGGGTCCCGGGTCTGCGGCGCTGCGCGCCTTCGCCCGGGATGACAACAGAGTCCTAAGCCGCCTCCGCCTGCCGTACGCGGTCGGCAACGAAGGCCATATGGTCGGGCATGGTGTCGGCCGAGCGGGCGATGACCGCCTGGATCTCGTTCATCCGCGCGCGCAGCAGGTCCTCGCTCATGACGTCGGCCATCGGGTCCCAGCCCTTGGGCTTGAGGCCCTGGCCGACCATGACGGCGAACCAGGAGGTGTCGTTGAACAGCTCCTCGTTCTCGCGGAAGATCCGGCCGTGGCTCTCGAAGACGGCGATCTTGTCGGCCAGGTAGTCGGGGATCGGCATCTCCCGCAGATAGTCCCAGTAGGGCGTGTCCGAGCGCTCGGTGGCCTTGTAGTGCAGGATGAGGAAGTCGCGGATCTTTTCGTACTCGAAGATCATCACCCGGTTGTAGCGGTCGATGTCTGGCTGCTGGAACCGGCGGTCGGGGAACATGGCCAGCAGGCGCGAGATGCCCACCTGGATCAGGTGGATGCTCTGGCTTTCCAGCGGCTCCATGAAGCCGGCCGACAGGCCGATGGCCACGACGTTCTTGTTCCAGCTCTTCTTGCGGCGGCCGGCCTTGAAGCGCAGCAGGTTGGGATCGGCCAAGGGCTCGCCGTCGAGATTGGCCAGCAGGTAGGCCGTGGCCTCGTCCTCGCTGATGTGCGCGCTGGAAAAGGCGTAGCCGTTGCCGATGCGGTGCTGCAGCGGGATTCGCCACTGCCAGCCGGCCGGGCGGGCGGTGGCGCGAGTGACCGGGTCGGTCGAGCCTCCGGAGGCGCAAGGGAGCGCCACGGCGCGGTCGTTGAGCAGCCAGTGCGACCAGTCCTCGAAGCCGCTCTTCAGCGCGCCCTCGATCAAGAGGCCCCGGAAGCCCGAGCAGTCGATGAAGAGGTCGCCCTCGACGAGCGTCCCGTTCTCCAGCGTCACCGACTCCACGAAGCCGTCGGTCCCGCGCAGGGCGACGTTCGTGATCCTGCCCTCGATGCGGCGCACGTGGCGGGCCTCGGCGTAGTCGCGCAGGAAGCGGGCGTAGAGGCCGGCGTCGAAGTGGAAGGCGTAGGCGATGTCGCCCAGCGGCGAGTTCTTCTGCCCCGTCGGACGCTGGAACTTCGCCTGCGAGGCGGCCAGCGACTGCAGGGAATATTCGGAAAGGTCGGCGGCCTCGCCCATGGCCTGGTAGCGCAGCCAGTAGGCGTGGAACGACACCCCTTCCATGTCGACGCCGTAGGGGCCGAACGGGTGATGGTAGGTGTGGCCGATCTGCTTCCAGTCTCGGAACTCGATGGCCAGCTTGTAGGTGGCCTTGGTGCGGCGCAGGAAGTCGTCCTCGTCGAGCCCCAGCATGCGGTTGAACATGTTGATCTGGGGGATGGTCGACTCGCCGACCCCGACCGTGCCGATGGCTTCGCTCTCGATGACGGTCACCTTGGTGACCCCGTCCTTGAGGAAGCGCCCCAGGGCGGCGGCGGTCATCCAGCCGGCCGTGCCGCCGCCGACGATGACGACGTGACGGATGCGGTCGTTCGTCATGCGGGAACTCCTTCGCTGGCGCCGCAGTAACGGGCGACGAAATCGGCGTGGCTGGGCATGGCCTCGGCCGTGCGGGTGATCAGGGCGGACAGGTGCGACAGGCGCTGCATCACCTGGCCCTCGGGCAGGCTGTCGACCAGCGGGTCCCACTCCTCCGGCACGATGCCCTGGCCCAGCAGCACGGCCAGCCAGTTGGGCTCGTGGAAGAGGTCGTAGTCGGAGGGGAACCAGCGGCCGCGGTGGGCGAACAGCTCCATACGCCGCGCCAGGCTGTCGGGCACGGTCATCGACGACAGGTAGCGCCAGTAGTCGGTGTCGTCGCGGCGGGTGGCGTGGAAGTGCAGGACCACGAAGTCGCGGATGCGGTCGACCTGCTCGGCGGTCAGGCGGTTGTATTCGTCGATCTCCAGCGGATCGAGGCCATGGCCGGGGAACAGGGCCAGCAGCTTGGTGATGCCGGCCTGGATCATGTGGATGCTGGTGCTTTCCAGCGGCTCGATGAAGCCGGCCGACAGGCCGATCGAGCAGACGTTCTTCTCCCAGGCCCGCTCGCGGCGGCCCGGCGTGAAGCGCAGGAAGTTGGGCTCGTCGGTCGGCCGGCCGTCGAGATTGGTCAGCAGGGTGTCGAGCGCCCGGTCGTCGTCGACGTGCTGGCTGGAATAGACGTAGCCGTTGCCGATGCGGTGCTGCAGCGGGATGCGCCACTGCCAGCCGCCCTCGCGGGCGGTGGCGCGGGTGAAGGGCGTCAGGCCGTCGCCGCCCAGTTCGCACGGGATGGCCACGGCGCGGTTGTTGGGCAGCCAGCGGCTCCAGTCCTGGTAGGGGACCTTCAGGGCCTGGCCGATCAGCAGGCCGCGGAAGCCCGAGCAGTCGACGAAGAACTCGCCCTCGATCCGGCGGCCGTCCTCCAGCACCACGGCCTCGACGAAGCCGGTCTCGGCGTGCTGGGCGACGTCGGCGATGCGGCCCTCGACGCGGGTGACGCCCCGCGCCTCGGCGAAGCCGCGCAGGAAGCGGGCGTAGAGGCCGGCGTCGAAGTGATAGGCGTACCTCAGGCTCGACATCACCTTGGTCGGATCGGGATCGGGCAGGGCGAAACGCCAGCGCCGGGCCGCGGCCTCGGTCAGGTTGAAGTCGCCGATCGGGCCGGCCTGCCGCGCGAACTTTCGCCAGACCTGGTGGAACTTCACCCCCTCCAGGTCGAGGCCGAAGGTTCCGAACGGGTGGTGGTAGGTCTCGCCGATCGCGCCCCAGTCGACGAACTCGATGCCCAGCTTGAAGCTGGCCTTGGTGGCCCGCATGAAGGCGCGCTCGTCCAGGCCCAGCATGGCGTTGAAGGTCAGGATCGGCGGGATGGTGGCCTCGCCGACGCCGACCGTGCCGATGGCCTCGGACTCGACGAGGGTGATCTTCAGGTCCTGGGCGCCGAGGGTCTTGGCCAGGGCGGCGGCGGTCATCCAGCCGGCCGTGCCGCCGCCGACGATGACCACGGACTTCAACCGTTGGTCTGACATGGTAAGCCCCCTCCACCCCGAAGATCTTATGTCCGGACGGCCTTTGGCGACCGTTTCAAGCGGGTCGTAAATTGACGGCGCTGTCGGGCTTTGTCACCTCGCCTTCGCGAGAAAAGCGTTTTCAGGCCTTGGGGTGGGGTGGATAGCTGAGTGAAAACAGCATCTTAACCTCCATATTGCGTCAGATTGCAGAGTTCTTTCAACGCTCTTGACGTGGTCGACCTTTGCCATATCATCAGACCAATAATGGTCTCGACATATGACCAATGGTAGCGCTACCGAGCTACCGGGACTGGGGAGGAATACAAGAATGAGCTCCGCAAAAGGAGCGTCCGCGACCCGTGGGCGCCATACTCTCGGCGACAACCTGAAATTCGGCCTGCGCTGCGGGGCCTCGGCCCTGGCGCTGAGCCTGGTGTTCGGCGCCTCGGCCCTGGCCCAGACCTCGGCCAAGAAGGACACCACCGAAGACACGGTCGACGAGGTGGTCGTCACCAGCATCAAGCAGAGCCTCAAGAGCAGCCAGCAGCTGAAGCAGTCGTCCGAGATCATCGGCGACTCGATCACCGCCGAGGACATCGGCGCCCTGCCGGACCGCTCGGTGACCGAGGCCCTGCAGCGCGTGCCCGGCGTGTCGATCAACCGCTTCGCCGCCGGCGTCGACCCCGACCACTTCTCGGTCGAAGGCTCGGGCGTGGTGGTCCGCGGCCTGAACTTCGTGCGCTCGGAGCTGAACGGCCGCGACACCTTCACCGCCAACAACGGCCGGATCCTCAGCTTCGCGGACGTGCCGTCCGAGCTGATGGGCGGCGTCGACGTGTTCAAGAGCCCCTCGGCCGACCTGATCGAGGGCGGCATCTCGGGCACGGTGAACCTGCGCACGCGCCTGCCGTTCGACAGCAACAAGCGCATCCTGTCGCTGTCGGCCGAGGCCAGCTACGGCGACATGGTCGAGAAGTGGAAGCCGACCTACTCGTTCCTCTACAGCGACCGTTTCGACACCAGCATCGGCGAGATCGGCGTCCTCGCCAGCTTCGTGAACTCGGAACTGGCCAGCCGCAGCGACGCCATCCAGGTGTCGAATTTCGGCTGCCGCACCAACCTGGGCGTCTCCAGCGGCGATTGCGGCAATGGCACGAAGGGGGTGTGGTTCCCGCGCGGCGCGGCGTTCCGCTCGACCACCAATGAGCGCGAGCGCCAGGGCCAGGCCGGCGCCATCCAGTGGAGAAGCAACGACGGCACGATGCAGGCCGCGTTCCAGTACCTGCGCTCGAAGTCGACGACCAAGTGGACCGAACACGCCGTCGAGATCGCCACCGACAACGTGACCAGCAACGGCGACTCGCGCCCAGCCGCCGGCACGACCTTCACCTTCGACGAGGACGGCGTCTTCACGAACGGGATCATCACCGGCACCACCGGCTGGCGCGCCGACCAGAACGGCTCGGATCCGCGCACGCCGATCAACGGCCTGCAGTCGAACAACGTCCGCCGCGACGAGCAGACGACCAACCTCACCACCGACTACGGCTTCAACTTCAAATGGACGCCGAACGAGCACTGGGGGATCCTGTTCGACGCCCAGCACGTGGATTCCAAGGTCGATGCGATCAGCATGGGCCTGTGGGGCTCGACGTTCCAGAACGCCGCCATCACCCTGAACGGCGACGACACGCCGAACGTGACCTTCACGCCGCCGGCCAACGGCACCTCGCTGGTCACCTGCACGACCTACAGCGCCAGCTGCCCGTCCTACGCCCAGGGCTCGCACGCCAGCCTGAGCGACCCGTACAACAACTTCTGGCGCTCGGCGATGGACCACATCGAGCAGTCGGAAGGCACGGAAGACGCGATCAAGATCGACGTCGAGTACAAGTTCGCCAACGAGGGCTGGCTCGACTCGATCAAGGGCGGCGTGCGCTGGTCTGAGCGTGACCAGACCACCCGCTTCTCGGCCTACAACTGGGGCGTCGTCAGCGAGATCTGGGGCAGCGGCGGCCCGGTGTGGATGGACGACGCCATCAACGGCAATCCGACCACGGCCGGCGGCGCGAACAGCACCGCCCTGGTCGAGAAGTACGTCTTCGACGACTTCATGCGCGGCAAGGTCGGCGTCCCGACCGGTTCCGACGGGCGGCTGTTCTATGCGCAGAACCTGATCGACAACTACGCCGCGGTCTCGCAGTTCGCCCTGTCGGTGGGCGACGAGTGGCGCACGCGCCTGGTCAATGGCTGTCCGCAGAACTGGGTGCCGCTGGCGCAACGCTGCAACGTCATCTCCGGCACGCCGTTCCGCCCGCAGGAGATCAACCCGGTCAATGAAGGGACCGAGTCGGCCTACCTGATGGCCCGCTTCAAGGGCCAGACCGGCGACTACAAGGTCAGCGGCAATGTCGGCCTGCGCTACACCAAGACCGAGCGCGTCGCCGACGGCTACCTGGCCTTCCCGCTGGCCTCCAGCCTGCCGACCGAGCTGGATTGCGCGTCGGTTCCCGCCGGGCAGACCCCTTCGCCCTTCTGCCAGCTGACGCCGGCGGTCCGCTCCGCCTCGCGTCTGTGGGCCAACGGCGCCCTGACGCCGAACAGGGCCAGGGCCACGTTCGAGTACCTGCTGCCGAGCTTCAACCTCAAGGTCATGGCGCCGCACGGCCTGCAGTATCGCTTCGGCCTGTCGAAGACGATCACGCCGCCCGACATCGGCCTGACCCGCAACTTCTACAACCTGACCCTCAACACCAACGCCGACGGCATCACCAACGGCGTGCCCAGCGGCAACGTCCCCGTCGGCA
The DNA here is from genome assembly GCF_059418205.1 of Caulobacter sp. GW821-FHT09B11. Classification (NCBI taxonomy): domain Bacteria; kingdom Pseudomonadati; phylum Pseudomonadota; class Alphaproteobacteria; order Caulobacterales; family Caulobacteraceae; genus Caulobacter; species Caulobacter sp. GW821-FHT09B11. Next base: position 2,857 of record NZ_JBWKPK010000048.1, on the reverse strand, counting down.
ATCCCTATCTGAAGCCCACCCAGTCCAAGAACATCGACGCCTCGGTGGAATGGTACTTCGCGCCGGTCGGCTCGCTGACCTTCGCGGCCTTCTGGAAGGAACTGACGGACGTCGCCTACAACCGGACCAGCCGCCTGCCGTTCACCAACAACGGCGTCACCTTCGATGTGGTGATCACCCAGCCCGGCAACTCGGACGTCAAGGCCACGGTCAAGGGCTTCGAGGTCGGCTACCAGCAGTTCTACGACTTCCTGCCCAAGCCGCTGGACGGGTTCGGCATCAACGCCAACTACAGCTACATCGAAAGCAGCGGGGTGCCGCAAAGCACGCTGTCGGCGACCGACCCCGACGTGGCCGCCGGCCGCATCACCACGGTCGACACCAGCAAGCTGCCGCTGCAGGGCCTGTCCAAGCACAACGTCAACTTCGCGGCCATCTACGAGAAGGGCCCGGTGTCGGCGCGCCTGGCCTACAACTGGCGCTCGGACTTCCTGCTCACCGTCCGTGACGTGATCGTGCCGTATGCGCCGATCATGAACGAGGCGACCGGGCAGCTGGACGGCTCGTTCTTCTACACCGTCAATCCGAAGGTGAAGGTGGGCGTCCAGGCGGTGAACCTGCTGAACGAGACCACCCGCACGACCCAGGTGCTCAACAGCAACCTGCTGAAGACCGGCCGGTCCTGGTTCGTGAACGACCGGCGCTACACCTTCGTGGTGCGCGCCAGCTTCTAGTCTTCGACCGGACGCGCGGCCGCTTATCCGCCGCGCGTCCACCTTCCTGCCGACTTTGTCCGCGCATCGTCGACCCTGGCGATGCGCGGTTTCTTTGAGTGAGGCCCTGATGATCGATCGCCGACAGCTGCTGCTCGGAGCGGGGGCCGCGGCCGCCCTGGCGTCGCCGGCTCTCGCCGGTGGTCAGGCGCTGAAGGACCTCGCCGCCAGGAAGGGCCTCGTCTTCGGCAGTGCGGTCGGCGCCGGTCCGCCCGGTTCGCTGACCGGCTCGTTCGAGGACGCCCGCTACCGCGCGCTGCTGGCGGCCGAGTGCGGCGCGCTGGTGCCGGAGAACGAGCTGAAGTGGTACGTGCTGCGCCCGGCCGAGCAGGCGTTTGCCTTCGCCCGCGCCGACCGCATCGCCGCCTTCGCCGCCGAGCACGGCCAGGCCCTGCGCGGCCACACCCTGCTTTGGCATCACCCGCAGTGGTTCCCCGGCTGGCTGAAGGGCTACGACTTCGGGAACAAGCCGGCGGCCAAGGTCGAGGCGATGCTGGCCGAGCATGTCGACCGGGTCTGCGCCCGCTATCCCCAGGTCTATTCGTGGGACGTGGTCAACGAGACCGTCGATCCCGCCGACGGCGCCCTGCGCCGCACGGTCTTTTCCGACGCCATGGGCGGGGTCGAGCCGGTGCTGGACCTGTCGTTCCGCCTGGCCCGCAAGGCCGCGCCCAAGGCCCGGCTGGTCTACAACGACTACATGAGCTGGGAAGCCGGCAACGAAAAGCACCGCTACGGCGTGCTGAAGCTGCTGGAGGGTTTCAGGAAGCGCGATGTTCCGGTCGACGCCCTGGGGATCCAGAGCCACATCGGGGCCGAGAACGCCGACAGCTTCACCGGTTTCGGCCGGCCGCAGGAGAAGGACTGGCGGGCCTTCGTCGATGCGGTGACGGGCCTGGGCTACGACCTGGCGCTGACCGAGTTCGACGTCCACGACAAGGGGCTGCCGGCCGATTTCGCGGCCCGCGACGCGGCCGTGGCGACCTACGGCAAGGCCTATCTGGACCTGATGCTCGACTACCGCCAGACCCGGGAGCTGCTGGCCTGGGGCATGGTCGACAAATATTCCTGGCTGCAGAACCAGTGGCTGCGCCAGGACAAGGCCCCCAAGCGGCCGACCCTTTATGACGACGACTATCGGCCCAAGCCGCTGCGCGAGGCGGTGGCGGCGGCGCTGGCCGGCGCGCCGGCGCGGTAGGGGAGGGGAAGGGGCGTTCGCCGAGCGCGCCTTCAGGCCGGCGGCGTAAGGCGCGGACCCCATTGCAGGAAGGCGGCGAGGGCCAGCGAGCCGATCACCGCCCAGCCGACGAACAGCGCGAACATCGGATGGCGCTGCCACCAATGGGGGCCATTGAGCGCGCCGCCAGAAGACCTGGCCATGACGTTTCCTTCCCGACGAGCGAAGAACGGTCTAAGTAGAAAACAGCCGTTCTTCTTCTCAGACCAACGCGAGCCCTCGGTTTTTAGTGTGCTCTCGTTCAGCCGAATGTCTATCCTGACATTTCGCCGCACAAATAACACGAGTCGCCGAATATGCGCACCGCTCTCATCGCCCTGGGGTTGTTGCTGGCCGCGGGTCCCGCCCTGGCCCAGACGCCGACGCCCGCTCCGGACGTCACCACCAACGCCGCCGCCGACAACCTGACCAAGGCGACGGCCTGGCTGGCCGCCAACGCCAAGCAGCCGGGCGTGATCAGCCTGCCGTCGGGCCTGCAGTACAAGATCACCACCTCGGGCGCGAAGACCGCGCTGTCGCCGAAGGAAGGCGACGTCATCAAGGTTCACTACGAGGGCAAGCTGGTCGACGGCACGGTGTTCGACAGCTCGTTCGAGCGCGGCCGGCCGATGATCGCGCCGCTGGGCGGCCTGGTGCCGGCCTGGATGGAAGCCATCCCGAAGATGAAGGTCGGCGACGAGTGGACGCTGTTCGTGCCGCCGAGCCTCGGCTACGGCGACCGCGAAGCCGGCCCGATCCCGGCCAACAGCGTGATGATCTTCCGCGTGAAGCTCATCGACATGATGACGGCGGACTAGACCGCCTGGCGGCGGCCCCCTCCGGCCCTCCGGGCCACCTCCCCCAGAGG
>NZ_JBWKPK010000047.1:0-29724 GCF_059418205.1 Caulobacter sp. GW821-FHT09B11 | reverse complement strand
CCCTGCGTGCGCGCCGCCCTCTACATGGCCGCCGTCAGCGCCGCCCGCTCAGACAACGGCTTCAAGCGCGAGTACCAAGCCCTCCGCGCCGCCGGCAAACCCGCCAAAGTCGCTCTCGTCGCCATCGCCAGGAAGATCGTCGTCGCCGCAAACGGCATGCTCAAATCCGGACAGCCCTGGCAGAAGCCCGCTTGACCCAACACAGTCGCCGGATAAGCCCTGCGGGCTTTCCGGGATGACGAGCGGAAATATCTCCGCGCGTCCTCAGCCCTCCCCCATCAGATCCGCCAGTTCGTAGACCGGCCGGATCTCGATCTCGCTGGGGCCGGGCATCGGGTTGGGGCAGCGCTTCACCCAGGCGACCGCCTCGTCCAGGTCCTTGACCTCCCACAGCCAGAAGCCGGCGACCAGTTCGCGGGGCTGGGCGAAGGGGCCGTCGATCACGGTGCGGCCTTCGCCGTCGAACGCCACTCGCTTGCCCGCCGACGAGGGCTTGAGGCCGTCGGCCGTCACCAGGATCCCGGCCGCCGCCAGCTCGTCGTTGAAGCGGCCCATGGCCTCCATCATCGCCATCGTCTCGGGCGAGCGGACGAAGCCCCGCTCGCTGTCCTCGGTGGCCTTGACCAGCACCATCACACGCATCGCCTGCCTCCTCGCCCGGGCCGACCCTTTCGGCCTCGCATCGGAACGACGAACGGCCCGGTCCGAAGCCGACATCGCCGAACGCGTATTTTCGTCCGTCGGGTGGAAGACTTTCCGTTGCACGCAAGGTTGATGCCGCAAGCGCGAAATCAACTATTAAGTTTGTTGCCGGAAAGGTGCTGCCGTTCTCTCAGGGAAAGCACCATGGCGACGTTGTCCGGTCTCGTGAAATCGGCTCTGGTTCTCTGCGGCTCGGCCGTGCTGCTGGCGGGCTGCGCCAGTTCCGAAGACATGCGCGCGCTGCGCCAGCCGGAAATGCCGCCGACGACGGTGGCCAAGGCCTCGCGGGCGCGTCCCTTCTATCGCAACATCGCCATCCAGGAGATCCAGGGCGCGCCGGAGTTCCGCTGGTTCGACGGCGGCGACATCCTGACCACCCGCCCGACCCGCAAGCAGGTGTTCGACCAGCTGTCGCTGCACCTGGACCGCGCCGACATGCTGGCTCCGCGGCTGGACGCCGAATACATGCTCTATGTGCAGTTCGACGAGCTGCGCGGCCCCAACGTCTGGCTGGGGACCGACAAGCTGGCCTCGGCCCACATCACCTTCCGCCTCGTGCGCTGGCGCACCAACGAGCTGGTGCTCGAAAAGACCGTCGAGACCAGCTATCGCGCCCAGTGGGTGGGGATCACGCCCGACATGGTTCGCGCCGGGATCGCCGGTCCGATCGGCGTCGCCCGGGATTCGGCCATCCAGCCGGTCGGCGGCGCGCTGCTGGGCGTGGTGCTGGGCTATTACATCAACGAGAACCTGGCGGTGTCGATCGCCGCCTCGCCGGCCGCCGGCTACACCGGAGCGCTCGATGCGGCCATGTCCGGCGGACCCGAACGCGCCGACGCGGGCTTCGCGACGGGCTTCTCCACGGCCGTCGCCGTCGGCTCGGCGCGCGGCCACTTCAGCAACCTGGAAGCCATGCTGGCCGGCGGGACGATACAGGGCCTGGCCGGGGCGGCCGGTCCGGCTCCCGCCTCCCGCCAGACCGCCGCCGGCGAAGTGGTCACCGGCCAGTTCGACGGCACGGCCCGCCGCTTCGCCGCCACCCGCGGCCTCGTGAACCTGGCCTTCGACCAGTTCATGGGCGAGCTCGGCCGCGACGGCTCGGTGGTCTTCAAGCGGGCGGTGTCGTGCAACGCCCTGAACGGCGGCGCCTCCAGAGGCCCCTATCTGGTCGAGACGCCCGACGCCTACGCCGTCGACTGCCCCGGCTCGCGCTACAACAACAGCCCGACCACCAGCGCCTACCCGTCCCGCTTCTGACCCGGCGCGCCGCCGCTCAAGGCGGCGCGGCGTCGGACGAGGCGCGGTCCATCAGTGTGAAGGGCAGCAGGTGGTGCACCGGCGCGGGGTCGCCGCCCAGCTTGCGGGCGCGGATCTCCTCGACGATCAGGCTGACCGCCGCCCGGCCCATCTCGGCGATCGGCTGGTGGATGGTGGTCAGCTCGGGCCAGACGGTGGTGGCCACGGCGGTGTCGTCGAAGCCGCAGACGGTCAGGTCGCGCGGCACGGCGATCTGCCGACCGTGCGCAACCGCAAGCGCGGCGGCGGCCATGTCGTCGTTGCTGGCGAAGATGGCGCTGGGCCGCAGCCGCGCCTCGAACAGCTTTTCGGCCGCCGCCAGGCCCGAGCGATAGGTGAAGAGCCCCTGGGCCACCCATTCGGGCCGCACGGCCAGGCCCGCCTCGGCCATCCCCGCCAGAAAGCCCTCGTAGCGCAGCTGCGTCGGGGTGTGCTGCGGGTCGCCCTTGATGAAGGCGATGTCGCGGTGGCCCAGGGCGATCAGGTGGCGGGTCATGGCCAGCGCGCCCTCGAAGTCGTCGATGCGCACGCTGGAGACGTCGACCATCGGCCGCGCGGTCGCCAGGGCCAGCACCGTCACCCCCTCGGCCCGCAGCATGCTGATGGTCTGGCGCGAGTCGCACAGCGGCGGCGGCAGGATCACCCCGTCCACCCCCGCCGCCAGCAGCCGCTTCACCGCCTGCTTCTGCCCGGCCAGACCCTCGCAGCGCTCCAGGATCAGGTGGCTGGCCAGCTTCGAGCTCTGCTCCAGCCCGCCCATCATGATGTCGCTGAGATAGGAGGCGCTGGGGTTGCTGTAGAGGATGCCGACCCGAGCGGCCGAGGCGCGCGAGCGCGTGGCCCGGGCGGCGACGTTGACCTGGTAGTTCAGGGCACGCACCGAGGCCTCGACCCGCTCGCGCATCGCCGGGCTGACATTGGCCGTGCCGCGGATCACCCGCGAGACGGTCATCGAGCCGACCCCGGCGTGGCGGGCGACGTCGTGGATGGTGGAGGTCCGGGGCGCAGCCGGGCGCGCGGTCACGGTCGTCGCTTCCGCGCCGGACGCCGGCCTGGCCTTGCGGGGACTCTTCACCAACGCACCATCCTCGGAACGCATCGCGATTGTTCACGATAACAATCCATCCTAGCGGCGCTCGCCGCCCACGCCAGCGCAAAAACGCGCGTTCGCCTGCAGGGCGCTTCTCCTTCTCTCGCTTGGACTTATCGGTGCGGTGTTCGCTAGACTGCGCCGCGACCCGTAGAGAGTCGCAGTTTGGGCGAGGACTCCTTGAGCACGCAGAGGCGACAGGCGCCGACCATCCACGACGTGGCGCAGGCCGCGGGCGTCTCCTCCATGACCGCCTCTCGCGTCGTCAACGGCTACCCGCACGTGCGCCAGGTCGTTCGCGACAAGGTCGAGGAAGCCATCAAGACCCTGGGCTACCGGCCCAACTCCCTGGCCCGCGCCACCCGCACCGGCGTCTCGCTGATCGGCATGCTGTATTCGAACGCCAGCTCGTCGAACCTGTCGAACTACCTGATGGGCGCTTTTAGACAAGCTAGCCAGAGCGGCTGCCAGCTGCTGATCGAGCCCAGCCAGGCCCACCCGACCCCGGCCCAGGCGGTGCAGAAGCTGGTCGACGCCGGCGTCGGCTCGGTGATCCTGCCGCCGCCGCTGTGCGACGACGTCGCGATCCTGGAATCGCTGGAGAAGGCCGGCGTCGGCGCGGTCAGCTTCGCCACCGCCTTTCCGCGCGAGGGCGCACCGGCCGTGTTCATCGACGATTTCGCCGGCGCGCGAATGATGACCCGCCACCTGATCGACCTTGGCCATGTCGACATCGCCTTCGTGCGCGGCGATCCGGCCCACTCCACGGCCCAGCGCCGCGAGCAGGGCTTCCGCGAGACGATGGCGGACGCCGGCCTCGCCGTGAACGAGGCCTATGTCGCCGACGGCGGCTTCAGCTATCGCGGCGGGCTGGAGGCGGCCCGACAGCTGCTGAACCTGCGTCGCCGGCCCTCGGCGATCTTCGCCGCCAACGACGACATGGCCGCCGCCATCAGCGCCGTCGCCCACGGCCTTGGCCTGTCGATCCCCAGCGACCTCAGCATCGCCGGCTTCGACGACACCTCGGTGGCCACCACCGTCTGGCCCGAGCTGACCACCATCCGCCAGCCGATCGCCGACATGGCCGCCTCGGCCGTGCAACTGGCCATGGACCTGGGCCGCCCCGGCGCCGACCCCGGCGTCCACGTGCAGGGCGAGCTGCAACTGATCGAACGCGCCTCGACCGCCGCCCCGCCGAGCTAGAACGGTGCTGCGGTGCGTGGTCCTCGTCCTTCGACAAGCTCAGGATGAGGACCATGGCAGGCTCGGGCGGTAGAAAAACCTCATCCTGAGCCTGTCGAAGGACGAGGTTTTCGCCCGAGTCTTTCCCTGCTAATGATAACGATATCAAAACAAGAATATCGGGAGGCGTGATGACGGGCTTGGGTCGAGCATTCGGTGGGTGGATCCTGCTCGCGGCGGCGCTGGCCGCGCTTCCCGCCTCGGCGGGCGAACCCGTCAAGACCGAGCGCGCGTGGCTGCCCGACCAGGGCGACGGGACCTACAGGAACCCCGTCCTGGCCGGCGACTATTCCGACCCCGACGCCGTCCGCGTTGGCGACGCCTACTACCTGGTCTCGTCGTCGTTCACCAACGTTCCGGGCCTGCCGATCCTGAAGTCGACCGACCTGGTCAACTGGGCGATCATCGGCCATGCCCTGCCCCAGATCACGCCTACGGCCCACCACGCCACGCCGCGTCGCGGCGGCGGCGTCTGGGCCCCGGCCATCCGCCATCGGAACGGCGAGTTCCTGATCTACTATCCGGACCCCGACTTCGGCGTCTTCCTGGTCAAGGCCAAGGACCCGGCCGGGCCGTGGTCCAAGCCCGTGCTGGTCGACGACCGTCGCGGCGTCATCGATCCGGCCCCCTTCTGGGACGACGACGGCCAGGGCTGGCTGGTCACCGCCTTCGCCCGCAGCCGCGCCGGCTTCGCCAACGTCATCACCGCCCGCCGCCTCAACAAGGCCGGCGACCGCGCGGTCGGCGAGGCGATCACCCTGGTCGAGGGCGACAAGCAGCCCAAGGTCATGACCTCGCGCGGCCCGTTCCCGTGGATGACCACCGAAGGCCCCAAGCTCTACAAGCGAGACGGCTGGTACTATCTCTTCGCGCCCAGCGGCAGCGTGAAGGGCGGCTGGCAGGGCGTGTTCCGCTCGCGCAGGCTGGCAGGCCCCTACGAGGGCCGCGACGTGCTCGACCAGGGCCCGACGGAGATCAACGGCCCCCACCAGGGCGCCTGGGTGACCACCCCGACCGGCGAGGACTGGTTCCTGCACTTCCAGGACGCCGACTCCTACGGCCGCCGGGTGTGGCTGCAACCGATGGCCTGGAAGGACGGCTGGCCGGTCATCGGCGAGGATCCCGACGGCGACGGCGTCGGCCAGCCCGTGCTGACCCACCGCAAGCCCGCGACCAGGATCCCCTCCCCGCGCCTCGCCCCGCAGGACAGCGACGATTTCGACGGCCCCCTGTCGCTGGGCTGGCAATGGAACGCCAATCCGAACGACGACTGGGCCGACCTGAAGGCCGCGCCCGGCCGCCTGCGGCTGAAGGCGATCTCCTCGCCCGAGAACCTCTGGGAGACCGGCGCCCTGCTGACCCAGAAGCTGCCGGCCGAGCGCTTCACCGTGACCACCAAGCTCGACTTCGCGCCGAAGGCTATCGGCGAACGGGCGGGCCTCGTCATGTTCGGGTCCGACTACGCTTGGATCGGCCTGCAGAACACCGCCGCCGGCCCCGCCCTGGTGCGCGTCGATCGCCTGGGCGCCGACAAGTTCCAGCCCGAGAAGGTCGAGGTGATCCAGGCCAAGGCCCCGGCCGCCGTCTGGCTGCGAATGACCGCCGAGCCCGTGGTCGTCGCCGATCCGCCGCCGGAGTTCTCGCCCTACTGGCCCTCGATGCTGCGCTCGCTGCACGCCAGGGTGACCCTCAGCTACAGCCTCGACGGCCAGGCCTTCACCCCCGTCGGCGCGCCCTTCGTCAGCCGCCCGGGCCGCTGGGTGGGCGGCCAGGTCGGCCTCTTCGCCCAGGCCCCCGCCGGCACGCCGTCCAACACCGCGACGCGGATCGGCTGGACCGACTTCGATGGGTTCTGGGTGACGCGGTAGCTCTCCCCCTCGTCATCCCGGAAAGCCCGAAGGGCTTATCCGGGACCCAGGGGGACCGGACTCGGCGGATCGATCAAGCGCCCCAGCGACGGCCGATACAGTGCGGCGGCCCCTGGGTCCCGGCTCTGCGCGCTACGCGCTCCGGCCGGGATGACGGGAGAGCAGCAGTTCCTCATCGAACGCCGATTGACAGCCACCCTACCAATTGGTATCGATATCAAATCTTGAAGCGCCTCCCTGCTGGCGCTCACTTCTTGGATGCAAGTTCCTCCCGACTCCAAGACCAAGGGGCGCCGTCTGCCCGGCGCCCCGTTTTTTTGCCCCTACCCCACCGGCTCGAACCGTATCGCCTGGCCGCCCGCCGCGTTCAGCTGCAGCCGAAGGCGCGTCCCCGCGTCCACCGCCTGGCGCTCGATCGCCACCTTGGTGCGGTTGGCCGGCCGGGCGAGATCGCCGTCGCGGTAGCGCACCGCCGTCCACTTGCCCGCGCCCAGAAAGGCGAGGTCCAGGTCCAGCCGCCGCTCCATCTCGTTGGTCAGGGCGCCGAGGAACCACGTCCGGCCCTTGCGGCGGGCGATGACGACGTATTCGCCCAGCTCGCCGGCGATCGCCCGGGTCTCGTCCCAGGTGGTCGGGCAGGCGTCGAACCACTCCAGCTCCGGCCAGGGCTGGCCCTCGTACTTCTCGGGCTTATCGTACCAATAGAGCAGGGTCAGCGGGCTGTAGCAGGTGACCGCCAGGGCCAGCTGGTGGGCGTTGGTGGTCTGGTTGCGCTCCTGGGCGTAGCAGATCGTGTAGTCGATCGGCCCGGCGATCGGCCGGGTGAAGGCCAGGTTCACGTGGTGGCGCGGGGCCGGGAACTGCTCGTTGCCCTTCACGCCCTCCAGGGTCAGGTAGTTGGGCAGGGTGCGCTCCAGCCCGGCCGGCCGCAGGTTGTCGTGCAGGTTCACGACCATGCCGTGCTCGCCGAACGCCCGCACCACCTTGGTGATGAAGTCGACGTCGGACTGGCGGCCCTCCCACATGAAGCCCAGCTTCACCCCCGCCAGGCCCCAGCGCTGATAGAGCCGGCACATGTCGGTCAGCGCCTTGGTCACCGCCACCCGGTCGATATAGACCAGCACGCCGACGCCCCTCGCCTTGGCGTAATCGATCACCCTTTGCAGGTCCAAGGCGGCGATCGGCGCCGTCGGATCCGAGGCGTCCGTCCCGTCGCCGTACCAGTGGGCGTCGAACAGCACGTACCGGATCTTGCGCTTCTGGGCGAAATCCACCGCCTTCAGCGAGGCCTCGGTGGAATAGGGCTTCATGATCCGGAAGGCGTGGCCGGGCTTGACCCACGAGACGTCGCCCAGCTGGTTCGGCGTCGCCAGGGTCGGGACCACATGGTGGCGCTCGATCAGGCCCTTGGCGCTGTCGGCCGCCAGCAGCACGCGCCACGGCGTCTTCTGGCCGACGGCGATCTCGAACGTCGCCTCCTGCGGCGTGTCGTCCTGGCCGCCCCAGCCGGTCGCCCGGCCCGGATAGCGCATCAGGTAGGTGACCAGCCCGCCCTTGTCGTGGGCCCGCGCCATGCAGCGCGGATAGTGCAGCCGGTCGGACTCGGCGATGAAGCCGTAGACGCCGTTCCCGACGTCCACCGTGATCGGCAGGTCGGCATAGGGCCCCTTGTCGGACGAGCCCGTCAGGTCCGGATGCTCCAGCGGCGCAAGATCCGCCTGGGTGGAGACGTGGATGTCGCCCTCGTCGCGGCTGGCGTAGAGCCGCGCCGTGTCGGGAAAGCGGAAGCCCGTCCGCTCGCCCATCAGCGCCAGGGCCTCGCCCCTGGCCAGACCGGTCAGCACATAGCGTACCGCCACAGCCCCGTTCAGCACCCGCAGGACGATGTCGAACCGGACGCCGCCCTTGGGGTCGACCATGTGCAGGGTGATCTGGCGGCCGGACTGGTCGTAGCGCGCCGACTGCCCGAACGGCGGCGACCACTCGCCTTCGAAGGTCTGCGGCGTGACGCCGGCCTGCTTCGCGCCTTCGCCCAGCAGACGTCCTTCGGCCAGCCACAGCCCCAGGTCCGACGGCAGCAGCAGCGCCTTGCCGTCATAGGTCGCACTCCAGCGGGGGATCGCGCCCGAGACGTCGACCACCGCTTTCAGCCGCCCGTCGGGCGAGGCGATCTGGTGACGCCGAGCGGTCTCGCCCGCCTGGGCGGTCGTGGCGGCGCCGGATATCGCGGCCAGCGCGACCAGGTCGCGGCGTGTGGGCTTCATCGCGTCGCCTCCTCCCCTTCCGCCCTGGCGGCGCAGCGGCGCGCGGGCGGTCGATTATCGTTCGTAGCCCGGCCGGCCGCATCGCGACCAAACCGGGATCGATAAACTGATATCGATATCAAGAATGTCGCGCAAGCCGCCGCTTACCACCTGATCCACCTCGCGAGCTATTGGCCTTACCTCATTGCCGAATTAAGGTATGACCACATCGACGCAGAGACCTTACCTCACCGACGCCCTCGCCGGGCCGCGAGGCAAGTTCTGACGGCGACCCGGACCTCGCGCGGACAGCCTTCCCAGGATCGCGCGTTTTCGCGGCGCATCCTCCCCAGGATGCGCCGCTTTTTTTGACCGCTGTTCGGTTTTACCTCTAGGTTGCGGCCATGGACTTCGACGCCGGCCCAACGCCCGCCCCGCCCGCCGACACCCCCGCCCCGCGCCGCGGCCCCGGCCGCCCGCGCGACCCCGAGGTGGAAAAGCGCCTCAAGCGCGCGGCTCTGGAAGTGCTGGCCGCCCACGGCATGTCGGGCCTGACCCTGGAGAAGATCTGCGACAAGGCCGGCGCCCCGCGCGCCACCTTCTATCGCCGCTGGGCCACGCCGATGCAGGCGGTGGGCGAGGCCTTCAACGAGGCCTTCCTGTTCGCCCGCCTGCCCGACACCGGCGACGTCGTCGCCGACCTGGTCGCCCTGGGCCAGGCGATGATCGATCTCTACAACGACCCGGTCGTCGGGCCGTGCATGAGCTTCCTGATCGCCGAGAGCCGCGTGCGGCCCGAGCTGTTCCACGGCGCCAGCGACGACTTCCAGCGCCGCCGCGCCTACAACCGCCAGGTCGTCGAACGCGCCGTCGAGCGCGGCCAGATTGGCCCCGAGATCGATCCCGACCTGATCATCGACGTCATCAGCGGCCTGGCCATGAACAACCAGGCCACCCGCCGCCCCCTGACCCCGGAGATGCTGGAGTTCGTGGTGAGGCGGTTGCTCTCCCTCTGACCCCTCTCCCCTTGCGGGAGAGGGCGGGGCCCGCGCCGCAGGCGTGGGAGGGTGAGGGGTCGAAAGCCCTCACCGCCGTGATGGCGGACAGGCCGGGCGCGGCCTCGGGGTTCTGAGAGACCCCTCATCCGTCGGCCTTCGGCCGCCACCTTCTCCCGCAAGGGGAGAAGGATCGCTTACACCCATCTTGAAAACAAACCAACCAAGCGGTATCTTACAGACCTCACCACCCGAGGCCTCCCCGTGTCCGTCCCCGCTTCCGCCTACGCCATGCTCGCCGCGGCCATCGCCGCCGAGGTGGCCGGCACCACCTTCCTGCAGAAGTCCGAGCAGTTCACGAAGCTGGTCCCGACCCTGGCCATGGCCGGGCTCTACGCCGCCGCCTTCTACTTCCTGTCCCAGGCGCTGAAACACGTGCCGCTGGGCGTGGCCTACGCCATCTGGGGCGGGGTCGGGATCGTGCTGACGGCGGTGATCGGCGTCGTGCTGTTTCGCCAGAAGCTCGACGCGCCGGCCCTGCTGGGCATCGGCCTGATCGTCTCTGGCGTGCTGGTCACCCAGCTCTTCTCGCGCAGCGTGGCCCACGGATGAACACCACCGCCTACAACCGCCCCAAACAGCCCGAGCAGGTGCGCCGCGCCCTGCTGGACGCCGCCGTCGCCCTGGCCGAGGAGCAGGGCCTGGGCGGGATCACCGTCCAGGCCGTGGCCGACCGCGCCGGCGTCACCAAGGGCGGCCTCTTCCACCACTTCGCCAGCAAGCAGGCCCTGATCGACGCCGTCTTCGACTTCATGCTCGAACAGATGGACGAGGCGCTGGACCGGCTGATGGCCGACGACGTGACGCATGGCTGCTTTACCCGCGCCTATGTCGTCTCGACCTTCGAGTGCTGCGACATGGCGCTGAGCGGTCAGGCGCTGTCGATCTCGATGGTCACCGACCCGGCCCTGCGCCGCCGCTGGCGCGACTGGATCGACGCGCGCCTCGTGCGCCACGCCGCCACCGACGTCGACCCGCGCCTGCACGTCGTTCGCCTGGCCGCCGACGGCTACTGGTTCGCCCGCGTGCTGCACGACGGCGATCCGGGCAGCGAGCCGCCGGAGGCGCTGCAGGCGCGCCTCATCGCCATGACCCGGGAGGGCTGACATGACCTTCTTCCGCACCCACTGGGCCCTGCTGGCCACCGAGCCCGCACCGCCGGCCGAGGCCCCGCCCGCGCCGCCGCCCAGCGCCGAGACCCCGCCGGTAGAAGCGCAGGAGCCGCCGGCAGCCGCCTGAACGCCGTCGCGACGGTTGCAGGCGCCCGCCTGGCTCGCCTAGGCTTGGACGCGCGGCCCCGTCGGCCGCTCGGGGGACCATCGATGACCGCTCGCAGCCCACGCGCCTGGCTGTCCGCCTTCCTGTCGCCGGCCGGACGGACCGGACGCGGGACCTTCGCCCTGACCGTCGTGGCGGTCTACGCCGCCTGGTACGCGACGCCCTTCGCGCTGGCGGGGCTGACGGCGCTGATGGGCGAGGCCGAAGGCTTTCTGGAAAACGAGTTCTGGGTCGGCCTGGCGCTCTACCCGGCCCTCGCCGCCCTGACCTATGTGAGCTTCTGCGTTCACCGCAAGCGCCTGACCGACGCGCGGCGCGGCGCGCTGAGCTTCTGGCTGCTGTGCGGCGCCAGCCTGGCCCTGCCAATAGTCGTCATGTTCATCAGCCTCGCCACGGCGCCGCCGCCCGTCGTCAACGGGCCGATCATCTCCTATGCCGAGCGCGGCGGCTCCCCGCTCAGGTCCTTCCTGCTTCAGACCGCGCCGCTGCTGGCGGTTATCGCGGCCTGGCCGCTCTACAGCCTGTGGGTGGGTCTGGCGCCGTCGCGCGCCGAAGAGCCCGCGCCCGACGGCCGGCCACTGGCCGCCTAGGCGCCCTCTCCGTCATAGCGAGGCGAGCATACTCCTCCCCCGCAAGCGGGGGAGGTGGCGCGGCGCGGATACGCGCCGTGACGGAGGGGGCGACCGCGCGCACCGAGCCCAGTCTCGCCCCCTCCACCGCTTCGCGGTCCCCCTCCCCCGCTTTGCGGGGGAGGAGATAAATCTAGAACAGAACGCCCTTCTCCAGCAGGCCGTGCACGCCCTTCTCGCCGTTGACCGTCTGGGTCACGCGGAAGTCCACGGCCAGGGAGCAGAACTGGTAGGCCTGCACGCGGGTGAGGTTCGACCGCGACACGATGAAGTCGATCATGCCGCGCAGGGCCTGCTTCATGGCCAGGTCCAGGTCCTCGTTGAAGCCCATGATCACGTAGTGGGTCGGGGTCTCAGCCCGCGGCCAGGTGGCCGTTCCCACCTCGGCGGCCTTGTGCAGGATGAAGGTGAAGGTCCCGGTCAGGCCCATCTCCAGGGCATTGACGCAGACCTCGCCGTCGCCCTGGCGGCCATGGCCGTCGCCGGCCGAGAAGTTCGCGCCCGGAACCCAGACCGGCAGGAACAGGGTCGCGCCCGCGCCCAGCTCCTTGTTGTCCATGTTGCCGCCATGCTCGCGCGGCTCGCGGCTGGACAGGCGCCCGTATTTCGCCGGCGGGGCCACGCCCATGGTGCCGAAGAACGGCTTCAAGGGCAGTTCCGGCCCCCACTGCGGCTTGCAGACCCCGCGCGCCTTGTCGACGGCGATGTGGCTGACATAGCGGTCGGGGAAATCCTCCGGGATCGTGCCGGCCAGCGGCCGCACCGCGCAGTAGCCCCAGTCGTTGTTGGGCTCGACGGCTTCGATGCGCACCTCCAGGGTGTCGCCCGGCTCGGCCCCGGCGATGGCCACCGGCCCGGTGAGGATGTGCGGCCCGATCCGGTCCAGCCTGGCGTCGTGGATCGCCTGCAGGGCCGGCGGGATGGTCAGCCACGACTCCGGCCCCGGCATCACCTCGGGCCCGCCGGAAACGCAGTCGAAGGTGACGCTGTCGCCAGGCTGGATGGTCAGGACGGGATCGAAGGCCGCGTCGAAGATGCCGAAGCGGACGGTCTGCGGCGTGGAGGACAGGTGGTGGTGCATGGCGACGGCGGAACCGGAAACGAAGAAACGGTCCCCAGTCTCCGGCCGCATCGGCGCGACGGCGAAGCGGCGCGACCATCGACGACGCCGCTTTCGCCATCCTGCCTGCCCGCTGGGCGCCGCCTGCACGGACCTCACGCATCCGGCGGGCGATCAATCCTTCCTAGCCCCTTGAAACGTCTGGCCTAGCGGCGTTATCGTGGGCTCGCTATGAAGTATCTAATTACTTTCTAGCGTGAGTGACTTCCCATGTCGGGCGGCGATCTGTCGGCCTTCCAAAACCTCTCCGACGCCAAGGTCGCCGCCTATCTGGACTCCCGCAGCGCCGATCTCGGCCTGCGCATTCCCGAGAGCTGCCGCGCCGGCGTCGCCGAGAACCTGGCCCTGCTGCGCGACCAGACGGCTCTGTTCTGCGACGCCCTTGGGGGCCTGACCGACGCCGACGCACCGGCCGAGCCGTTCGCGCCGTGAGCTTCGACACCGCCCAGGCCGTGACCCGCGCCGTGCGCGAGGGTCGCACCACCGCCCGCGAGCAGGCGCAAAAGGCCATCGCCGCCGCCAGGGCCGAGCCGTTCAACGCCTTCACCGCCGTCTTCGAGGACGAAGCGCTTGGCCAGGCCGACGCCGTCGACGCCCAGCTCGCGGCCGGCGTCGATCCCGGTCCGCTGGCCGGCGTTCCCTTCGCGGTCAAGAACCTGTTCGACGTCGCCGGCCACACGACCCTGGCCGGCAGCAGGATCCGCCGCGACGCCGCCCCCGCGAGCGCCGACGCCACGGCCGTCGCCCGGATGAAGGCCGCCGGCGCGGTGCTGGTCGGCGCGCTGAACATGGACGAGTTCGCCTACGGCTTCGTCACCGAGAACGCCCACGACGGCCCCACCCACAACCCGCACGACCCGGCCCGCATCGCCGGCGGCTCGTCCGGCGGTTCGGCCGCCGCCGTCTCGGGCGGGATCCTGCCGCTCGCCCTGGGCTCGGACACCAACGGCTCGATCCGCATCCCCGCCGGCCTGTGCGGCGTCTATGGGCTGAAGCCCACCCTGGGCCGCCTGTCACGCGTCGGGGCCTTCCCCTTCGTGCACAGCCTGGACCACATCGGCCCGTTCGCCCGCACCGCCGCCGACCTCGCCCTCGCCTATGACGCCTTGCAGGGCCAGGACCCGCTCGACGAGCTTTCGCCGCCGCCCGCCGATCCCCTGTCCGCCCGCCTCGACGCCCTGGCCGACCAGCCGTTGCGTGTCGGCGTGCTGGGCGGCTGGTTCCAGCAGGGCGCGTTTCCTGAAGTGGTCGAGGCGCTGGAGATCGTCGCCGACGCCTTGCAGGCCCGGCGCGGCGTCGAGCTGCCCGGCGCCCAGGCCGCCCGCGCCGCCGCGTTTTCGATGTCGGCCTCCGAAGGCGGGCGCCTGCATTTCGACGACCTCGCCGCGCGCGCCCTCGACTACGACCCGGCCGTGCGCGACCGCCTGCTGGCCGGCGCCCTGCTGCCGGACGGCGTGGCCGACGCCGCCCGCCGCTACCGCCCTGTCTTCCGCGACGAGGCGCGCCGCGTGTTCGAGG
Source organism: Caulobacter sp. GW821-FHT09B11 (assembly GCF_059418205.1). Classification (NCBI taxonomy): domain Bacteria; kingdom Pseudomonadati; phylum Pseudomonadota; class Alphaproteobacteria; order Caulobacterales; family Caulobacteraceae; genus Caulobacter; species Caulobacter sp. GW821-FHT09B11. The sequence goes on along the minus strand of NZ_JBWKPK010000047.1, from coordinate 15,683 downwards.
ACTTCGACCTGCTGCTGGCCCCCGTCACGCCCTGCCCGGCCCCGCCGATCGGCCAGGCGACCATGGACCTGGACGGCGTGCAGGTCTCGGTGCGCAAGACCCTGGGCGCCTACACCCAGCCGATCAGCTACATCGGCCTGCCCGTCATCGCCGCGCCGGTGAACCGCCCCGGCAAGCCGCCGATCGGCGTGCAGCTGATCGCGCCTGCCTGGCGCGAGGACCTGGCCTTCGCCGCCGCCCTGCGCCTGGAGCGCGCCGGCGTCATCGCCGCCCACCGCCCTCCCATCCGTCGAGAGCCCGCATGACCGTCATCAACACCCCCGACGTCCTGGCCGAGGTGATCGCCGCCGTCGACGCCTATGAAACCGCCCTGATGACCAACGACGTCGAGGCGCTGGACGGCTTCTTCCGCGATGCGCCAGAAACCGTCCGCTACGGCGTGGCCGAGAACCTCTACGGCTTCGAAGAGATCGCCGCCTTTCGAATCGGACGCTCCGGCGGCTCGCCGCTGCGCGACCGGCTGAGGACGGAAATCACCACGTTCGGCAGTGATTTCGCGATCGCGAACGTCGAATTCCTGCGAACTGGGGCAAAACAGCCCGGTCGCCAGAGCCAGACCTGGCTGCGCACCGAAGACGGCTGGAAAATCGTGTCGGCGCACGTTTCCCTGCTCCAGGCCGGCGCCGACCAACGCCTTGCGCCATAGGCCCGCGGATACTCCGACCAAGGACAATAAGTAAGTATGTCCTGACTTATGACCTAGTTTTGGGCGCCGTTGTCGCAGCGTGGTCAAATAGTGACACGGTCACTACAAACTTCACGCCAGTGAGACGGAGTCGTCATCAAGCCTTTTGATTTCGACGCGGCCATTGTGCATTGCACCCCACGCAACCGGGTCCTCCACCGGTGTTCGAAGGGGATTTCGAAATGACCACCCAAGCCAAGCTGCGCAACGGCGCCGCCTTCGGCGTACTCCTGCTGGCCGCCGCCGTCGCGGCCCCGGCCCTCGCCCAGGACGCGCCGACCGCCCTCGACGACGTGATCGTCACCGCCCAGAAGCGCTCCGAAAACATCCAGGACGTGCCGGTCTCCGTCGCCGCCGTCTCGGGCGAGAAGCTGGCCTCGATCTTCGCCGCCGGCGAGGACGTGCTGGCCCTGTCGAGCCGCGTGCCGGGCCTCTACGTCGAAAGCTCCAACGGCCGCGCCGCCCCGCGCTTCTACATCCGGGGCCTGGGCAACGCCGACTTCGACCTGGCCGCCTCGCAGCCGGTCTCGGTGATCATGGACGACGTCGTCCTCGAGAACGTCGTGCTCAAGAGCTCGCCCGTCTATGACATCGACCAGGTCGAAGTCCTGCGCGGCCCGCAAGGCACCCTGTTCGGCCGCAACACCACCGCCGGCATCGTCAAGTTCACCACCGTCAAGCCGAGCGAAGAGTTCAAGGCCAACGGCACGGCCACCTACGGCTCGTACGGCACGACCACCTTCGAAGGCGGCGTCGGCGGCGCCATCGTCCCGGGCAAGATCGCCGTCCGCGCCTCGGCCCTGTACCAGCACCGCGACGACTACATCGACAACAGCTACACCAAGGTCAGCGACGCGCTCGGCGGCTATGACGAAAAGGCCGCCCGCCTGCAGATCCTGCTGACGCCGAGCGACGACACCGAGATCCTCGCCACGGCCCACACCCGCTCGCTGGACGGCACCGCGGCGGTCTTCCGCGCCAACATCCTCACGGCCGGCAGCAACAAGATCAATTCGAACTTCGACCGCGACAAGGTCAGCTACAACGGCGGCGCCAACAACCCGCAGCAGTACGACTCGACCGGCGTCTCGCTGAAGGTCGACCACGACTTCGGCGGCGTGAAGCTGACCTCGATCAGCGCCTACGAAACCGCCAACGGCCGCAGCCGCGGCGACATCGACGGCGGCGTGGCCGGCACGGGCCCGGGCTTCATCCCGTTCGACTCCGACACCCAGGACTCGATCGGCGACCTGGACCAGGTCACCCAGGAAATCCGCCTGGCCAGCGACACCGACGGCAAGGTCACCTGGCAGGTCGGCGCCTACTACTTCAAGTCGGCGTTCACCGTCACGACCAACCCGTTCTTCGTTTCGCCGACCACGCTCGAGCACAAGAACACCTCGTGGGCCGTGTTCGGCCAGGGCTCCTACCAGTTCACCGACGCCCTGAAGGTGACCGCCGGCCTCCGCTGGACCGACGACAGCAAGGACATGACCGTCCTGTCGAACCCCTACGGGACCATCGCCCCGGTGTCGGTCTCCGACAGCCAGGCCAGCTGGGATCTGTCGGCGTTCTACACCGTCACCGACGACGTCAGCGTCTACGCCAAGGTGGCCCGCGGCTTCCGCGGCCCGTCGATCCAGGGCCGCGACATCGCCTTCGGCAGCCCCGCCTCGGTGGCCCAGTCGGAAACCATCCTGTCGTGGGAAGCCGGCGTCAAAAGCGAGCTGTTCGAGCGTCGCGTCCGCCTGAACGGCGCGGTGTTCACCTACACCATCGACGACCCGCAGTTCAGCGCGGTCGGCGGCGGAACCAACTCCAACCGCCTGATCAACGCCAAGAAGGGCGAGGCCTACGGCGTCGAGCTGGACGGCGAGTGGAAGGTCACCTCGAACCTGCTGCTGACGGCGGGCTACAGCTACAGCCACACCGAGATCAAGGACAAGACCCTGGCCGTGGCCGTCTGCGCCCAGTGCACCGTGACCGATCCGAAGAACCTGGCCGGCCAGGCCCTGGTCGACGGCAACCCGTTCCCGAACGCGCCGGAATACATCCTGAACTTCGGCGCCCGCTACAACGTGCCGGTCGGCGACGGCGGCGAGCTGTTCGCGGAAACCGACTGGTTCCGCCAGGGCTACACGAACCTCTTCCTCTACGAGAGCAAGGAGTTCAACAGCAAGGACACCTTCGAAGGCGGCCTGAAGCTGGGCTACGGCCGCACCGACGGCTCGTATGAAGTGGCCGTGTTCGCCCGCAACATCACCAACGAGGTGAACCTGCGCGGCGGCATCGACTTCAACAACCTGACCGGCTTCGTCAACGAGCCGCGCGTCGTCGGCATCTCGCTGAGCGCCCGCCGCTAAGCGATCTCGACAGACTGACCTGATGGCGGCCCGGGCGTTGAAAAACGCCCGGGCCATTGTCGTTTTGACATGCTCCCGGCGTTGCGGGCAGCTAAGGTGGCCGATCCTGGCGGCGCCCGGAAAGCGCTTGCAGAACAACGAGAAGAGTTCCGCCTACCGATGACCACCAAGATCATCTTCGACACCGATCCCGGCATCGACGACGCCATGGCCCTGCTGTTCATCGAGGCCAGCCCCGCTCTCGACCTGGTGGCCGTGACGACCGTGTTCGGCAACGCCGACATCGACACCACCACCCGCAACGCCCTCTACCTGAAGGACCGCTTCGGCCTGACCGCGCCGGTGTTCAAGGGCACGGACAAGCCGCTGGTCCGCCCGCGCAATCCCTCGCCCACCTTCGTGCACGGCGAGAACGGCCTGGGCGACGTCGAGCTGACGGGCCTGGTTCCCGCCCAGCCCGAGGCCAAGCCGGCCCACCAGGCGATCATCGACCTGGCCCGCGCCAATCCCGGCGAGATCACCCTGGTCGCCGTCGGTCCGCTGACCAACCTGGCCCTGGCGCTCGACGCCGATCCGGAAGTGGCGACCCTGCTCAAGGGCGTAGTGATCATGGGCGGCGCCTTCGCCGTCGCCGGCAAGCCGGGCAACGTCACCCCGGTGGCCGAGGCCAACATCTGGAACGACCCGGAAGCCGCCGACCGCGTCTTCACCGCCCCCTGGCACGTCGCCGTCATCGGCCTGGACGTCACCACCCAGGTGATCATGAGCCCCGACTACATGGAGGCCCTGGAAGCCTCGGCTGGTCCGGCGGGTGAGTTCCTCAACGCCATCTCCAAGCCCTACGCCGCCTTCTACGGCGGCCGCGACGGCATCGTCGGCTGCTGCGTCCACGACGCCGCCGCCGTGGCCTATGTCATCGACGAGAGCCTGTTCGAGGTTCGCCGCGGTTCCGTGCGCGTGGTCACCGAAGGCATCGCGCTCGGCCAGACCCTGCAGAAGGTCGAAGGCGAACTCTACGGCCCGTCAGCCTGGGACGACCAGCCGATCCACAGCGCGGCGATCGCCGTGGATGCGGATCGCCTGCTGGCGCTGTATGCGCGGACGATGAACGGGGTGGTGGGGTCGTAGGAAAAAGAACCTCCCCCTCTGGGGGAGGCGACCGCGAAGCGGTCGGTGGGGGGAGTTTCCGCGAGATCGGCCGATGTTTCGGCGGCTGAAAACGTCCCCCCACCGTCGCCTTCGGCGACACCTCCCCCACAGGGGGAGGTTCCTGTTCTTAGATCCTCCCCCTCTGGGGGAGGTGGCCCAGAGGGCCGGAAGGGGCCGGCGCGGCGCTCACCCCCTCAGTCGCTTCGCGACAGCTCCCCCAGAGGGGGAGCATCTGTTCTCACCGCCGATGCCGCTCCACCCCGGCCAGGTAGGTCCGCGCCACGACCCGGTCATCCCCCAGCACGGTCAACGCGAACAGCCGGTCCTCCAGCCCCTTGGCCGCCGCCAGCCGGCGCTTCAGCAGCGGCGTCGCGGCGAGGTCCAGCACCAGGAAATCGGCCTCCTTGCCCGGCGCCAGGTTGCCGATGCGGTCGTCGAGATCCAGCGCCCGCGCCCCGCCCAGGGTGGCCAGGTACAGCGCCTCGAACGGATCCAGCGCCGAGCCCCGCAGCTGCCCCACCTTGTAGGCCTCGCCCAGGGTGTGAAGGATCGAGAAGGTCGTGCCGGCCCCGACGTCGGTGCCCATGCCCACCTTCACCCCGTGCGAGCAGGCCTCGTCCAGCGGGAACAGGCCCGAGCCGAGGAACAGGTTCGAGGTCGGGCAGAAGGCCACGGCCGCATCCTTGGCCGCCAGCCGCTGGAACGCCTCGCCCCGAAGGTGGACGCAGTGGGCGAAGACCGACCGCTTCTGAACCAGGCCGAACCGCTCGTAGACGTCGAGATAGTCGCTCGCGCCGGGAAACAGCTGGGCGGTCTCGTCGATCTCGCGCGGGTTCTCGGAGAGATGGGTCTGCATCCAGACGCCCGGATGCTCGGCGAGCACCTGCCCGGCCATCTCCAGCTGGGCGTCGGTGCAGCTGATGGCGAAGCGCGGGGTGACGGCGTAGCCGAGCCGCCCCTTGCCGTGCCAGTCGGCGATCAGGCTTTCCATGTCGGCGCGGGCGGTCTCGACCGTGTCGGTCAGGCCCAGCGGCGCATTGCGGTCCATCAGGGTCTTGCCGGCGATCAGCCGCATGTCGCGCGAGAAGGCTTCCGCGAACAGCGCCTCGACCGAGCCCTTGTGCACCGAGCCGAACACCAGGGCCGTGGTCGTGCCGTTGCGCAGCAGTTCGTCGACGAAGAAGCCCGCCGCCTCCTTCGCATGGCCCGGATCGGCGAAGGCCGCCTCGGCCGGGAAGGTGTGCTGCTCCAGCCAGTCGAGCAGCTGCGCGCCGTGGGCGGCGACGATGTCGACCTGCGGAAAGTGGATATGAGTGTCGATGAAGCCCGGGGTGATCCAATGGCCGCTCAGGTCCTCGACCGGGACCTCGGCATGGGCGCGCGCCAGGTCGGCGTAGTCGCCGCACGCCACGACCTTGCCCTGGTCGACGACCAGCAGCCCGTCCTCGTGAAAGCCGATCGCTTCCCCGCTCTTGGTCGGATCTTCCAGGAGGTGGAGGATCGACGCCCTAAACGCTTGCAACTGAACCCTCGTCGTTACTGGCCTGGGCGGCTTCCAGCCGCATCAGCAGGTCGGCGGCCACCGAGACGGCGATCACCTCGGGCGCCTTGCTCTTCAGGCCCGGCAGGCCGATCGGGCAGGTCAGGCGGTTCAGCGTCACCGCCGAGAACCCGTCGTCGCGCAGGCGGTGCATGAACCGCGCCCGCTTGGTCTTGGAGCCGATCAGGCCCAGATAGTCAAAGCCGCCGCCCGCCAGCCCGGCCGAGGCCAGGGCGTAGTCCAGGGCGTGGTCGTGGGTCAGGATCAGGCCGTAGGCGTCAGGCGCCGCGCCCATGGCGATGGCCGCCAACTCGGCCGGCGCACGCACCACCACGCCCGGAACCTCGGCCGCCTCGGGCCGGCTGTCGTACCAGAAGAGCTTGAACGGCAGGGGCGCGAAGGCCCGCGCGATCGCCTGGCCCACATGGCCGGCCCCGAACAGCAGCACCGGCCGGCGCGGGCTCTCGCTGCGCTCGACCAGCTCGTCGCCGAGATCCGGCCGCTTGCCGCGCGCCGCCGCCGGCGCCCCGCCCAGCACCACGGCCGGCGGATCGGCCTCCAGCGCGCCGATAGGCGCGATCGTCTTGGTCAGCAGGCCCGGGTCGAAACGCGTGCGCAGCTCGAACGGCTGGTCGGCGTCCATCCGGCGGGCCGCTTCGGTCAGCCAGTCGCGACTGGCGGCCTCGACCCGCTCGATCATCAGCCGCACCCGCCCGCCGCAGCACTGGGCCAGCAACGGCCCCAGCGGATAGTCCTGGATCGCGAAGGCCGCCTGGGATCCGACCAACATCCGCCGCGCCTGGCTGGTCGCCTGGTGCTCCAGATTGCCGCCGCCGATCGTGCCCGACTGCCCGCCCTCCCAGACCACCATCTTGGTCCCGGCCTCGCGCGGCGCCGAGCCCTCGGTGGCCAGCACGGTGACCAGGGCGGCGTGGTCGTGAGCGTCGAGGCGCGACAGGGCGGCGCGGGCCCAGTTCTTGTGGGCGCTCAGCACGACGCCTCTCCCACAAATTCAAACCTCTCCCATGGGGAGAGGGAGGGGCCCGCCGCGAAGCGGTGGGAGGGTGAGGGGGTAAAGCGGCTGAAGGTGTAACCCCTCACCCTCCCACGCCTGACGGCGTGGCCCCCTCCCTCTCCCTCTGGGAGAGGTTTGAGAAAGACGGCCTCACCCATTGGCCCGCCTCCTCACATCCTCGACCGCCGTCAGCACCGCCTCCGGCGTCGCCGGCGCGTCCAGGTTCGGCATCACCTTGTGATCCCCCACCGCCGCCACGGCCCGGGTGATCGCGCTGAACACCGAGATCGCCAGCATCAGCGGCGGCTCGCCCACGGCCTTGGAGCGATGGACGGTCGGCTCGACGTTGCGGCCGGGCTCCCAGAGCTTGACGTTCAGCACGCGCGGCCGGTCGCCCGCCGTCGGGATCTTGTAGGTCGAGGGGGCATGGGTCTTCAGCACGCCCTTGGCGTCGTAGACCAGTTCCTCGGTCGTCAGCCAGCCCATGCCCTGGATGAACCCGCCCTCCACCTGGCCAAGGTCGATGGCCGGGTTCAGCGAGCGGCCCACGTCGTGCAGGATGTCGGCGCGCAGCACCTTGCTCTCGCCGGTCAGGGTGTCGATCACCACCTCGCTGCAGGCCGCGCCATAGGCGAAGTAGTAGAACGGCCGCCCGCGATGGGTCTTGCGGTCGTAGGCGATCTTGGGCGTGGCGTAGAAGCCGGTCGCCGACAGCGAGATCCGCGCCAGGTAGGCCTGCCGGCAGAGGTCCGGGAAGCTCACCGTCTCGCCGCCGAGCCGCACGCCCTCGGGCGTGAAAGCCACCTGCGAGGGATCCACGCCCCACTTCTCGGCGGCGAAGGCCGTCAGCCGGCCCTTCAACTTGCCCGCCGCGTCCAGCACCGCCATGCCGTTGAGGTCCGCCCCCGACGAGGCCGCCGTGGCCGAGGTGTTGGGCACCTTGTCGGTGACAGTCGAGGTGATCTTCACGCGGTCGAGCGGAACCTGGAATGCTTCCGCGGCCACCTGCGCCATCTTCAGATAAAGCCCCTGCCCCATCTCGGTGCCGCCGTGGTTCAGCATGATCGAACCGTCGGCGTAGATGTGGATCAGGGCGCCCGCCTGGTTCAGGTGGGTGGTGGTGAACGAGACGCCGAACTTCACCGGCGTCAGGGCCAGGCCCTTCTTGAGGATCGGACTTCCGGCGTTGAAGTCCGCCACCGCCTGCTGCCGGGCGGCGTAGTCGCAGGACTTGGCCAGTTCCTCGATCAGCTCCGGCGCGACGTTGTCCTCGACCACCTGGTAGTAGGGCGTGAGGTTTCGGCCCCCTCCCTCTCCATGGGCGCCATAGAGGTTGCGCCGGCGCACCTCCAGCGGATCCAGCCCCGTCGCCTGGGCCACCGCGTCCATCACCCGCTCGATCGCCGCCATGCCCTGCGGCCCGCCGAAGCCCCGGAAGGCGGTGTTGGAGACGGTGTGGGTGCGATAGCGGTGCGAGACGATCTCGACCGCCGGCAGGTAATAGGCGTTGTCGGCGTGGAACATCGCCCGGTCGTTGATGGCCGGCGAAAGATCCGTGGTCGCCCCGCAGCGCGAGGCCAGCTCCAGCCGGATCCCCCGCAGCCGCCCCTCGTCGTCGAAGCCCACGTCGTAGCCGACCTCGAAGTCATGCCGCTTGCCGGTCATGACCATGTCCTCGTCGCGGTCGGGCCGGCATTTGGCCGGGCGGCCGGTCTTGACCGCCACCAGGGCCGCGGCCGCCGCGAACAGCGAGGCCTGGGTCTCCTTGCCGCCGAAGCCGCCGCCCATGCGCCGCACCTCGACGGTGACGGCATGGTCGGGGCGGCCCAGCACGCGGGCGATCAGGTGCTGCACCTCGGTCGGATGCTGGGTCGAGCACCAGACGTGGACGTCGCCCTCCTCGCGCGGCGTCGCCAGCGAGGCCTGGCCTTCGAGATAGAAGTGGTCCTGGCCGCCGATGGCGTGGCGGCCCTGGAGGCGGTGGGGCGCGGCGGCCAGGGCGGCGTCGGCGTCGCCCCGCGCCATCCGCTGGCTGGCCTCGATCTTCAGTTCGGCCGTGGCCGCTTCCCTGATGGTGATCGCCGCCGGCAGGTATTCGTATTCCACGACCGCTTTGGCGGCGGCCGCCCGCGCGGCGGCGATCGAGGTCGCGGCCACCGCGAACAGGCTCTGGCCCACGCAATAGACCTCGCCGGCCGCGAACAGTTTGTCGTCGTGGATCACCGGGCTGACGTCGTTCTCGCCGGGAATGTCGGCGGCGGTCAGCACGCAGACCACCCCGGGCGAGGCCCGCACAGCGTCGAGGTTCATCGACACGATCCGCGCATGGGCCCTGGTGCTCATGCCCAGATGCACGTGCAGCAGGCCCGCCGGCTCCGGCAGGTCGTCGACATAGATCGCCGTGCCCGTCACGTGGCGCAGGGCGCTGTCGTGCGGGACCGAGGCGTGCACGCCCACGAACGGCGTGACTTTCGCCTCGGCTTTCAGGGAAGCGCCGGAATCAGCCATGGGCGGCCTCCGCCAGCACGCTGGTCGCCACGCCCGGCTCGGCGCTTTCCAGATAGGCCCGGACCAGCAGGTTGCGCGCCGTCCGGGCGCGATAGGCGGCCGAGGCCCGCATGTCCGACAGCGGCGTGTAGTCCTCGTCCAGCTTCGCGGCGGCCGCATCGATCGTCTCGGGCGTCCACGGCCGACCGACCAGGGCCGCCTCGCAGGCGTCGGCCCGCTTGGGCGTGGCGGCCATGCCGCCGAACGCGACGCGGGCCTCGGTCACAAACCCATCGACCACGGTGATCGCGAAGGCCGCGCAGACGGCCGAGATGTCCTGGTCGAAGCGCTTGGAGAGCTTGTAGACCTTGAAGATCTGCCCCGCCGGTCCGCGCGGAACGATCACCGCCTCGACGAACTCGCCCGGCTGGCGGTCCTGCTGGCCGTAGGCGACGAAGAAGTCCTCCAGCGGGATCTCGCGCGTCTGCTCGCCCCGGCGCAGCACCAGCGTGGCGCCTAGCGCGATCAGGGCCGGCGGCATATCGCCGATCGGCGAGCCGTTGGCGATGTTGCCGCCGATCGTGCCGCTGTTGCGCACCTGGGTCGACCCCAGCCGCCGCATCATCTCGCCAAGGCTCGGATAGCGGCCGGCCAGGGTCTCGATCGCATCGACATAGCGGACGCCGGCGCCGATGCGCAGGGCGTCGCCCACCCGGGTGATGGTCTTCAATTCGGCCACCCGGCCGATGTCGATCAGGGTCTGCGGCGGCTTGCGCAGCTTGGTGACCCACAGGCCGACGTCGGTCGCCCCGGCCACGAAGGCCGCGTCGGGATTGGCCTCGGCGGCGGCGGCCAGCTCCGACAGGCTTCGCGGCGCCAGCCAGCGGCGGGTGACGCCCCGCACCGGATCCTCGTGCGCCAGGCTGAGCATGGTCTCGCGCTGGATCGCCTTCAGCGGACCAGCCACGTCCGGCGCCTCTTCGCGCACCACCTCGCGCGCCGCCTCCAGGATCGGGCCATAGCCGGTGCAGCGACAGAGGTTGCCCGCCAGCACGTCCTCGACCGGCGCCCCCGCCCCGCAGGCCCCGACCGCGCGGCCGTACAGCGACATCACGATCCCCGGCGTGCAGAAGCCGCACTGCGAGCCGTGCTTGTCGATCATCGCCTGCTGCACGGGATGCGGCTTGCCCGGGCAAGCGCCCACGCCCTCGGCGGCCAGGCTCTCGACGGTCATCACCGCCTTGCCGTCCAGCATCGGCAGGAACTGGATGCAGGCGTTGACCGCCCGCCAGGCCACGGGCTTGAGGTCGTCGCCCGTCGTCAGTTCGCCGACCAGCACGGTGCAAGAGCCGCAGTCGCCCTCGGCGCAGCCTTCCTTGGTGCCGGTCTTGCGCAGCGGCCCGCGCAGGTGCTCCAGCAGGGTCGTGGTCGGATCGACGCCCGCCGCCTCCTGGGCCTCGCCGTTCAGCAGGAACCGGATCGTCCCGCCCATCTCAGCTGCCCCGATAGGTCGAATAGCCGAACGGCGAGACCAGCAGCGGCACGTGGTGGTGCTGGGCCGGATCGGCCACCGCGAAATCGATGGTCACCACGTCGAGGAACGGCGGGTCGGAGACCCTGGCCCCGCTGGCGGCGAAATAGGCGGCGATCTCGAACTCCAGGCGATAGCCGCCGACCGCCAGGTCCTCGCCCTCGACCAGCCGCGCGCGGCCGTCGGCGTCGGTGGCGCTCGCCAGCAGCAGCGTCGGCGGGCCTTCCACCCGGCGATAGACGCGCACAGCCACCCCGGCGGCCGGACGGCCGGCGGCGGTGTCGAGGATGTGGGTCGTCAGGCCGCTCATGCTAGGTCCTGCGGGATCGGGGTCATCATACGCTCTTTCGACCTCTCCAGAGAGGTTGATGAAGGCTGGGACCGCGCGCGCCCGCTGTCCAGCCTCGCCGCCGCCGGACCGTCCACCCGCGGCCGGTTCGCCCAGCCAGGCGGCGACCGGCGCCCGCCGATTGAGCGTATATAAGTCTTTTATTACTTACCAGGCGCGCCCGTTGCGTCGCCCCACCGACCTCAGCCGAAGCCAAACGGACGCAGAATCGCAAAAAATGGTCGGCGGACGCTGCGTAAGGTTGGAAAAGCGCGGCCAACCCCGGTAGCAACACCGGCAGACGGGCCGCGTGCGTAATCCCGACCCCAGGGAACGCGATCAAAGACGGCCCGCGCCACAGCGCTGCGCAGAACAGGACCGATCGATGGACGAGGATTTCCGTAAAGCCGCCCTGGATTACCACCGGCTGCCGCGGCCCGGAAAGCTGGCCATCGAGGCCACCAAGCGCATGGCCACCCAGCGCGACCTGGCCCTGGCCTACTCCCCCGGCGTCGCCGCCCCGTGCCTGGCCATCGCCGAGGACCCGGATCTGGCCCGCGACTACACCGCCCGCGGCAACCTGGTGGCCGTGATCTCCAACGGCACCGCCGTGCTGGGCCTGGGCGACATCGGCCCGCTGGCCTCCAAGCCGGTGATGGAAGGCAAGGCCGTCCTCTTCAAGAAGTTCGCCGGCATCGACGTCTTCGACATCGAGGTCGACGCCAAGGATCCCGACCGCTTCATCGAGGTCGTCGCGGCCCTGGAGCCCACCTTCGGCGGCATCAATCTCGAGGACATCAAGGCCCCCGAGTGCTTCATCATCGAGCGCAAGCTGCGCGAGCGGATGAACATTCCGGTCTTCCACGACGACCAGCACGGCACCGCCATCGTCTGCGCCGCCGCCGTCCGCAACGCCCTGCTCGTCCAGGGCAAGCAGTTGAAGGACGTCAAGCTGGTCACCTCGGGCGCCGGCGCCGCCGCGCTGGCCTGCGTCGACCTGCTGGTCTCGATGGGTCTGCCGGTCGAGAACGTCACCCTCACCGACATCAAGGGCGTGGTCCACGCCGGCCGCGATCCGGACATGCCGGACAACATGGCCCGCTACGCCCGCCCGACCGACGCGCGCACCCTGCCCGACGTGCTGCCCGGCGCCGACATCTTCCTCGGCCTTTCCGCCCCGCGCGTCTTCAAGCCCGAGTGGCTGCCGCTGCTGGCCGAAAAGCCGCTGATCCTGGCCATGGCCAATCCGGATCCGGAGATCCTGCCGGAACTGGTCTACGCCCAGCGCCCCGACGCCATCATGGCCACCGGCCGCAGCGACTACGCCAACCAGGTCAACAACGTCCTCTGCTTCCCGTTCATCTTCCGCGGCGCGCTCGACGTCGGCGCGTCCGAGATCAACGAGGCCATGAAGGTGGCGGCCGTCGAGGCCATCGCCGAGCTGGCCCGCGCCGAGGCTTCGGAAGTCGTCGCTTCGGCCTATGGCGGCGCAGCTCCGATGTTCGGCCCGCAGTACATAATTCCCAAGCCGTTCGATCCGCGCCTGATCCTGCAGATCGCCCCGGCCGTGGCCCGCGCGGCCATGGAGTCCGGCGTCGCCACCCGGCCGATCGCCGACTTCGACGCCTACCGCGCCGAGCTGGAGCTCTTCGTCTACCGCTCGGGCCAGCTGATGCGTCCGGTGTTCGAGCGCGCCCGCAAGGCAACCAAGGCAGCCAAGGTCCGCGTCGCCTACGCCGAGGCCGAGGACGAGCGCGTCCTGCGCGCCGTGCAGACCGTCGTCGACGAGGGCCTGGCCGCGCCGGTGCTGATCGGCCGCCGCGAGGTTATCAAGGCCAAGGCCGCCGAGATGGGCCTGCGCCTCGACCTGGGCGGCGCGGTCGATATCCTCGACCCGCAGGCCGACCGCGAGCTGTTCGAGCCGATCATCGGCCAGTACCAGGACCTGGTAGGCCGCCGCGGCGTGCCGCCGATGGCCGCCAAGCGCCGCGTCGAGGGTCGCCGCACGGTGGCCGCCTCGATGCTGCTGCAGACCGGTCAGGTCGATGCCGCCCTCGTCGGCGGTAGCGGCGACTGGTGGCAGCACATGACCTACGTCCTGCCGATCATCCCCAAGCGCGAGAACGTCGGCCGGGTCTACGCCATGTCGTCGCTGATCCTCGACAACGGCACGCTGTTCTTCTGCGACACCCATGTCAATGTCGACCCGACCGCCGAGCAGGTGGCCGAGATGACGCTGCTGGCCGCCGAGTCGGTGCGCCGCTTCGGCCTGACGCCGAAGGCCGCCCTGCTCTCGCACTCCTCGTTCGGGGCCTCCAACTCGCCGACCGCCCGCAAGATGCGCGAGGCCCTGGCGCTGGTCCGCGCCGGCGCGCCCGAGCTCGAGGTCGACGGCGAGATGCACGCCGACGCCGCCCTCTCCCAGGCCCTGCGCGACCGCCTGGTCGGCGACAGCACCCTGAAGGGTTCGGCCAACCTGCTGGTCATGCCGACCCTGGACGCGGCCAATATCGCGCTCACCCTGCTGACGGCGGCCACCGAGGCCCTGCTGGTCGGTCCGATCCTGCTGGGCATGAGCCGGCCGGTGCACGTGCTGACGCCCAGCGTCACCGCCCGCGGCATCGTCAACATGACCGCCCTGGCCGTGAACCAGGCCGCCGCCGAGCGGGCGGCCAAGGCGGGGTAAGGCCCGCGCGCCTGTTCGTCCCGAGCTGAGAGGGGACGAACAGGCGCCGGCTGGCGTTCGACACGCCCGGCCGGACCTGTAGACTGAAGGATGCTTCCAGCGATGGGCGCAGTTGCGTCCGCCGCCGATCCCGTCCCTCTCAGCGCAAGGCCCGCCGTGCCGCTCGAACCCGCAGACCTCACGCCCGACCTGGACCTTCTCGACGCCTTCCTGACATCCGAGGAGCGTCCGGAAGGCGTCCTGCTGCTGAGCGAGCTCGACGGCTTCCTGACCGGCGTGGCGGTCGGTCCGGAGCCGATCATGCCCGCCGAGTGGCTGCCGCTCGTCTGGGGCGGCGGCGAGGCGAACTTCCGCGACGACCTCGAAGCCCAGAGAATCCTCGGGGCCGTCATGAACCGGCACAACGAGATCCTGCGGCGGGTCGAAGCCCGCTCGCTGGAGCCGATCTTCCTCGAAAACGAAGCCGGCGAGGTGATCGCCTCCGACTGGGCGGAGGGTTTCGTGCTGGCGGTCAGCCTGCGGTACGCGGCCTGGGACAGGCTGATGAGCTCGGAAACCGACAGCTACCTGCTGACACCGCTCCTGGCGCTGTGCGTCGACGAGGACGGCGAGCCCCTCGTCGCCCTGCCCGCCGAGGCCGCGGAGGAGTTTCTCGCCAAAATCGACGAACTCGTGCCGGAGACCGTCCTGCGGATCCACGCCTTCTGGCGAAACCTGAACCCGCGGTCGGGCCTGCCGAAGACCGGTCGCAACGAAGCCTGTCCCTGCGGCTCGGGGCGCAAGTTCAAGAAGTGCTGCGGAGCGCATTGAGCGCAGAGACCACAGCAGACGCGAACACTACAGACGCGAAAAGGCCCCGTCGGAGCCCCCGGCCATCGTGAGATGGCGGAAGCCCCGGCGGGGCCTTCTTGCATTTCGAGCTTCAAACGCCAGGATTCAGGGCGCGTGGACGCGCCCTGAAGACTAGAGCCGATCGAAGCTTAGAGGATGCGCAGGTTGCCGGCCGAGGTCTTGCCCGAGCGGCGGTCCTGTTCGAGTTCGTAACCGACTTGCTGGCCTTCGTTCAGGCCGCGCAGGCCGGCGCGCTCGACGGCCGAGATGTGCACGAAGATGTCGCCGCCGCCGTTGTCCGGCTGGATGAAGCCGAAGCCCTTGGTGCTGTTGAACCACTTCACGACGCCCGTACCGGCTTCGCCGGTGCCGCCGCCACCGCCGCCACCACCGTAGCCGCCGCCGCGCGGGGCGTCATAGCCACCGCTGCGCTGGGGCGGACGACGCGGCGCGCCGCCGGCCGGAACGGCCCCATGGCCGGTCACGCGCAGATTGCCGGCCGAGGTCTTGCCCGAGCGGCGGTCCTCTTCCAGCTCATAAGCCACTTGATCGCCTTCGTTCAGACCCGACAGGCCCGAACGTTCAACCGCGGCGATGTGGACGAACACGTCCTGGCCGCCGTCCTCGGGCTGAATGAAGCCAAAGCCCTTGGCCGGGTTGAACCACTTAACGACACCGTTCGCCATCTTATCCTCAAAACCTCAATCGACGGGCCAATTGCCGGCCCGCGTCCTTCCACAGCAACTCATGACGCAAAACTGCGGCACGCGCTACGCCCTTTGCACGGAGATTATGGGTGGGAAGCGGCCGCTGGCCAGAAAAATTCGCGCGCGGAGGCTCAGCTGTCGCCAAAATACCACTATGAGTGGTAAACGAAGGCGTCAAAAAAGGCCGACGCCGGACGGCATCGACCTTGTTGGTCTACCAGGAAAGTGGGTGCGGGGACAGGATTTGAACCTGTGACCTTCAGGTTATGAGCCTGACGAGCTACCGGGCTGCTCCACCCCG
>NZ_JBWKPK010000046.1:0-29787 GCF_059418205.1 Caulobacter sp. GW821-FHT09B11 | reverse complement strand
GGCGTTTTCAGCTTCCGAGGCGTCGGCCGTCGTCCCAAGAACACCCCCCACCGATCGCTACGCGATCGCCTCCCCCAGAGGGGGAGGTTCCTCCTGGCCGCAAGGGGAGAAGGACGTTCAAAGCGTCTCCAGGAACGCCACCAGCGCCGCCTTTTCCTCCCGCGTCAGGCCCAGAGGCTTCAGCAGCGGGGTGGTGGTCGGGAACAGGCGGTCGCCGACCTGGTCGGGCTTGGGCCGCAGCCGGGCGCCGCCTTCGTTGTAGAAGTTCACCGTTCCCTCCAGCGTCGGGAAGATGCCGTTGTGCATGTAGGGACCGGTCTTCGAAATCCCGCGCAGGGACGGCGTCAGGAAGGCGCCGACGTCGGCCGGGTCGCCGCTGACCTCGTAGCGGCCCAGGTCCTGCAGCTTTCGACCGTAGAACGACAGGCCGATGTTGTGGAACTTGCCGTCCGACAGCAGCGGGCCGTTGTGGCAGTTGGCGCAGCCGGCCTTGCCCTGGAACAGCTCCAGCCCCTGCAGCTCCTGGTCGCTCAGCACCCGGCCGCCCAGGCTCAGCACCCGGTCCCACTTGCTGCTGCGCGGCTTGAGGGTGCGCTGGTAGGCGGCCAGGGCCTTGGCGGCGTCCTGGGCGGTGACGCGCCTGGCCCCGAACACCTGCGAGAAGGCCTTGCGATAGTCGGGATCGGCGTTCAGCCGGCGTTCGACCTCGCGCGGGTCGGCGGCCATCTCCTTGTGGTCGACCAGCGGGCCCAGGGCCTGGGTCTCCAGGCTGCCGGCCCGGCCGTCCCAGAACAGCGGCGTACGCCAGGCCACGACGGTCAGGGTCGGGGCGTTGCGGCGGCCGCGCTGGCGGTCGTGGCCGAACGAGGTCTTCACCCCGTCGCCGAACGCCAGTTCGGGATTGTGGCACGAGGCGCAGGCGATCTGGCCCGAGCCCGACAGCCGGGGATCCTCGAACAGCGTCCGGCCCAGCGCCGCCTTTTCCGGGGTCTGCGGATTGTCGGCCGGGACGACCGGGGCGGGCAGGGTCCCGAACGGGGTGAACGAGGCCCCGGCCAGCAGGGTCGGGGCCGGCCAGGTTTCAGGCTTGCCGGAGAAGGCGGCGCGGCGAACCGCGTTCGCGTCCGGAAGCGGCGCCAGCCCGATCAGGGCCGCCGCCGTTCCCAGCAACAGAAGGAGATTCGCCGCGCGCTTCATGGATCAGAACTTGTAGCTCATGCCGACCCAGAACGAGCGGCCAAGCTTGTAGGGCTGAGCGGTCGACGAGGCCGTCACCGTCTGCGGCAGGGTGTCGAACAGGTTGGTGATCCGCAGGTCGAGGCGGGCCTCGCCGTACGAGGTCTTGGCGATCAGCGCCTGGATGTTGGCGTTGAAGGTCGTCTGCGACTTGTAGCGGACGATGTCCCACACCGAATAGCGCACGCCGTTCACGGTCTGGGTCGCGCCGGTCTCCTCGACCTGGTCGAAGCCCGAGCGCCAGCGGGCGTTGAGGTTGGTGCGGATGCGGCCGTTCCACCAGTCGGCGCTCCAGTCGCCGTTGACCAGGCCGGGGGCGGCGTAGTTCAGGCGCTGGTTCTCGGCGATCACGCCCAGCAGGCCGCGCAGCTGGCCCTTGTAGTAGATCAGCTCGTCGCCGTACTCGGTCTCGTCCGACGGATCCTCGTAGTAGTTGTCGCTGAGATTGTCCTCGGTCTTGGACCACGAGCCGTTCACCGTGACGGTGTGGCGGCCGAAGCCCCGGCTCCATTCGGCCGAGACCCCGCGGTACGAGGTCTCGCCCTCGTTGCCCAGGTGCGTGGTGTTGTAGGTGTAGGTCTGGTTGTTGGTCTCGCGGACGTAGCTTTCGACCGTGACGACGCCGGCGGTGAACTGGTCGCGGGCCTCGCGGGCCACGCCCTTGATCCGCGCCACGCCGCCGAACACCGGCCTGGAGAGGGCGAAGGTCAGCTCGTCGGAATAGGGCGTCTTGACGCCGGTGCCCGCCACGCCGGCCGTCACCGAGTGCGAATAGAGGTACCAGTCGCCGGCCACCAACTGGCCGTTCACCGTCGAGGTGGTGCGGCGATAGACCTTGGTGCCCGGGTACTGCGACTTGATCGCGTAGCCGAGGAAGTCGCGCGAATAGTAGCGGTTGGCGCCGAGCGTGGCGGTGACTTCCCACGGCAGTTCGTAGACCACCGACAGGCGCGGGGCGAAGCTGTGGTTGCCGAGCAGGCTCTCGTGATCGTAGCGCAGGCCGCCGCGCACGGTCAGCGGGCCGCGGCTGACCTCGTACTCGGCGAAGGCCGAGACGGAGTCGAGGCTCGCCTCGGCGTCGTAGGCCGCATAGAAGATGGCGCTGGTCAGGACGACGTCGCCGGTCTTGCAGGCCACGTCGCCGGTGGCGCAGGCGACCCGGGTGCTAACCGTGCCCTGGCTGTAGGCGTAGTTGTCTTCCGGGCGGCGCTTGCGGGCCGTGACGTGGCCGTAGTCGGCGCCGACGCGCAGGTCGCCGCCCAGCAGAGGCTGGCTCCAGCGGGCCTGCAGGCCGATGTCTTCCTGCCACTGGTCGAGGTCGCCGAAGCTGCCCTCGGTGCAGTTGGTGTTGTTGCACCAGTCGGCGTAGGTCGAGGCCGAGGGCCAGGAGAAGTTGGGATCGGGCGCCTTACGGCCGCTCTGGGCCTTGGTGTAGGTCGCCGCCAGCGACCAGTTCGCCTCGTCGCGCTTGCCGGCCAGTTCGAGCTTGCCGGTCAGGCCGCCGCCCTTCTGGGTCATGACGGCGTTGCGCGAATTGTTGGCCGAGTTCTCGCTGGTGTAGGGGCTGTAGGCGATCTGGCCGCGCAGCACGAGGTCGGGCGCGAGATCGGCCTCGACCTTGGCCAGCACGTTGTCGCTGCGGCTCTTCAGGCCGAACGCGTCGCCGCCATAGGCCGCGGCGCGGTAGTAGGTCATCTCGGTTTCCTGCCGGCCGGCGCCGAGCAGAACCCGAACCTTGTCGTTGATCGGCAGGTCGACCGTCGCGTTGACCTTGCACTTCTCGTAGTTCGGGTGCGCCGGCTCGACGCCGTTCAGGGCGGTGCGCGTGGCGTTGGGGATCTTGAACGAGGTCAGGCTGTCGTTGGTGCAGCCGAAGGTGACCGAGCCGCCGAACACGTGGGCCGGCTGGCGCGTCTCGATCTGCACCATGCCGCCGGTGAAGCCGCCGTACTGGGCCGAGATGTTGCTGTCGCGGACGGTCAGGCTCTCGATCAGGTTGCTGTCGAGCCAGATCGACTGGGCGCTGCCGCCGGCCGTCTCGTTGTAGTTCTGGGCGTTGCTCGACAGGTCGACCACGTTCAGGCGGCTGTTTACGCCGACGCCGTCGATCGAGAAGTAGTTGTCATAGTACTGGCCGCCCGAGATCGAGACGTTGGCCGGCCGCAGGTCCTGGATGCTGTCCTGCGTCGCCAGGCCCTGGTCGGCGTCGAAATTGGCGTAGGGCAGGATCTTCAGGGTCTCGATGATGTCGCCGTTGCCGGGCGTGCGGTCCTCGAGGGCGCGGCGGGTGATCCTGGACGTGCCCGAGTCGACCGGGTCGGCGGCCTCGTAGGCCTTGGCGGGCGGTTGGGCGGCGGCCGCCTCGATGCTGACCTTGGGGAGGCGCTCGGCCTGTTCGTCCTGGCTCCAGGCCTGTCCGGCCGCGCCCAGCGCCACGGCCATCGCCGCGGAGGTCAACATCGCTCGCTTCATCACTCGCCCCGTATTCACGCTTGTGCGTATCAATCGCAATAAGGGCGCGGGCTATACGGGTGTTGAGATCGACTCGCAACTACGTGGGAGCCGCAATGGCGAAAAATGGGCGCGGGCGAACGGCGTTAGCGGTTCCGCTTGCGGATTTCCTTCAGGCGTTCCTCGAACCGCCGCTCGTTCTCGAGTTCGAACTCGGAGGCGGGGAAGAAGCGGCGCTTCATCGCCAGGCCGTCGGTGGCGCCCATCGACTCCGTCCGTGGCGCCTTGGGCTGGCGATACCAGTTGGTCGGCTCGGTGGTCGGCAGTTCGCGCTCGTCGGCCAGGGCCAGACGTTCGGCGGCCTCGGCCTCGCTGACCACGCCGTCCCGGTCATGATCGGCGCGGCTCAGCACCAGCTTCTGCGGCGCCAGGGTCTGGGCCGCGGCCGGAGCGGCCAGCAGCAGGGGCAGGGCGAGAACGGCGAGGCGGATCATGACGCGTCTCCCACGAGCGTCCCGGACGGAACGCCCCAAGGTGACGCAGGCAAGGCCGGCGCGCAACCCTGGCGGGAGGCGTCAGTCCTCGTCGTCGAGGTCGAAGGGCAGCTCGTCCTGATCGTCCTTGGGCGAGCGCGAGGCCTTGGACACCGGCTTGTACGGACGCTCCGGCGGCTGGTAGGCGGGACCGTCCTCGGCGTCGTCGTCGGCCCAGGCCTGGATCGGGGCCTCGGGATCGGACCAGGGCGGATCGGCGGCCTCGGGGCCGTCGTCGATTTCCTCGAACAGCGGGGCGGTGGCTACGGCCGCCGCGCTCGCGCCGGCGCCGGTCGTCACCGCCTCGCGCGCCGAACGATAGGGCGCGGGCTTGTCGAGGGTTTCGGCCGGAGCCGCCGGCGGCGCACGGCGGGCGATCTCGGGCTCGGCGGACTTGGCGGGGGCGGGCGGGGGACCGCGGGGCGCCAGCGGCCGGCGGACGATGGCCTCGGCGCGGGCCAGCCAGCGGTTGGCCTCCTGGATCGCCTGGGCGGGCGAGCGGCTCTGGCGCTGCTGCTGGTCGCCCTCCAGCCACAGGTCCAGTGCGAAGTCGGGGTGGCGGGGATCGTCGAAGATCAGCCGCAGGCAGACGCGGCCGGCCTGCTGGACGATCTGGTCGATGGCCCGGCGCTGCTCGCCCCGGAACACGCGGCCGATCACCTGGTTGTCGACCGACAGCTCGGCCCCCATCAGCTCGTCGATGCGGTAGAGCAGGCACCAGGCGCCGTTGTCCCAGGCGACGGCGGCGGTGTTGGTGTCGAACGAGAAGCCCGCGCCCTTGCCGCGACCGTGAGCGATGATCACGGTCTCGGGCTCGCCCTTCAGCACGTGGCGGAGGGCGCGGCGGATACGCCGCTCTTCGTCCATGAACCAGATGGCCGCGCTGCCCATGAAGGTGACGGCCGAGCCGGCGATGGCCACGAGCACAAGGAGACGCCAGAACTCGCTCATGGTTTCGGAAACTAGCGGCGTTCGCGGATTCGCGACAGGGGCGCCGGCTACCGCCCGCAGCGCGTGGTTCTAGAGGGCCAGCTTGGCGACCACCGGCACGTGGTCCGACGGCTTTTCCTTGTCGCGCTCGTCGCGGTGGATGGTCACGTCTTCGAGGATGTCGGCGGCCTGGGGCGACAGCAGCAGGTGATCGATGCGGATGCCCAGGTTCCGCGGCCAGGCGCCGGCCTGGTAGTCCCAGAACGTGTAGCCGCCCGGCGCGCCGTCGGACTGCATGTAGGCGTCGGTGAAGCCGAGGTTCTTCAAGGCCCGGAAGGCGGCGCGGCTCTCGGGCTGGAACAGGGCGTCGCCCAACCAGGCCTCGGGATTGGCCACGTCCTCGGCTTCGGGAATGACGTTGTAGTCGCCGGCGATGACCAGCGGCTCCTCGAAGGCGAGCAGCCCCTTGGCGTGCTCGTGCAGGCGGCGCATCCACGACAGCTTGTAGGTGAACTTCTCGGTGCCGATCGGGTTGCCGTTGGGCAGGTAGATCCCGACCACCCGCACGGGCTTGGGGCCCGAGATCACCGCCTCGACATAGCGGGCCTGCTCGTCCTCGGCGTCGCCTTCAAGCAGCGGCAGGCCCTTGCGGACGTCCTCGAGCGGATGCTTCGAGAGCAGGGCCACGCCGTTGTAGGTCTTCTGGCCGTGGACGACGACGTTGTAGCCCAGGCGCTCGAAGGCCTCGGCCGGGAACTTCTCGTCGACGCACTTGATTTCCTGCAGCACCGCGACGTCCGGCGCCTCGGCCTCGAACCAGGCCAGGACGTTGTCCAGGCGGGCGTTGACCGAATTGACGTTCCAGGTGGCGATGCGCATGGCGGGCTCCGAGCAGGCGCCGGAGGCTAGGGGGCGCAGGCTTTGGGCTCAAGCGGGCAGGGGGAGATTTCCGGGGATAGGGCGCTCAGCCGATCTGATCGATGATCAGTTCGCGCAGTTCGGCGCGGGTGAGACCGGGCCAGGCCCAGAGGGTGGCGGGCGAGAGCGGGGAGGTCACGGCAGGCGAAAGGTTCGGAGTGCGCGGCTTTTGGACAGCGATGGGCGCACGGGTGGTGTTGGTTTTCATAAAGTTCCAGTTTGGGAACGGCGATGTCGTCGTTCCGGATGATCGAATTTGGGAAAAAGCCCGCCCGCGCCGCTGGGCGGCGCTAGGGCGAGGGTGGCGCTTTCGTGCGGCATGAGAAGCCGCAAACCATGAGCGCTTGCTTACATAATAGGGGAGAGATCGCCGCATTCAATGGTCACGCGACGCCAGGTCGCAGGCGCCGGAAACCTCTACGGGCGCCAGGTCGCGCCCGTTTCGAGCGGGCGACGGTATTGGCCCGCAGGTCTTCGCGGTCAGATCGAGAAGCTGACGCCGCAGCCGCAGCTGGACTTGGCGTTGGGATTCTTCACGCGGAATTCCGCGCCGGCCAGTTCGTCGACGAAGTCGATCTCCGATCCCTTCAGCAGGGCCAGGGAGATCACGTCGACCAGGGCCGCGGCCCCGTCGCGCTCGATCCTGAGGTCGTCGTCCTGCGCGGCCTCGACCAGGTCGAACCGGTATTGGAAGCCCGAGCAGCCGCCGCCGTCGACGGCGACGCGCAGCATCACCGCGCGGCCTTCGGCTTCGGAAAGCGCGTGAAGGCGGCGGGCGGCGTTCGAAGAAAGCGTAACGTTGGTGTCGGTCATGGCTGTGGAAACTTCATCTATCGCCTATATGAGGACGTCCGCGTCCCGGGGAAAGGGGCGATCAGCAAAGGCCGCTCATGTCGACGTCTCCGTTCGCCGTCCCCCGCGCTCCTTACGCCGAGGATCCGACCAAGTCGCGGGGCCGTCGCTATCAGGAAGACGAGAGCCGCACGCGCACGCCGTTCGCCCGCGATCGCGACCGTATCATCCACACCTCGGCCTTCCGTCGCCTGAAGGAAAAGACCCAGGTGTTCGTCGCCCACGAGGGCGACCAGTTCCGCACCCGCCTGACCCACTCGCTGGAAGTGGCCCAGATCGCCCGCTCGCTGGCCACGGCCTTGGGGCTGGACGCCGACCTGGCCGAGACCATCGCGCTGGCCCACGACCTGGGCCATCCGCCGTTCGGCCATGCCGGCGAGGACGAGCTGGAGCTGCAGACCAAGGACTTCGGCGGCTTCGATCACAACGTCCAGACCTTCCGCGTCGTCACCGAACTGGAGCACCGCTATCCGGACTTCATCGGCCTGAACCTGACCTGGGAGACCCTGGAAGGGGTCATCAAGCACAACGGCCCGGTGATCCATAAGCTGGGCGAGCCGTCGTGGAAGGCGATCTCCAAGTACGACGCCGAATACGGCCTCAAGCTGGACACCTGGGCTTCGGCCGAGGCGCAGGTCGCGGCCCTGTCGGACGACATCGCCTACAACAACCACGACATCGACGACGGGGTGGAGGCGGGGCTCTTCACGCTGGACGAGCTGATGGACGTGCCGCTGATCGGCCCGATCCTGGCGGCCGTGCGCAGCGAGCGGCCCGAGCTCGACGCCCGCATCACCCGCCTGGAGGCCGTGCGCCGGATGATCGGGGCGATGGTCGACGACGTGATGGGCGAAACCCTGCAGCGCGCCGCCGCCACGGGCGTGATGTCGGCCGACGACGTGCGGGCCTTGCCGCATGCGCTAGTCTCGTTCTCGGCCGACATGCTGGAAGACCTGGCCCGCCTTCGCCAGTTCCTTCATGCCAGGATGTACCGCCACTGGCGGGTGAACCGCACCCGCAGCCAGGCGCGCCGCATTCTGGCCGAGATGTTCACGCTTTTCTTGGCCGAACCCGAGGTCCTGCCCTCGGAATGGTTCGCCAAGTCGCAGAACCGCGACCAGGCCGGAAGGGCCCGCGTGGTGTGCGACTACATCGCCGGCATGACCGATCGTTTCGCCATCGAGGAGCACCGCAAGCTGTTCCATCTGGATGTCTGGAACTGACGGGCTGCCGCCGCGGAAGGAACATGCACAACCGGCGAGGGTGCGACAGTTCTGAACGGGGATCGGGTCCAGTACAGTAGGAACTTGCGCGCGTGATTCGCCGACGGCGGATGCGAGCGCCGGAATTCTGGAGCCTTGTGAGATGTCCGATCCGCACCGCGGCGCCTATGCGCCGCCCACCGATGCGCCGCTGTCCTTCGATGCGCGCCAGCCGGTGCGTGGGTCGAGGCCCTTGCCCCTGACCCTGATCATCAGCGCGGTGGTGCTCGGCACCCTGCTGGTCGGCGTGTTCCTGGTCTATCGCAACGGCATCCGCGGCCCCAACGAGCCGCCGCGCACCGTGGGCGAGCCCGTGGCCGAGATGAAGGCCGCCCCGGCGCCCGACCAGAACAAGCCCGACGAAGCCGCCGGTCTGCAGATCTACAGCCACGAGAACCCGACGGCCTCGCCGACCTACGCCGCGCCGCCGGAAGAGCCGATGGCCCGTCCGACCGCGCCGCCGCCGACCGCCCCGGTGCAGAGCGCCAGCCTGCCGCCGGCCAAGCCGCCCGTCGCCACGCCCAGCGCGCCGGTCGCCGCCGCTCCGGCCAAGCCCGCGCCGACCAAGCCGGCTCCGGCGCCCAGCATCGAGAGCCTGGCCACCGCCGCCGTCGCGCCGCCCAAGACCGTTCCGGCCAAGCCGGCCGCCGCCGCGCCGAAGCCCGCCGCGACCGCTTCGGGTCCGGCCAGCGTCCAGATCGGCGCCCTGTCCTCGACGGCGCTCGCCGACAAGGCCTGGGGCGACGCCGCCCGCATCGCGCCTGGCCTGGCCGCCGGCAAGGGCAAGAAGGTCGAAGCGATCGACAAGAACGGCTCGACCCTCTACCGCACCTCGGTCACCGGCTTCTCCAGCCGCGCCGACGCCAAGGCGTTCTGCGACGCCCTGACGGCCGCCGGCAAATCCTGCTTTGTGAAGTAGGCGAGGGGATCCCCATGAGCGTGTCGTCCGCCGCCATCCTCGGCTGCGCCGGGACAGTCCTGAGCGCCGAAGAGGCCGCCTTCTTCCGCGACGTGCGGCCGTGGGGCTTCATTCTCTTCAAGCGCAACATCGACACGCCCGACCAGGTGCGGGCGCTGACCGCCGCCCTGCGCGAGACGGTCGGCCGACCCGACGCCCCGATCCTGATCGACCAGGAGGGCGGCCGCGTCGCCCGCCTTGGAGCGCCCCACTGGAAGAAGTATCCGCCGGGCCGCGCCTACGGTGAACTCGTCGCCAACGACCCGCTGGTCGCCCGCGAGATCACCCGCCTGGGCGCGCGGCTGATCGCCCACGACCTGACCTCGCTGGGCATCAATGTCGACTGCGTGCCGGTGCTGGACGTGCCCGATCCCAAGGGTCACGAGATCATCGGCGACCGCGCCTATGGCGACACGCCCGAGCAGGTGGCGACCCTGGGCCGCGCGGCGGCCGAGGGCCTGCTGGCCGGCGGCGTGCTGCCGATCATCAAGCATATCCCCGGCCACGGCCGCGCCATGAGCGACAGCCACTTGGAGCTGCCGGTCGTGAAGGCCAAGCTGGCCGAGCTTGAAGCCCGCGACTTCGCCCCGTTCCGGGTGCTGTCGGACATGCCGATGGCGATGACCGCCCACGTCGTCTACACGGCCATCGACCGTCGCAACCCGGCCACCACCTCGAAGAAGGCCATCAAGAAGGTCATCCGCGAGTCGCTGGGCTTCGACGGCCTGCTGATGAGCGATGATTTGTCGATGAAGGCGCTGTCGGGCGACTTCAAGCAGCGCGCCAAGGACAGTCTGTCGGCCGGCTGCGACGTCGTCCTGCACTGCAACGGCGACATGGACGAGATGAAGGCCGTGATGGCCGGCGTCGGCAAGCTGTCGAAAGAGGCCCGCCGCCGCGCCCAGGCGGTCATGGGCCGCCTGGTCAAGGTGCACGAGCCGCTCGACCCGGCCGAGGCCCGCGCCCGCTTCGACGCCGCCTTCGACGGCCGGTTCGCCGGGTGAGCACGGGCTTTCAGCCCACATTCGACTTCGCGGCCGCCCGGGAGGCGGCGGAAGACGGCGCGGCCCTGGTCATCGACATCGACGGCTACGAAGGCCCGCTGCACGTCCTGCTGGCCCTGGCCCGCAACCAGAAGGTCGATCTGCTCCAGCTGTCGATCACCAGGCTGGCCGAGCAGTACCTGGCCTTCGTGCAGCAGGCCCGCCGCGTACGCTTCTCGCTGGCCGCCGACTATCTCGTCATGGCCGCCTGGCTGGCCTATCTGAAGTCGCGCCTGCTGCTGCCAAAGCCCGAGCGCCCCAAGGCCGAGGAGCCGCCGGCCGAGGAAATGGCGGCCCTGCTGGCCTTCCGCCTCGCCAAGCTCGACGCCATGCGCAGGTCGGTCGAGGCCCTGAAGGAGCGGCCGCAGCTCCAGCGCGACGTCTTCATGCGCGGCGATCCCGACGCGGTGAAGATCGTCTCCTCCACCCGTTTCGAGGGCGACCTCTACGCCCTGATGAGCGCCTACATCTCCCAGCGGAAGCGCGAACACGGCCGCCACTACGTCCCGCGTCCGCCCCAGGCCTATCCGCTGGAAGACGCCCGCGACCGCCTGCGCACCTTCCTGCCGAGGATGGAGGAGTGGACGGCCCTGTCCGGCGTCGCCCCCGTCGAGCGCTGGGAAGAGGACCCCGACGGCCCGACGCCCGCCAGCTACCTGGCCTCGACCCTGTCGGCCAGCCTGGAACTGGCCAAGGAAGGCGCGCTGACGGTGCGCCAGATGGGGGCGTTCGAGGAGATCTACCTGCGCACCCGGACCGATGTGGAGGAGGGGGTCTGATGGCCTGCTTCTCAAGGAACCTCCCCCTCCGGGGGAGGCGGCCGCAGGCCGGTGGGGGGACGGTTTCAGCCTCCGCCACGCCTGGCCAATTTCGCAGATACTCCCCCCACCGATCGCTGCGCGATCGCCTCCCCCAGAGGGGGAGGTTCCTTGTTACCGGCCTGCACAGCGCATGACCCTCGACCCTCTCTTCACCGAACGCTGCATCGAGGCCCTGCTGTTCGCGGCCGCCGAGCCGCTGAGCGTCGCCGATCTCGTCAAGCGCCTGCCGGACGGCGCCGACATCCGTCAGGGGATCGCCGACCTGCGCGAGCGCTGGGACGGTCGGGGCGTCGAGCTGGTCGAGGTCGCGGGCCGCTGGCGCTTCCAGACCGCCGCCGACCTAGCCTTCCTGAT
This sequence comes from Caulobacter sp. GW821-FHT09B11, assembly GCF_059418205.1. NCBI lineage: Bacteria > Pseudomonadati > Pseudomonadota > Alphaproteobacteria > Caulobacterales > Caulobacteraceae > Caulobacter > Caulobacter sp. GW821-FHT09B11. The sequence goes on along the minus strand of NZ_JBWKPK010000046.1, from coordinate 18,429 downwards.
GACCGAGGAGCGCGAGGAGCCGCGCCGCCTGTCCAAGGCCGCCCAGGAGACCCTAGCCATCGTCGCCTATCACCAGCCCGTCACCCGGGCCGAGATCGAGGCCGTGCGCGGGGTGCAGGCCAGCCGGGGCACGCTGGACGTGCTGCTGGAGCTGGGCCTGATCCGCATGCGCGGCCGCCGGCGCACGCCGGGACGCCCGGTGACCTTCGGTACGACCGACGCTTTTCTCGAACACTACGGCCTGGCGAATCTCGGCGATCTGCCCGGCGTGGCCGAAATGAAGGCCGCCGGCCTGCTCGATCTCAACCTGCCGCCCGGCTTCTCCGTGCCGGACCCCATGGGCCTGCGCTCCGGCGAGGATGATGAGGATCCGCTGGAAGATGGCGAGACGCCGGAATTCGCTCAGGATTTCCTTGGCGAATTGGAGGGGGGCGAAAAGGCCTAGCCTGGCTCTGCCGGGGCGCAATCGCCGCAATCACTTCGCTTGGCTCTAGGCCATGCGGACGCCTATATTATCTGAGACATTGTAACGACACGCCGCAGCGGCTAAAGCGCCGCTGTCGCAAGGAGCACCGCCGTTATGGGTAGCATGAGCTGGATTCACTGGGTGATCGTGATCGCGGTCGTCGCCCTGCTTTTCGGCGGTCGCGGCAAGCTGTCCGGGATCATGGGCGACGCCGCCAAGGGCATCAAGGCGTTCAAGGACGGCCTGAAGGACGACAGCAGCCAGGAAGTCGCCGACAACAAGTCCACGGGCGCCCTGCCGCGCACCGAGGCCGAGAAGGAAGACCTGCGCAAGTCGTAAGGTTTGTTTTCGCCGCGCCTTCCCTGGAGGGCGCGGCTCTGTTTTTCCAAATCTCTCGGCCCAGGTCTCCACGGGGGAGCGCCGGGCCGGTCTGAGGCGCTTTCATGCTTCCTGATATCGGCGGCGCTGAGCTTCTGGTTATCGCCGCGGTCGCGCTGATCGTGGTGGGCCCGAAGGATCTGCCTGTTCTCCTGCGCAAGCTCGGCCAGTTCGTCGGCAAGATCCGCGGCATGGCCGCCGAGTTCCGCGCCAGCTTCGACGAGATGGCCCGCCAGTCGGAGCTCGACGAGCTGCGCCGCGAGGTCGAGGCCATGCGCGCCGGCCAGTACGCCAACCCGGTGCAGGCTGCCGTCGATCAGGCCAAGGACGCCACGGTCGACGACGTGTTCGCCGACATCGACGCCAGCCTCAACAGCGGCGCGGTCCAGGCCCATCCCTACGCCGCCCACAATCCCGAACCGGTCGCCGAGCCCGAAGGCGCCATCGAGGCCCCGGCCAAGCCGGCCCGCAAACGCGCGCCCAAGGTCGTGGCCGAGCCGACCGTCGAGATCGTCTCCAAGACGTCGCGCGCCAAGGCCGCGTCCAAGGACGTCGGCGTCGCCGCCAAGACTCCCGCCAAGAAGGCGGCCGTCAAGACTGTCGCCGCCGGTGGGGCCGCCGCCGCGGTGAAGCCGCCGCGCAAGCGCACCACCAAGACCGCCTCTTCCAGCTCGGACATCGTCTCGTGACCAATTCGATCGGATACGATCCCGAAGAGGAGATCGAGGCCTCGCGCGCGCCGCTGCTCGAGCACCTGACCGAGCTGCGCTCGCGCCTGATCGTCTGCGTCGTGGCGCTGTTCGTCGGTTTCGGCGTCTGCTTCTACTTCGCCGACCAGATTTTCCTGTTCCTGGTGAAGCCGTTCACCGTCGGCCAGCAACTGCTGGCTGCGCAGCATTCGGGTGGCAAGCACGGCCCGTTCGACCTGCTGCTGGCGCTGGTGGGCCTGAAGGACATCCCCATGGGGCAGGGCAAGGCGCTCGACCTCGTCTACACGGCGGCGCTGGAGTTCTTCTTCACCAAGATCAAGCTCGCTGGCTTCGGCTCTGTGGTCCTGACCTTCCCGGTTCTGGCCTGGCAGCTCTACCGCTTCGTCGCGCCCGGTCTCTACAAAAGCGAGCGGGGGGCTTTCCTGCCGTTCCTGATCGCGTCGCCGTTCATGTTCATCCTGGGCGCGGCGCTGGTCTATTACGTGATGCTGCCGTTCGTGTTGTGGTTCTCTCTCAGCCAGCAGATCGCCACGACCGCCATCAACATCCAGCTTCTGCCCAAGGTGTCGGACTACCTGACCCTGGTGACCTCGCTGCTGCTGGCCTTCGGCCTGTGCTTCCAACTTCCGGTCGTGGTGTCGTTGCTCGGCATGGCCGGGATCCTCAGCTCCAACATGCTGCGCGCCGGTCGCCGCTACGCCATCGTCGGCGTGTTCATCGCCGCCGCCGTCCTGACCCCGCCCGATCCGATCAGCCAACTGACCCTGGCGATCCCCATGTGCCTGCTCTACGAAATCGGCATCTGGTGCGTCTGGCTGATCGAGCGCGGTCGCAAGAAGCGCGAAGCCGAAGAGAGTAAGGACGTCGTGGCGGTCTAGGCAGTCGTTTGACAATCCTGTCGGCCGGTCTCAGGCTGAATTCATGGCGACCATGAACGTGCCTCTGTCGGAAGACGACAAGAACTGGGTCGAGGAACAGGCTCGGTCTGAGCGCTATGACACGCCGGCCGACTATGTGCGGGACCTGATCGAGCGGGATCGTACGCGGCACGCCAAGATCCAGGCCATGCAGACGCTCGTGGACGAGGCTCTGGCCTCGGGCGACAGCGAGCACAGCATGCCGGAAATCCTGGAGATCGCTAAGGCTAGGGCGCGAGCGCTTGGCCTATAGGCTAAGCCAACGGGCCGGGGACGACCTTGTCGCGATCTATGTCGAAGGCGTGCGCGCGTTCGGCGCATCCCAGGCCGAGCGATATCACCAGAGCCTGGAACGGGCCTTCGACTTTCTCGCCGCCTTTCCGCGAGCCGCTCCCGAGCGTTCGGAAATCACGCCGCCTGTTCGCGTTCATCCTCACAAGGCTCACGTCATCGTCTACCGGATGGACGAACGAGGCGTGCACGTGCTCCGCATTCGGCACGCTCACGAGGATTGGGTCGGCGACCCTAGCGGCTGAGCCAGCGCGAAAAGGTTGGCGCCCTTGGCGACGCGCCTTAGAGAAGGGCGTTTCTTAACGACTTCCTTCCGAGCGCTCCCGATGCACGACATCAAGGCCATCCGCGAAAACACCGAAGCCTATGAAGCCGCCTGGTCGGCCAAGGGCCGTTCGGGCGCGGCGTCGGAAGCCGTCAAGCTCGATGCCCAACTGCGCGCGGCCCAGACCGCCTTGCAGGAGGCCCAGGCCAAGCGCAACGAAAGCTCCAAGCTGATCGGCGCGGCCAAGGCCAAGAAGGACGAGGCCGAAGCCGCCCGCCTGATGGCCGAGGTCGAGGCGCTGAAGGGCCGCATGGCCGAGGCCTCGGAAGAGGAAGGCATCGTCGGCGCCAAGCTGAAGGACCTGCTGGCGTCCCTGCCCAACATCCCCGCCGCCGAAGTGCCGGAAGGCGAGGACGAGACCGGCAATGTCGAGCAGCGTCGCTGGGGCGATCGTTCCAAGCTGCCGGCCGGCCGCCTGAACGCCCCCAAGGATCACGTCGACTTGGGCGCGGCCCTGGGCGGCATGGACTTCGAGGCCGCCGCCCGCATGAGCGGCGCCCGCTTCGTGGTGCTCAAGAAAGAGATCGCTCGCCTGGAAAGGGCGCTGGGCCAGTTCATGCTGGACCTGCAGACGGTAGAGCACGGCTACACCGAGATCAGCCCGCCCGTGCTGGTCAAGGACGAGGCCCTGTTCGGCACCGGCCAACTGCCCAAGTTCGCCGAGGACCTGTTCCGCACCACCGGCGACCACTGGCTGATCCCCACCGCCGAGGTCTCGCTGACCAACATCGTGCGCGAGCAGGTCACCGGCGAGGAAGAGCTGCCGCTGCGCCTCACCGCCCTGACCCACTGCTTCCGTTCGGAGGCCGGCGCCTCGGGCCGCGACACCCGCGGCATGATCCGCCAGCACCAGTTCCAGAAGGTCGAACTGGTCTCGATCACCACGCCGGATCAATCCGAGGCCGAGCACGAGCGCATGGTCGAATGCGCCGAGGCCGTGCTGAAGAAGCTGGAGCTGGAATTCCGCACCATGCTGCTGTGCAAGGGCGACATGGGCTTCGGCGCGCGCAAGACCTACGACCTCGAGGTCTGGCTGCCGAGCCAGGCGACCTTCCGCGAGATCAGCTCGTGCTCCAACTGCGGCGACTTCCAGGCCCGCCGCATGGACGCCCGCTTCAAGAAGGCCGGCGAGAAGGGCACGCACTACGTCCACACCCTGAACGGCTCGGGCCTGGCCGTCGGCCGCACCCTGGTGGCCGTGCTGGAGAACTATCAGGACGAAGCCGGCCGCATCGCCATCCCGTCGGTGCTGCAGCCCTACATGGGCGGCCTGACCCACATCGGGGGCGCGGCTTGAGGATCCTCCTCACCAACGACGACGGCATCCACGCTCCGGGCCTGCAAAGCCTGGAGCGTATCGCCGCGGCCCTGTCGGACGACGTCTGGATCGTCGCGCCGGAATACGAGCAGTCGGGCGCCAGCCGGGCCCTGACCCTGGCCGACCCACTGCGGGTGCGGAAGATCGACGCCCGCCGCTTCGCCGTCGAGGGCACGCCCACCGACTGCGTGGCCCTGGCCTTCCAGGAACTGGTCGAGGGCAAGAAGCCGGATCTGGTGCTGTCGGGCGTCAACCGCGGACAGAACCTGGCCGAGGACGTCACCCTGTCGGGCACGGTGGCCGGCGCGATCGAGGGCATGGTCCTGGGCGTTCCGTCGATCGCCCTGTCGCAGGCCATGACCTATTTCCACGACGAGGTCGTCGCCCACTGGGAGACCGCCGAGCATTTCGGCCCGGGGATCATCCAGCGTCTGCTCGAAATCGGCTGGCCGTCCGACGTGGTCATGAACGTCAACTTCCCGCCGCGGCCTCCGGAACGCGTCGATGCCGTGGAAGTGACCCGGCAGGGCTTTCGCGACTCGCACTTGCGGCGCATGGAAAAGCGGACGGACCTGCGCGGTCGCGACTATTACTGGACCGGTTTCACCGTGAAGCCGTCCAACCCGCCGGAGGGCACCGATCTGAAGGCCGTGTACGAAGGGCGCATCTCGGTGACGCCCCTGCATATCGACCTGACGCACAACGCCACCGTCGCCGCCCTCAAGGGCGTGCTGGGCGGAGCGCCGCCCAAGCTCGCCCAAAAGCCGGAGAGCAACCCGGAGCCTGGCCTGTGATGGCGAGCGCCAAGCGCCCGGAAACGCCCGAAGCGCTGCTGAAGCGGCTGCTGGACGCGCTGCGCGAGCAGGGCGTGACCGATCCCAATGTGCTGTCGGCGATCGAGAAGACCCCGCGCGATCTTTTCACCCCCGATCTCTTCAAGGAGCGGTCGTGGGAGGACTCGGCCCTGCCGATCGCCTGCGGCCAGACCATCAGCCAGCCGTTCATCGTCGGCCTGATGACCCAGGCCCTGACGGTCGAGCCGCGGTGCCGGGTGCTGGAGATCGGCACCGGCTCTGGCTACCAGACCGCGATCCTTTCCCGGGTGTCGCGCCTCGTCTACACGGTCGAGCGCTATCGCACCCTGATGAAGGAGGCCGAGGCCCGCTTCGCCGTGCTCGGCTTGACCAACGTCATCACCAAGTTCGGCGACGGCTGGGAAGGCTGGCGCGAGCAGGCGCCTTTCGACCGCATTATGGTCACGGCTGCGGCGCAAGAAGAACCTAAGGGGCTCCTGGCCCAGCTCAAGCCCAACGGCGTGCTCGTCGCACCCGTCGGACGTGGGCCGGTCCAGAGCCTTCGTCGCTATGCCGGCGACGGGAAGGGGGGCTTCACGGTCGAAGTCCTGTGCGAAGTGCGTTTCGTCCCGATCCTGGAAGGCGTCGCCCGCGAGTAGTGCGGGTTCGGCGTCCACAGGTTCGGGGACGCTGCGCGTGTTTGGTTAAGGTTTGATTCACCCTTGCGGCGGCGACTTGAAGGCTCCGCGAGGAAAGGAGAGGTCATGAGGCAGTTGTGGACGCAAGCGGCGGTCATCGCCCTGACGGCTGGAACGCTCGCGGCCTGCGAGACGACCGGCGCGCAGTATCCCACCCGCGCCAGCGAGGGCGTCAGCCCGCCTGTCGTGCAGGCGCCGCCGGCCGCCCAGACGCCGCCTCCGGCCGCTCGTCCGCCCGAGGATGACGCCCCGCCGGTGACCGCGCCGGTCGGCGCCGGCGCCGTGTCGAGCCAGCCGCTGGCCCCGGTCACGACCGCCGACATTCCGCCGCCACCCCCGCCGCCGCCCGTGCAGCATCAACCGCCGGCCCAGCCCGCCATGCGTCCCGTCGTGGTCACCACGACCGCCGGCAAGGTCGTCGACGTCAGCGGCGCGCCCGAGACCTATGTCGTCAAGTCGGGCGAGGGCCTCGACGCCGTCGGCCGCAAGATGGGCCTCTCGCGCGCCGAGTTGGCCAAGCTGAACGACCTCGACGAACCTTATCGCCTGAAGCCGGGCCAGAAGCTGAAGGGCCAGTCGACCAAGGCGAAAGCGTATGTGGTCGAGAGCGGCGACACGCTCAGCTCGATCTCCCGCCGCTTCAGCGTCACGCCGGCCGCCCTGGCCGACGAGAACGACCTGTCGTCGGGCGCCTCGATCCGCGCCGGCCAGAAGATCCGCCTGCCGCAGGGCTACAAGGACAAGGGGCCGGCCAAGACCACGGTGATGCAGCCGGCTCCCGGCGGCTCGACCTCGCTGGCCGGCGCCGCGCCCGCGCCGACCTATTCGGCGCCGCCTATCGGCTCGTCGCGCCCGTCCACGCCGCCGCCGTCGCGTCCGGTCGTCGCCGAGCGCGAGCCCGAACCGACCCCGGCCGCCACCACGACGACCACTGTCTCCATCGCCGGCAAGGTGATCGAGGTGGCCGGCAAGCCGAAGATCCACACGGTGAAGTCCGGCGACGCAATCGACTCCATCGCCCGCGACCTGGGCACCACCCGAAAGGACTTGGTCGAGGACAACGACCTGAAGGCCCCGTACGTCATTCGTCCGGGCCAGAAGCTGAAGGGGCCGGCCACCACCGACAAGGCCTATGTGGCCGAGAGCGGCGACACCCTGGCCGGCGTCGCCAAGCGCTTCAACGTCAGCGTCTCGGCGCTGTCGAAGGAAAACAACCTGCGCGCCGGCGCGTCGCTCAAGAAGGGCCAGAAGGTCGTCCTTCCCGACGGTTACAAGGACCGGGGCCCGATCCGCACGACGGTGACCACGCCCGCGCCGCGTCCGGCCGGTTCGACCACGACGGCCCAGGCGCCGACCAGCCCGCCGCCGACCACCGGTCTGCCGTCGGCCCCGCGTCCCTACACGCCGTCGGGTTCGACCCCGTCGACCACCTATCCGCGCCCGAGCGCTCCGGTCTCCGCCCTGCCGGTGACACCGCCGCCGGCCCCGTCGCGCCCGATCATCGAGAGCAGCGCGCCGCCCACCGAGGCCGAGATCACCGCCGCCGGCCGCGGCCGCTTCATCTGGCCGCTGCGTGGCGAGACGATCTCCGACTTCGGTCCCAAGGGTACGGGCCAGCGCAACGACGGCGTCGATATCCGCGCCGCCGCGGGCGCGCCAATCAAGGCGGCCGCCTCGGGCGAGGTGGTCTATGCCGGCAATCAGGTGCCCGGCTTCGGCAACCTCGTGCTGATCAAGCACGCCGACGGTTGGGTGACGGCTTACGCCCACCTGGCCTCCACCGACGTGAAGATGCGCCAGCAGGTCGGCCAGGGCGAGCAGATCGGAACGGTCGGCCAGACCGGCGGGGCCAGCGAGCCGAAGCTGCACTTCGAGGTCCGCTACGCCCCGACCCCGAAGGACAAGGCCAAGCCGATCGACCCTGGCCTGGTGCTGCCACGCTAAGGGGCAGCTGAAGTCCATACGACAACGGCCTCCGGAGCGATCCGGAGGCCGTTTTGTTTCCGTCCCGAGGGAGGGAAGGGGAGAGGTTACTTCACCACCCCGCAGGCGGTGCGCGCGCCGGCGCCGCCGATCGGCTGGCTCTTGTAGTCGTCGGGGCTGGCGTGGACGACGATGGCCGAGCCGTCGGCGTCCAGCAGGGCGGGGCGGCCGCCCGCGCCCTTCAGCGAAACCAGGTGCGAGAAGATTTCCGCCGTGGCCGAGCCGTCGGCGCCGGCGAACAGGTTGGGCAGGTCGCCGTTGTCGTTGCCGTCGGGGTTCAGCAGGCCGTGGACCACGGTGGCGGTCGTGTGCACGTGGGCCCCGGCCGACTTGAAGTCCGGCGTTCCGCAGTCGCCCTTTTCGTGGAAATGCAGGCCGTGCCAGCCCGGCGTCAGGCCCTTGGCCTCGACGCGCAGCAGCACGCCGTGCGGAGCGTCGGTGAGCGTCGCCGTGCCGATCGACTTGCCGTCAGCGCCCTTGATGTCGGCGGTCGCCGTGGCGGGCGCCTCGGCGGCGGAGGCCGCGGTGGCGGCGACGAGGCCGGCGGCCAGGAAAAGGGCGGTCAGACGCATGAAACTGCTCCTGCAATCAAAGGGACGCATGGGGCCGCGAAGGTGGCGCCGCCCGTGTCAGAATGCTAACTGTTTCCGACTGTTCCGTGTTCGATTCTGACGGCGAAAAATCCCCTTGAGCGACGATCAAAACACTCTGCCCCCTGAAGGGCCGCGCGGAGACATCGCCCCGATCAACATCGAGGACGAACTGCGCCGTTCGTATCTCGACTACGCGATGAGCGTCATCGTCAGCCGCGCCCTTCCAGACGCGCGCGACGGCCTCAAGCCGGTGCACCGTCGGGTGCTGTTCTCGATGCACGAGCAGGGCCAGACGCCCGAGCGTCCGTACGTCAAGTCGGCCCGCGTCGTCGGTGACGTCATGGGTAAGTATCACCCGCACGGCGACGCCTCGATCTACTTCACCCTGGTGCGCATGACGCAGTCGTTCTCGATGGGCCTAGTGCTCATCGACGGCCAGGGCAACTTCGGCTCGGTCGACGGCGATATGCCCGCGGCCATGCGATACACCGAGTGCCGCATGGCGCCCCCGGCCATGTCGCTGCTGGCCGACCTCGACAAGAACACTGTCGACTTCGCCGACAACTACGACGGCAAGGAGCAGGAACCCACCGTCCTGCCGGCGCGCATCCCCAACCTGTTGGTCAACGGCGCGGGCGGCATCGCCGTCGGCATGGCCACCAACATCCCGCCGCACAATCTGGGCGAAGTCATCGACGCCTGCCTGCTGCTGATCGACGAGCCGGACGCGACGACCGACCAGCTGCTCGACCTCGTGCCGGGTCCCGACTTCCCGACCGGCGGCGAGATCATCGGTCGGGCCGCCCCCCGCCAGGCGCTGCTGACCGGCCGCGGCTCGGTGATCATGCGTGGCGTGGCCTCGGTCGACGAGATCCGCACCGGCCGCGAAGCCATCATCATCACCGAGATCCCGTATCAGGTGAACAAGGCCAATCTCGTCGAGCACATCGCCGAACTGGTCCGCGACAAGAAGATCGAGGGCGTCTCCGACATCCGCGACGAGTCCAACCGCGACGGCATGCGCATCGTGGTCGAACTGAAGCGCGACGCGTCGGGCGAGGTGATCCTCAACCAGCTCTATCGCTTCACGGCGCTGCAAAGCTCGTTCGGCGTCAACATGCTGGCCCTGAACCGCGGCCGTCCCGAGCAGATGGGCCTGCGCAAGCTGCTCGAGGTGTTCGTCGAGTTCCGCGAGGAAGTCGTCGTCCGCCGCACCAAGTTCGAACTGGGCAAGGCCCGCGATCGCGGCCACGTCTTGGTCGGCCTGGCCATCGCTGTCGCCAATATCGACGAGTTCATCCACATCATCCGCTCGTCGAAGGATCCGGCCGAGGCGCGTGAGCGCCTGGTGGCCAAGGCCTGGCCGGCCGGCGACATGCTGCCTCTGGTCGACCTGATCGCCGACCCGCGCACCGTGCAGGAAGACGGCGGCCTGATCCGCCTGACCGACGAGCAGGCCCGTGCCATTCTCGCCCTGACCCTGTCGCGCCTGACGGGTCTTGGCCGCGACGAGATCGGCAACGAAGCCGAGACCCTGTCCGACGCCATCCGCGGCTATCTCGAACTGCTTTCCGACCGCGCCAACATCATGGCCGTGGTCCGCGAAGAGCTGGTCGAGGTGAAGGACAAGTTCGCCATCCCGCGCCGCTGCCAGATCGTCGACGGCGACGCCGACATGGAAGACGAAGACCTGATCGTCCGCGAGGACATGGTCATCACCGTCACCATGGGCGGCTACGTCAAGCGCACCCCGCTGGCCAACTACCGCACCCAGCACCGGGGCGGCAAAGGCAAGTCGGGCATGGCGACCAAGGACGAGGACGCCGTCACCCGCGTGTTCTCGGCCTCGACCCACGCGCCGCTGCTGTTCTTCACCTCGGGCGGCAAGGTCTACAAGCTGAAGGTCTGGAGGCTGCCGCTGGGCGCCGCCAACTCGCGCGGCAAGGCGTTCGTGAACCTGCTGCCGATCGAGCCGGGCGAGACCATCACCTCGATCCTGACCCTGCCCGAGGACGAAGCCACCTGGGACGGCCTGGACGTGATGTTCGCCACCCGCTCGGGCAGCGTCCGCCGCAACAAGCTGTCGGACTTCGTCGACGTCCGTCGCAACGGCAAGATCGCCATGAAGCTGGACGACGGCGACGGCATCGTCGGCGTGGCCGTCTGCAACGCCGACCAGGACGTGCTGCTGACCACGGCGGCCGGCCGCTGCATCCGCTTCTCGGTCGACGAGGTGCGGGTGTTCGCGAGCCGCGATTCGACCGGCGTGCGCGGCGTGAAGCTGGCCGAAGGCGACACCGTCATCTCGATGGCCGTGCTGCGCAGCGTCGCGGCCACCCCGGCCGAACGCGCCGCCTATCTCAAGCACCAGCGCGCCCTGCTGCGCGCCGCCTCGGGCGAGGAGGGCGAAGAGGCCCCGGCGCCGGAGGAGACCGAGGAAGAGGGCGACGAGACCAGCCTGACGGTCGAGCGCATCGCCGAGCTCGGTGGAGCCGAGGAGATCATCCTGACGATCTCGTCGGAAGGCTACGGCAAGCGCACCAGCGCCTATGATTTCCGTCGTACGGGTCGTGGCGGCCAGGGCCTGGCGGCCCAGGATCTGAGCAAGCGCGGCGGCAAGCTGGTGGGCTCGTTCCCCGTCGAGGAGAGCGACCAAATCCTGCTGGTGACCGACGCCGGTCAGCTGATACGGTGCCCCGTCACGCAAATTCGTGTTGCGGCGCGGAATACTCAGGGCGTAACCGTCTTCCGCACGGCGGCGGATGAGCATGTCGTGAGCGTCGAGCGTCTGGCGGAAGCCGGCGGCGACGAAGGGCAGGTCGACGCAAGCGGGGCGGATGAGACCCCGTAAGTCAGAGGACGCAGGGGGTTTCATGCGCATTGGCCTCTATCCCGGGACGTTCGACCCGGTCACCAACGGTCACCTCGACATCATCGGTCGGGCGGTCAAGCTGGTCGACCACCTGGTCATCGGGGTGGCCGTCAACATCGGCAAGAACCCCCTGTTCACGCTCGAAGAGCGGGTCGCCATGCTGCAGCGCGAGACGGCCCACCTGGGCGGCGCGGTGATCGAGGTCCGGCCGTTCGACAGCCTGCTGATCCACTTCGCCCGTGAAGTCGGCGCCCAGATGATCGTCCGCGGCCTGCGGGCCGTGGCCGACTTCGAGTACGAATTCCAGATGACGGCGATGAACCAGCAGATGGATCGCGAGATCGAGACCGTCTTCCTGATGGCCGACCCGCGCCACCAGGCCATCGCCTCCCGCCTGGTCAAGGAAATAGCCACCCTCGACGGCGAAGTCGGCAAGTTCGTCACGCCCGGCGTGGCGGCCGACCTGATCGGGAAGATCAAGAGCCGCTGACCCCCTCTCCCCTTGCGGGAGAGGGTGGCCTCGCGGAGCGAGGTCGGGTGAGGGGTCTCTCAGAACCGTCCGCGCGACCCCTCATCCGTCGACCTTCGGCCGCCACCTTCTCCCGCAAGGGGAGAAGGATTGTCGGAGCCGCCCACAAGTCGTCGAAATCGTCGGCGCATATCGGCAGCGCTTGTCGTACCGCTTCGCGCGCTTTAACGCGGAGCGGGAGATCTGTTCGGGGAAATCCATGAAGTCTGCGTTCCGCGTTCTCGGCGTCGCCGCTCTGGCGCTCGTTTCGGCCTCGGCCGCGCCCATCGCCGCGTCGGCTCAAGTCGCTGGCCAAGTCGCCGAATGGCGCACGCCCGACCCGCAGAACGTGCTGGTGGTCGAGACCAACAAGGGCCGCATCGTCGCCGAGCTGGTTCCCGAAGCCGCGCCTGGCCACGTCGAGCGCGTGCGCGAGCTGGCCCGCGCCGGCTTCTACGACGGCCTGACCTTCTTCCGCGTCATCGACAGCTTCATGGCCCAGACGGGCGATCCGAAGAACGACGGCACCGGCGGCTCGGACAAGCCCGACCTGACGGCCGAGTTCACCTTCCGCCGCCCCGGAACCGGCGGCTCGTTCGTGCCGGCCGGCAAGCTGGGCTCGCTGGAGACCGGCTTCGTGGGACCGCTGGCCGTGACCAGCCAGTCGTCGATGCTGGCGGCCATGACCGCCGACGGCAAGGTGCAGGCCTGGGGCAACTTCTGCCCCGGCGTGCTGGGCATGGCCCGCGCCGGCGATCCCAACAGCGCCAACAGCCAGTTCTTCTTCATGCGCCAGCACTACCCGTCGCTGGACAAGACCTACACCGCCTTCGGCCGCGTCCTGTCGGGCCTCGAGGTGGTGCGGGCCATCAAGGCCGGCGAGCCGGTGGCCGATCCCCAGGACAAGATGATCAGCGTGAAGGTGCTGGCCGACCTTCCGGCCGACAAGCGCCCGACCGTGCAGGTGATGGACACCCGCAGCGCGGCGTTCGCCGAAGTGCTGAAGAAGAAGCAGGCCGAGCTTGGCGTCGGCTTCAACATCTGCGACGTGGAAGTGTCCGCCAAGGTCAGCAAGTAAGCCGAGGTCCTGATGCGCCTGCCGATCGCCGTCGCCGCCGTCTCCCTGGTCGCCTTCGCGGCGGTCGTTCCGGCGGCGCAGGCCGCGTCCAAGGCCAAGCGGGTCAAGGCGATCGCGGCCTTGGGCGCTTCCGATCCCAAGGCCGCCGACTGGCGCACGCCGGCGCCGGACACCGTGATGGTGATCGACACCAATCGCGGCCGCGTCCTCGTCGAACTGATCCCCGAGGTCGCGCCGGCCCACGTGGCGCGCCTGCAGGAGCTGACCCGCGAGGGCGTCTATGACCGCCGGACGTTCTTCCGGGTCATCGACCGCTTCATGGCTCAGACCGGCGACCCCGAGGACACCGGCCAGGGCTCGACCAAGAAGCCCAACCTCAAGGCCGAGTTCACCTTCCGCCGCGACCAGGACCTGCCGTTCGTCGTCGCCGCCGCGCCGGCCGGCACCGAGGTGGGCTTCCTGAAGTCGCTGCCGGTCGTCAGCCAGGGCTGGAGCTGGAGCGCCATGACCAGCGACAAGAAGGTCGCCGCCTGGGGCACCTATTGCCCCGGCGTGGTCGGCATGGCCCGCGACGACGCGCCCGACAGCGCCAACAGCCAGTTCTTCCTGATGCGCCAGCCCTATCCGTCGCTCGACAAGCGCTACACGGCCTTCGGCCGGGTGATCTCGGGCCTCGAGGTCGTCCGCTCGATCAAGACCGGCGAGCCGGTGGCTGATCCGCAGGACGAGATGACCACTGTGCGCCTGCTGTCCGACATCCCCGAGGCCGAGCGCCCGAAGGTGAAGGTGATCGACCCGAAGGGCGCCTGGTTCCAGGGCCAGATCGCCGCCGTGCGTAAGGCGCGCGGCGCGGATTTCTCGGTCTGCGACCTCGAGGTTCCCGTCGAGGTGCGGTGAGGGCGGTTCACAGCCGCTTTCCGGCGGGCTAAAGAGCCCCAACTATTCCACTCCGAAGGGACGACCATGTCGGCTGACCTCGAAAACACCCTGATCCTGACGCTGGAGACCGGCCCGGTCACCATCACCCTGCGTCCCGACCTGGCGCCCGGCCACGTCGAGCGGATCAAGGAACTGGTCCGCGAGGGCTTCTATGACGGCGTCGTCTTCCACCGTGTGATCCCGGGCTTCATGGCCCAGGGCGGCGACCCGACCGGCACCGGCCGCGGCGGTTCGTCCAAGCCCGACCTGAAGGCCGAGTTCTCGGCCGAGCCGCACGTGCGCGGCGTCTGCTCGATGGCCCGCACGCCCGATCCGAACTCGGCCAACAGCCAGTTCTTCATCGTCTTCGACGACGCCACCTTCCTCGACAAGCAGTACACCGTCTGGGGCGTGGTCAGCGAAGGCATGGAGCACGTCGACAGCTTGCCCAAGGGCGAGCCGCCCCGCGCGCCGGGCAAGATCGTCAGCGCCAAGATCGCCGCCGACGCCTGAGTTCAAAGGGGCCCCTTCGGAAACGGAGGGGCCCCTTTTTCTTTGGAGGCGGCATGACCGTCTATCCTTCCCCGCCGCGCGAGGCCTATCGGGAGCCTCATCGGCGCTATCACACGCTGGTCCATATCGAGGACTGCCTGGCGAAGCTTGCGGCGTTGCCGGACCTGGATCCGCATGAGCGCGAGCTGCTGACGCAGGCGATCTGGTGGCACGACGCGGTCTATGACCCGCTGAGGCCCGACAACGAGGCCCGGAGCGCCGAACTGGCGCGGGAGGCCATGGTCGCCGAGGGCGTTCCCGAAACCGACATCGCCGAGATCGAACGGCTGATCCTGTTGACCAAGGGCCACACGGTCGAGCGCGGCGACCGGCGGGGCGCGCTGATGGTCTCGATCGACCTGTCGATCCTGGGCGCGTCGCCGAAGGCCTATGCCGACTATGCCCGGGCGATCCGCGAGGAATACGCCGTCGTGCCCGAGGACCTCTATCGGGCGGGCCGGGCGCGAGTGCTGGAGACCTTCCTGGCCGCTCCGGCGCTGTTTCCCGACCCGGAGCTGGCCAAGGCTTTTGAAGCCGCCGCCCGCCGCAACCTCGCCGACGAGGTCGCCGCGCTCAGGACCGCTTGAGGGTGATCACCACCGGTAGGTGGTCCGAGCCGATCGACGGGCCGCGGCGCACGCTGACCGTCTTCCATTGCGAGCCGGCGTAGACGTGGTCGATCGGCAGGACTGGCGAGGGCAGGTCGCCGATCCGCAGGCCGCCCTTGGCCGGCCAGGAGGCCAGGGCGCGGGTGCGGCGCTCGAGTCCGAACATCTTGTCCTGGCGGCGCAGGCTCCATGACCAGGGCGTGGAGTTGAAGTCGCCGGCGACGATCATGCCCTTCTTGTCGAAGCGGGTCAGGATGTCGGCCAGGCGGCGGGTCTGGGCCTGCTGCGGCCCGGCCGGGATCGGCCAGACATAGTGGGCGGCGATCACCGTGAAGGGGCCGTCGGCGTCGGCCAGGGTGGCCCAGGCCCCCGAGAAATGATCGCCGTCCTCGTAGAAGCCGCCGCGGTCGATCATCCGCTTCTTGCTGAAGATCCAGGTCTCGCAAGGCTTCTTGCCGGCGCAGGAGACCGAGAACGGATAGAGCTTGCGCAGCGGCCAGATGAGCGGCCAGGACCAGCCGCCGCCTTCCTCCACGAAGACCACGTCGGCGTCCTGGGCGAGCACCCAGGCCAGCGCCTTCTTGGGATTTTCGTTGAGCGCCCAGGCGTTGAACTGCACGACCTTCAGCGTCGCCGGGCCGGCGTCGTGCGGGCGGCGGGCGGCGATCAGCTCCGGGGCCATCAGGCCGCTGTTGAGCAGGACGGCGGCGACGCCGAAGGCCACGATCGCCCAACGCTCGCTACGGCGCGAGACGATGGCCGCCAGAAGCCCGCCGACCACGCCCAGGGCCAGCCAGAGCGGCGCGACGTGGGTGACGATGTCGAGCCGGTCGCTGAAGGCGCCGCCCAGGCCCGCCAGGCCCATGGCCAAGCCGGTCAACGCCAGGGTCAGGGCCGCGCCGCGGAAGAACAGTCGGACGAGATGGAGGATCAACTGCATGCTCCAGCCTTAGCACGCGCGGACGACGGTTGCGTAAGCCCGCGAGCGCCGGAAAGGCCGGGCAGGGCGGTGTTGCGCAAGCGCGCGGCGCCCCGTGCGGCCGCGGCGCGCCTTGACCTCGCCGTCTCGTCGTGGCCTTGAAGCCGGCCCATGCGCCTTTCCGATTTCGACTTCGACCTTCCCGACTACAGCATCGCCCTGCGCCCGGCCGAGCCGCGCGACAGCGCGCGCTTTCTCGTCGTGCGTCCGGGGCAGGGGCTGGCGGACCACATCGTCCGCGAACTGCCCGATTTCCTGCGCCCCGGCGACGCCCTGGTGTTCAACGACACCCGCGTGATCCCGGCTCGGTTGTCGGGCCTGCGCGAGGGCCGCACGACCGGCGGGGCGGATGGTACGCCCGTCGCCGTCGAGGCCACCCTGCACCGCCGCATCGCGCCCGACCGCTGGAGCGCCTTCATGCGCCCGGGCAAGCGCCTGAAGGCCGGCGACCGCGTCGCTTTCGCCGCCGTCGGCTCGACGCCCTGCGAGGCCGAGCGGCTGGATGCGACCGTCGTCGAGAAGCACGAGGGCGGCGAGGTGGTGCTGGCCTTCGACCTGTCGGGGCCGGACCTCGACATCGGCATCGCCCGGCATGGGATGATGCCGCTGCCGCCCTACATCGCCGCCAAGCGCGCGGAGGACGACCGCGACCGCGCCGACTACCAGACCGTCTACGCCCGGGAGGACGGCTCGGTGGCCGCGCCGACGGCCGGTCTGCATTTTACGCCGGATCTGCTGGAAGCGCTGAAGGCCAGGGGTGTTTCCCTGCATTTCGTGACCCTGCATGTGGGCGCGGGCACCTTCCTGCCGGTGAAGACCGACGAGGTTTCCGAGCACAAGATGCACGCCGAGTTCGGCGAGGTCAGCGGAGAGACGGCCGACGCCCTGAACGCCGTGCACGCCGCCGGCGGGCGCATCGTCTGCGTGGGCACCACCAGCTTGCGCCTGATCGAGAGCGCCACGGGCGAGGACGGAGTGATCAGGCCGTTCGCCGACGAGACGGCGATCTTCATCACGCCGGGCTACCGCTTCCGGGCGGTGGACGTGCTGATGACCAATTTCCACCTGCCCAAGTCGACCCTGTTCATGCTGGTCAGCGCCTTCGCGGGGCGCGCGACGATGCGCGCGGCCTATGAGCACGCCATATCGACGGGCTACCGCTTCTATTCCTACGGCGACGGCTCTTTGCTGTTCCGAGCCGAAACCGAGACCGTCTAGATGGCCGCCTTTCCCTTCGAGATCAAAGCCACGGACGGCAAGGCCCGCACGGGCGTGCTGAAGACCCCGCGCGGCGACATCCGCACCCCGGCCTTCATGCCGGTGGGCACGGCCGGTACGGTCAAGGCCCTGACGGTCGACCAGGTCAAGGACACCGGGGCCGACATCATCCTGGGCAACACCTATCACCTGATGCTGCGGCCGACGGCCGAGCGGGTGAAGCGCCTGGGCGGGCTGCACAAGTTCATGCGCTGGGACAAGCCGATCCTGACCGACAGCGGCGGCTTCCAGGTGATGAGCCTGTCGGGGATCAGCAAGGTCACCGAAGAGGCCGTCACCTTCGCCAGCCACATCGACGGGACCAAGCACGTGCTTTCCCCCGAGCGGTCGATGGAGATCCAGGCCGACCTGCTGGGATCCGACATCGTCATGCAGCTGGACGAATGCGTGGCCTGGCCGGCGGAAGAGGCCAGGGCGCGAGCGGGCATGGAGCTGTCGGCGCGCTGGGGCCTGCGTTCGAAGACGGCGTTCGGCGCGCGCGATACGCAGGCGCTGTTCGGCATCCAGCAGGGCTCGACCTTCGAGAACCTGCGCCGCGAGTCCTCGGAGCGACTGCAGGAGATCGGCTTCGACGGTTACGCCATCGGCGGCCTGGCCGTGGGCGAGGGCCATGAGGCCATGTGCGAGGTGCTGGACTACGCGCCGGGCCTGCTGCCGGCCGACAAGCCGCGCTACCTGATGGGCGTGGGCAAGCCGATCGACCTGGTGGAGGCCGTCGCGCGCGGCGTCGACATGTTCGACTGCGTGCTGCCGACCCGCTCGGGCCGCCACGGCCAGGCCTGGACCTGGGACGGGGCGATCAACATCAAGAACGCCCGCTTCGCCGAGGACGAGAGCCCGCTGGATCCGACCAGCGACTGCCCGGCCAGCCGCGACTATTCCAAGGCCTATCTGCGCCACCTGTTCAAGGCCGAGGAGATCCTCGGCCAGGTGCTGCTGTCCTGGCACAACATCGCCTTCTTCCAGGCCCTGACGGCGGCCATGCGCGCCGCGATCGCCGAAGGGCGGTTCGAGCAGTTCCGCCGCGAGTTCGGGGCGCGGCAGAAGTAGGTCCTTCTCCCCCACGGGGGGAGGTTCCGCTGGCGCGGACCCCCTCAGTCGCTCCGCGACAGCTCCCCCAGAGGGGGAGCATATAACGCGCCAAGATCCTCCCCCTCTGGGGG
>NZ_JBWKPK010000045.1:0-32662 GCF_059418205.1 Caulobacter sp. GW821-FHT09B11 | reverse complement strand
GACCGAGACCAGTGTCGCGGCCCTGGCCTGCGAAATCCCGTCCGATCGATGCGGTCGCGTGGTCGCGCTGGGGCGGCTGCGGCGGCCGGCGCGGCCTCCTGAGCGAAGGCGGTGGCGCCGATCGGCGCCCCCGCGAGAGTCGCGGCGAGCATCAGCCCAGCCAGCGGCTTAAAGGTGAGTTTCATCGTTGGTATCCCCTTTCCCCGACGATTACAGAGCGGCCGGGCCGGTTTCGCCCGTCCGAATGCGCACGGCTTCTTCGACATTGAGGACGAAGATCTTGCCGTCGCCGATCTTGCCCGTGGCCGCGGCGGCCTTGACCGCTTCGACCGCCTTGGCCGCGGACGCATCGTCCACCACGGCTTCCAGCTTCACCTTCGGCACGAAGTTCACTTGGTACTCCGCGCCGCGATAGATTTCGGTTTGGCCCTTCTGGCGGCCGTAACCCTTCACTTCCGACACCGTCAGGCCTTCGACGCCCGCGGCGACCAGCGCCTCGCGGACTTCATCGAGCTTGAAGGGTTTGACGACCGCTATGATCAGTTTCATCCGCCTTGCTCCGGCCCGCCCTACAGGCAGGCCCCCCTTGTTTGGTTGCTAGAGCGCGTTCGCTCACTCGATCACCGCGACGCCGCCGGAATGCGGCCGCGTCGTTTCCCCGGCGCTCGCACGCTATCGGCCACGGTTCCTGGAACGGGGGCGCGGGTTAGGGTTTGAGAAACGAAAGGGACGAGGCGCCGGAAAAATAATCATAGAACATCGATATTGCACTTTTAGAAGGCAAAATGAGCGTCCAGCGGGGCCGTGGCGCTGGACGTCGCTGAACGTCTACAATCGCGGCTCCCATCTCCCTTTCGGAGGATTCTCCATGCCGCCCCTGTGGGCCAAGATCGCCCCGTGGGCGCTGCTGATCTGCTCGAACGTCTTCATGACCTTCGCCTGGTACGGCCACCTCAAGCACCGGGCCATCGCCCTGCCTCTGGCCATACTGACCAGCTGGATGATCGCGCTGCCCGAGTACATGCTCGCGGTTCCCGCCAATCGCATCGGTGCGGGCGTCTATTCCACGGCTCAGCTCAAGACCGGCCAAGAAGCGATCACGCTGATCGTCTTCACGTTGTTCTCCTATTTCTACCTGGGAGAGGCGATCCGCTGGACGACGGCGCTGGGTTTCGTGCTGATCTTCGCCGGAGCGTCGCTGGTGTTCTTCTTCAAGTAACGGCGAAGTCTGGATCACGAGCCCGTGATGCGGTGCAACGGAGTCGCAATCTGAAGCGTACAGCCGGCCTGGAATTCGAGCGAAAGGACCAGGCCATGTATGTGACGCGCTTCCTCTCCGCCGCCGCCGCCGTCGCGCTGCTCTCGGGCGTCGCCGTCGCCCAGACGGCGGCCCCGGCCCAGCCGCCCGCCGCTCCGCCGCCCGCGACCACCGCCGCCCCGGCGACGCCGGCCGCCAAGGTGACCCCCAACGGCGACCTGATCGCCACGGCCAAGGCCTCGGGCCAGTTCACGACCTTTCTCAAGGCCCTGGACGCCACCAACCTGACCAGCGTGCTGGCCAGCAATCCGAACCTGACGGTGTTCGCCCCCACCGACGCGGCCTTCGCGGCCCTGCCGGCCGGCGAGCTCGACCGCCTGCTGCAACCGGCCAACGCCGCCCAACTGCAGAAGGTGCTGACCTACCACGTGATCAACACCAAGGTGGACAGCACCAAGATCAAGGGCGCCAAGGGCGAGGTGAAGACCGTCGAGGGCTCGTCGGTGACGCTGGACGGCAGCGGCGCGACCCCGATGGTCGACGGCGCCAACATCGTCCAGGCCGACGTGCTGGCCACCAACGGCGTGCTGCACGTGGTCGACAAGGTGCTGATCCCCAAGGACGTGCCGATCCAGGCCGCCGCCGCGACGGACGACGCCGCCACCAGCATGGCCTCGACGACCGCCAGCGCCGACGTGATGTCGGCCACCGACGCCGGTTCCGACGTCGCCGCCCAGGCCGCGCCGGCGCCCGCTCCGGACCAGGCCGCGACCCCGTCGGCCACCGACGCCCCGGCCGACCAGGCCCTGAATCCGACGACCGCGCCGGCCCCGGCCGCGGCCGATCCGACCGCCGCGACCGCCGCGACCACGGCGCCGGCGGCCGACACCGGCACGGCCGCGCCGACCTCGGCGACTCTGCCGGCCTCGTCGCTGAACCCCGAGCAGCAGGCGACCCTCAAGGCCGGCGACGCCAACGTGGTCTCCAACCCGCCGGTCGCCGACACGCCCGAGAACCGCAAGGCGTACGGCTCGCCGATGTCCAACGCCGGCAAGCGCTCGGCCGCCAAGGGCAACTAAGTTCGAACGGGGTGTAACAAACGACGTCCCCTTCGCTTGAAGCGACAGTCGGCGGGCCCTATGGTCCGCCGACTTTTTTCAGGCCCTTGTTCGGACGTCATGCCCGCCGCCCCCAAATCATTTCAAAGCCTCATCCTGACGCTCCACAACTACTGGAGCGAAAAGGGCTGCGTGATCCTGCAGCCGCACGACGTGGAAGTGGGGGCGGGGACGCTGCACCCGGCCACGGTGCTGCGCGCGCTCGGCCCCAAGCCGTGGAACGCGGCCTACGTCCAGCCCTCGCGCCGTCCGGGCGACGGCCGCTATGGCGAGAACCCCAACCGCCTGCAGCACTATTACCAGTACCAGGTGATCCTGAAGCCGAACCCGGCTGACATGCAGGACCTCTATCTGGGCTCGCTGGAGGCCATCGGCCTGGATCTGCGCACCCACGACATCCGCTTCGTCGAGGACGACTGGGAAAACCCCACCGTCGGCGCCTGGGGGCTGGGCTGGGAAGTCTGGTGCGACGGCATGGAGGTGTCGCAGTACACCTACTTCCAGCAGGTGGGCGGCCTGGACGTGAGCCCGGTGGCCGGTGAGCTGACCTACGGCCTGGAACGCCTGGCCATGTACGTGTTCGGGGTCGACAACGTCTACGACCTGCCGTTCAACGATCCGGACTCGCCGCTGGGCGCGCTGACCTATGGCGACGTCTTCCTGGCCAACGAGCGCCAGCAGTCGGAAGCCAACTTCCACGGCTATGACGTCTCTGTGCTCAAGCAGCAGTTCGAGCAGATGGAGCAGCAGGTGCCGCTGATGCTGGCCCGCTCCTACAAGAACGAGACCCTCGTCCTGCCCGCCTATGACATGGTCCTCAAGGCCAGCCACCTCTTCAACCTGATGAACGCCCGCGGCGCGATCGCCGTCGCCGAGCGCGCCAGCTACATCGGCCGCATCCGCGACCTCTGTAAGATGTGCGCCCAGAAGTGGGTCGAGCTGCAGGAAGCCGCGTAACTCCAATGCCCCAACTGCTTCTCGAACTGTTCTCCGAAGAGATCCCCGCCCGCATGCAGGGCCAGGCCGCCAAGGACCTGGAGCGCATGGCGCGCGAACACCTGGCCGCCGCCGGCTTCCTGCCCGAGGCCCTGAAGACCTTCGCCGGTCCGCGCCGCCTGACCCTGGTGGCCGAAGGCCTGCCGCTGGCCCAGGCCGACCGCAAGGAAGAGCTGAAGGGCCCGCGCGTCGGCGCCCCGCAGCAGGCCATGGACGGCTTCCTGCGCAAGGCCGGCCTGACGCAGGACCAGCTGGTCGAGCAGAACGGCGTCTGGATGGCCTTCGTCGAGAAGAAGGGCCGCCCGACCGCCGAGATCGTCGCCGAGATGGTGGAAGCCATCGTCCGCGGCTTCGCCTGGCCCAAGTCGATGACCTGGGGCACGGGCAAGCTGCGCTGGGTGCGTCCGCTGAAGCGGATCCTATGCGTGCTCGACCGTGAAGTGGTGCCGTTCAGCATCGACGGCATCGCCAGCGGCGACGTCACCGAGGGTCACCGCTTCATGGGCGAAGCCAAACCCTTCGTGGCCAAGGACTTCGACGAGTATGCGGCGGGCCTGGAGGCCCACTTCGTGGTGCTGGACGTCGAGGAGCGCAAGCAGCGCATCCTCGAAGGCTGCAAGACCCTGTGCTTCGCCCGTCACCTGGAGCTGGTCGAGGACATCGGCCTGCTCGAGGAAGTCGCGGGCCTGGCCGAATGGCCGACCCCGGTGCTGGGCGACATGGACCCGTCGTTCCTCGACCTGCCGCCCGAGGTGATCCGCACCTCGATGCGCACCCACCAGAAGTATTTCGCCGTGCGCAAGCCGGGCGAGGCGGGCCTGGCCCCGCACTTCATCACCGTGGCCAATATCGAGGCCAAGGACGGCGGCAAGGTGATCGCCGCCGGCAACGCCAAGGTGCTGTCGTCGCGCCTGTCGGACGCCCGCTTCTTCTGGGACGAGGACGTCAAGACCGGTTTCGAGCCGTGGCTGGCCAAGCTGGACGGCGTGACCTTCCACGCCAAGCTCGGCACGATGAAGCAGCGCGTCGAGCGCATCGTCGCCCTGGCCGGCGAGATCGCGCCCCTGGTCGGCGCCGATGTCGACAAGGCCAAGGAAGCCGCGCGCCTGGCCAAAGCCGACCTGACCTCGCAGATGGTCGGCGAGTTCCCTGAGCTCCAGGGGATCATGGGCGGCTACTACGCCCGCCACTTCGGCCTCGACCCCGAGATCGCCGCGGCGATCCAGGACCACTACAAGCCGCAAGGCCCCTCCGACGCCGTCCCGACCGCGCCGCTGAGCGTGGCCGTGGCCCTGGCCGACAAGCTGGACACGCTGGTCGGGTTCTTCGCCATCGACGAGAAGCCGACGGGCAGCAAGGATCCCTATGCGCTGCGTCGCGCGGCGCTGGGCGTGATCCGGACGCTTCTGGAGATAGGGCGCAAGGCGGAGTTGGCCACTATCCTTGCCAAGCAAGCGCGACGGGTCGAGCTCGATAGAAACTGGACTGCAACGCAATCAGCTTCCGAAGTGGTGGAGTATGATGGCGACTCTACGGTGTCGCAGAGGGCCGGACTGCTTTCCGAATATCATGCACTTCACGCCCTATATGAGTATGGTGGTGCACCTACTGGAGAAGAGGTCGCCGTTGCTTCAAGCTTGCTGGCCTTCTTCGCCGACCGCCTGAAGGTCACCCTGAAGGACCAGGGCAAGCGCCACGACCTGGTCGACGCCGTGTTCGCCCTGGGCGACGACGACCTCGTGCGGATCGTCGCGCGGGTCGAGGCCCTGGACGGTTTCCTGAAGACCGACGACGGCAAGAACCTGCTGGCCGGCTACAAGCGCGCCTCCAACATCCTCAAGGCCGAGGAGAAGAAGGGGCCGCTGCCGGAAGGTCAGGCCGAGGAGCCGGCCGCGGACAGCGCCGCCGAGGTCGGGCTCTACCAGGCCCTGCGCCTGCTGGACCGCCCGCTGAAGGACGCCCTGGCCAAGGAGGACTTCACCGGCGCCATGGCCCAGCTGGCCGAGCTGCGCGGGCCGGTCGACGCCTATCTCGACGGCGTCTTCGTCAACGACCCCGAGCACCGCGACAACCGCCTCAAGACCCTCGCCGCCGTCCGCGCGGCCATGGGCCAGGTGGCGGATTTCGGGTTGGTGGGGGGGTAGGCCGCTTCGCGGCGCCCCCTCCGGCCCTCCGGGCCACCTCCCCCAGAGGGGGAGGATCTAGGTCGGCGCTTCATCAAGATGCTCCCCCTCTGGGGGAGCTGTCGCGGAGCGACTGAGGGGGCCGCCCGCCAGGGCGGTCACTCACACACATCCGCCCACTTGGCGTTGACGGCATCCGTTCCGTCCGCCTCCTCGATCACCAGCGCACCATCGGACCAGACGAAGCGCTCGGGGCCGTCGAAGCTGTCCTGCTCCTGCTGGATGTCGACTTGGCCGCACACCGAGACGACGTCGCCGTCCTGGTGGGTGAAGACCTTGCCGAAGACGATGGCCGTGGCTTCGGGGAAGCGGTTCTGCACGGCGATCTTGCCGCCGGCGATCGCCAGCTGGTCGTCGCCTCGGTCCTCCACCGCCTCGTCGGCGGCGTCGTGGAACACGTAGGCCACGAGGCCCAGGCCCGTGCCGAGCAGGATCACGGCCGCGCCGACCGCGGCCAGGATGCGTATGTCGATCTTCATGACCGCAGTCGGCCGCAGGTTGCAGCGGGCGTCAACCGCCCTCTACTTCTCCCGTCATTCCCGCCACAAGGGCGGGAATGACGGGAGTTTAGGGAGCGGCCTATTCCCGCAGCAGCGGCAGCGACAGGCCGCCGGCCTGGCGGGCGCCCAGGATCTCGCGCCTGAAGCGGAACAGCTCGGCCGGGCGGCCGCCGGTTTCGCTGTCGAGGCGGCCCAGGCCCTCGACCAGGTCCTCGCGCTCGACCACGCGGCGGAAGTTCTGCTTGTGCAGGGGCACGCCGGCGATGGCCTCGACGGTGCGCTGCAGGGTCGAGAGGGTGAACTCGGCGGGCGTCAGTTCGAACACCACCGGGCGGTACTTGATCTTGCCGCGCAGGCGGGAAAGCCCGGTGGCCAGGATCCGCCGGTGGTCGGAGATCATCGGCTCGCCCAGGGCCGCCGATAGGGCCTCGGGCTCGGCCGGGTCGTGGCCGTCGGCGCGGGCCCGGTCGCGGGCGGCTTCGGGGGCGAGGCCCGCCTCATAGAGCAGCTCGTAGCGCTCCAGCACCCGTTCCTCGTTCCACGGCGCGCCGTCCAGGGCGAAGGCCAAGCGGGCGCGGGCCAAGCGGTCGGCGTCGTCGCCGGCCCAGCGGCGCAGGGCTGGGGCGATGGCCTCGTCGAGCAGGGCGGGGCGGCCGGCGCGCCAGTCCTCCCAAGGGAAGAACCGGGTCCACGGGGCCCAGACGGTGTCTGGGGCCTGGGTGTCGGTGGCCTTGGGCGTCAGGCCCAGATAGCCGATCGAGACGACGCGCGCCGCGCCCGCGCCGACCTCGGCCCGCGGCGCGTCACGACCCTTGTCGCCGAAGGTGTAGAGCTGCTCGACATAGCCCAGCTGGAAGCGGGTCTGCTCGGTGACGAAGGCGCGCAGGGCCAGCTCGAACGTGCGGTGGCCGGCCGGGTCGAACGGACCGAAGGGCAGGCCGGGCAGGGGCGAGGCGACGTCGGTGACGGCGTCGTGCGGGCGCACGGTCAGGACCACGACCTCGCCGTCGCGCACGGCCACGACCACGGCCGACAGGCCGATGACGACGGCTGATGAGGCGCCTGGGCCGGTCATTCGGTCTCGCCGATCATTCCGTCTCGAACGCGGCGCTTGGAGAGGATTCGTAGCCGGCCGCCTTCGACAGCACGTG
This sequence comes from Caulobacter sp. GW821-FHT09B11, assembly GCF_059418205.1. Taxonomy (NCBI): domain Bacteria; kingdom Pseudomonadati; phylum Pseudomonadota; class Alphaproteobacteria; order Caulobacterales; family Caulobacteraceae; genus Caulobacter; species Caulobacter sp. GW821-FHT09B11. Next base: position 25,456 of record NZ_JBWKPK010000045.1, on the reverse strand, counting down.
GAACCGCTGGACGTAGCGGGCCTGGGCCTCGAACGGGGGCTGGGGGATGATCTTAAGGTCGTAGCCGGCCGGCGGCGCGCCGAAGATCGACAGGGATTCGGCGTGCTCGAAGCCCGCCAGCTGGGTGGCCTCGAAGAAGGCGCAGGCGCGGTCGGCTTGCTTGATCAGCTTCTTGATCGGGGCCGGGGTCTTCACCGGCAGGCCGAAGCGGATGTGGATGGCGTCCTCCAGCCGGGCCTCGAAGTCCTTGTACGACACGCCCAGCGCCGCCTTGAACGGGCTGATCATGTCGCCGATCACGTATTCGGAAGCGTCGTGCAGCAGGGCCGCCAGCCGCCAGCGCGGCTCCAGGTCGGGCTTGATGTGGGCGGCGATCTCTTCGACCACCAGGCTGTGCTGGGCCACCGAGAAGCCGTGCTCGCCGATCGTCTGGCCGTTCCAGCGGGCCACCCGCGCCAGGCCGTGGGCGATGTCCTCGATCTCGATATCCATCGGCGACGGGTCCAGCAGGTCCAGCCTGCGGCCCGAAAGCATCCGCTGCCACGCTCTCGGCTGGCCCTTATGCAGCCCTTTGGCCACGAGATCGTTCCTTACGGTGAAGGTGGTTTGAGTGCCGCATCGCTTGATGAAGATCAATGATGGCCCGGGCCGACGCCTGTGGAAATGCGTTTTGTCAGAAAGCGCGCAAAGGCGCGTTACGGCAGGGCGCGGGGACCGATTTCGGCGCCCGTCGCGCGCCGGCGATTTGGAGGATGGATCATGAGCTGGGCGAGAATCATGGCGCCGCTGGCTGGGGCCAAGTCCGACGAAGGGGTTCTGCGCGCCGCGGCCGAACTGGCCGCCGGCTTCGACGCCGAACTGGCCGCCATCCACGCGCCGGCCGACGTGGCCGACCTGATGCCGTGGATGGGCGAGGGGTTCATGGGCGGGGTGCAGGTCACCGCGCTGGAAAGCCTGAAGGAAGCCGCCGTCGAGGGCGCTCACGCCGTCGAGGCCTTGGTCGCCTCGGTCGGCTATCCGCGCGCCCGGGTCACCACCCTGGAATCGCCGGTGTGGGCGGGCCTGGCCATGGAGTGCCGGCTGTCGGACGTGATCGTGTTCGACGACGCGGCGGCGCGCGGCAAGGGTCCTCTCGCGGAAGCCTTCCAGCAGATGATCGCCGACGAGCAGCGGCCCGTTCTCGTGGCGCGTCCCGGCCTTAAGGTCGGCGGCACGGTGCTGGTCGCCTGGGACGGCGGCAAGGAGGCCAGCCGCGCCCTGCGCACGGCCCTGCCGCTGCTGCAGAAGGCCTCGCGCGTGGTGGTGGCCGGCGCGCCGGCGGCCTCGTCGCGCAGCTTCGAGCTGGCCCGGATGGTCGATTTCCTGGCCGCCCGCGGCGTCACCGCGCAGGTTCGGGTGCTGGAGGGCGCGCACGACGCGGCCAAGCTGCTGCTGGAAGCCGCGCGCGTGGAAGGGGCCGAGGTGCTGGTCGCCGGCGCCTTCGGCCACCCGCGCCTGCAGGAGTTCATCTTCGGCGGCACGACCCGCAGCCTGCTGAACGCCGACGGGCCGTCGCTCTTCCTGTCGCACTGATTTTCCAAGCAAGAAGAAGGAGGCAGTCCATGTCCCTGTCGCGCATCGTCATGCGCCTGGCCCGCAATCCGGGCACCGAGTTCGCCGGCGGCGACGACCATCGGGGTTACGCCCTGACCGCGCCGCTTACCGACGACGGCCATCTGGACGAGGCCGAGTACGCCAAGGCCAGGAAGGACTGCGCCGTCCGCCGCTTCGCCCCCGACGAGGACGCCGCCGACGGCCGCCTGGCCCGCCGCGGCGAGCGCTGGTTCTTCGACTATGACGAGGACGACCAGATCGACGACGAGCCCGTGCATCGCCTCGGCCAGCACCGCTTCGCGGTCGGCGAATACGTCACCGTCACCGACGAGGACGGCCGCCCGCTGACCTACAAGGTCATGGAAGTGACGCCGATCTGAGTTCCCTCTCCCCCTGCGGGAGAGGGTGGCCTCCCGAAGGGAGGTCGGGTGAGGGGTCTCACATACAGAAACGCCGCGACAGCCGATCAGCTGTCGCGGCGTCTTGCTTTTGAGAGACCCCTCATCCGTCGACTTCGTCGACACCTTCTCCCGCAAGGGGAGAAGGAAGCGTCAGCCCCCCACGTTGTGGCGCACGAGCGCCTTCATGGCCTTGAACAGGTCGCCGTCCTCGCTGTCGCGGCGCTTGGCCTTGACCACGGCCACGGCCAGCGGGCCGCCTTGCGGGCCGCGGGCTTCGTAGCCGGCCAGGTGATAGCCGGTCGGGGCCTTGTCGCTGGCCAGCACCAGGGTGGCGCGGACGCCGTCCTTGGCCTTGCGGCGCTGCTGGATCACCGCGCCGTCGTCGTTGGCGTGGATCGAGACGTCGCCGTCGCCATCGTCGCTGGAGCTGACCTGGACGGTGCGGCTCTCGTGGCCGCCGTCCTTGCGCTCCTCGACCTTGGTGGTCTTGCCGCCGCCGCTTTCGGTGACGTTCTTGGTGACCCGCACCTGGGCATCGCCGTCGTTGGCGTTGATGGTCATGCCGCCGATGCGGATGTCGGCCCCTTCGTCGCGGGCGTCGATGCTGAGGCCGGGCAGCTTGATGTGGGCGCTGTTCTTGCCGCCGGACGGGGTCGGCGCGGTCGGCGACTTCAGCTGCGGCATCAGGGTCTTCAGCTCGGCTTCGATCGGGGCGAGGGCGGCCTCGGCGTCGTCGCCCTGGAAGTCGACCAGGCGCAGGCTGACCTCCGACTGATCGCCGACGTACTGGCACGAGCGGCCGTCGGGCGCGACCGAGACGCGCTTGAGGCCGCCTTGCTTCTCGGGGCAGTCCAGCCGCGAGATCGCCCGCAGCGGTTCCTTGCGGTGGACCACGCGCTCATGCTTGTCGGTCTTCACCGAGACGACCGGGGAGCAGGCGGCCAGGGCCGCGGCGCTGGCGGCCAGGACGAGAATGAGGCGCATAGAAGTGGTCCTTCGCTTTCGGCGCGAAGGTGTGCGGGTCAGCGACCTGCGTCCAATGAAATCGTGGTAACGGCGTCAGACCGTCGGCGGCTTGATCTGTGCGTCGACGGCGCCCAGCAGGTCGGCGGCCAGCCGGCGCACCTGGTCCTTGCCGGTGTCGCCGTAGGTGACCCGCAGCTTGGCGAACCAGGGGCCGATCTGCACCAGCCACAGGCCTTCGCTGCGGCCCTTGGTGTCGCGCCAGAAGCTGCCCATCCGGCGCGGACCGCCCTCCGAGGCGGGATAGGGGTCGGCGATGTCGCCGACCGACGGCGTGTGGTCCTTGGCCTGGTCGACATAGGCGCCGAACACCCGCGTCAGGGTGTACTGCTCGGGCAGGCGGGTCAGGTAGAGCGTGGCCGTGGCCGTCGGAGAGCCGTAGCCGCAGCTGACGTCGCGTCCGCCCTGGGCGGCGTCGTAGACGGTGAGCCGCTCGCGCTTGAAGCCGTCGATCTCGGCTGGGCAGGTGAAGCCGCTGGCCGTGTGCAGGGCGCCGCCGTCGTCCCGGTTGCTGAAGCTCTCGTTCTGCGGCGTGGCGCTGGTGACCGGCGGAGCGACGCCCGTCCCCGGGGGCGGCGTGGCGCCGGGCTCCGACTTGGGTCCCTGGTAGGCGTTGGCCTGGACGTTGATGCTGATGTTCTTGCCGCGCGCGTCGCGGCTGACCAGCGGCGGAATGCGGCCTTGCAGCGCCGCCAGCGCGTCGGCCTGCACGGTCGCCGCGTCGGGCTGCCCGGCATAGATCCGCAGCACCGAAGCGCCATCCTTGGTGGAAACGGCCAGCAGGTGGGTGGCGGCCGGCGCCTTGGCGTCCTTGTCCCTGCCCAGCTCGGACATCACCAGCGGGGTGATGTCGACGAACGGCGCGACGAAGAAGATCGGCGCGTCGGCGTTGGCGCTGCGCACCACCAGGGCCGGTGATACGGCGGCGGTCTCGAAGACGGCGTAGGGCAGGCCGCCGACCTCGAAGGCGGGGTGGTCGCACTTGGCCTTGGCCTTCAGCAGCGCCTTGCGCTGGATGGGCTTTGCCTCGAGCGCGGGTCCAAGCGACATCAGGGTGACGAGGTCGCGCTGCATGTCGGTCGAGGGCAGGGTGATGGCTGCGGCCGCGGGGCGCGCCTCGCAGGCCTCCCGCGCCAGGGCCGGCGTCGCCAGCACGCTCATGCCCAAGATCATCCACGCCCAGGACTTCATGTACGCCTCCCAAACCACGGCCAAGCTTTGGCCGACGAGGGAGCGCGCGTCCAGGCTCAATCTTTCGACGAGTGGATGCTCGTCGCGCGCGTCCTACTGGCCCGGGCGGGCTCCGCTTTCGCGGCGGGCCAGGAAGGCCAGGCGCTCGAACAGGTGCACGTCCTGCTCGTTCTTCAGCAGGGCGCCGTGCAGGGGCGGGATCAGCTTGGTCGGATCCTTCTCGCGCAGCACGGTCTCGTCGATGTCCTCGACCAGCAGCAGCTTCAGCCAGTCGAGCAGTTCCGAGGTCGACGGCTTCTTCTTCAGGCCCGGAACCTTGCGCATGTCGTAGAAGATGCGCAGGGCCTCGGCGACCAGCTTCTGCTTGATGCCCGGGAAGTGCACGTCGACGATGGCCTGCATCGTCTGCTCCTCGGGGAAGCGGATGTAGTGGAAGAAGCAGCGGCGCAGGAAGGCGTCCGGCAGCTCCTTTTCGTTGTTGGAGGTGATGATCATCACCGGCCGCACCTTGGCCTTGATGGTCTCGCCCGTCTCGTAGACGAAGAACTCCATGCGATCGAGTTCCTGCAACAGATCGTTGGGGAACTCGATGTCGGCCTTGTCGATCTCGTCGATCAGCAGCACGGGGCGCTGCTCGCTCTCGAACGCCTCCCAGAGCTTGCCCTTCTTGATGTAGTTCTTCACGTCCTTGACGCGCTCGTCGCCTAGCTGGCTGTCGCGCAGGCGGGTGACGGCGTCGTACTCGTAGAGGCCCTGCTGGGCCTTGGTCGTCGACTTGATGTGCCAGGTCAGCAGCGGGGCGTTCATCGCCTTGGCCACTTCATAGGCCAGCACGGTCTTGCCAGTGCCGGGCTCGCCCTTGATCAGCAGCGGGCGTTCAAGCGCCACGGCGGCGTTGACGGCGACCTTGAGGTCCTCGGTGGCGACGTAGTCGGCGGTGCCTTCGAAGCGCTGGCTCATCTGGTATTCCTGACTGCGCGCCCGTTGCGTCGGGCGCGCATCGAACAAGTGTTCAAAACGTCAGTCTAACCTACAGAGCATCGGTCTTCCGGATCAAGCCGGGTTCTGCGGCGGTTGGCGATGACGGCGGGCCACCGACGGTGGATCGCTGGCCGGGAAGCTATCTTCCAGGCCTTCCTCCAGCTGTTCTTCGAGGTTTTCCGTATCTTCCGGGGCAGGGGCGTCGGGTTTGGGATCGGACATGGGAGGTCTCCTGGCGGAGCGGAATTATGCGCCGCCTTTGACGCGCGGCTAGAATGTTTTGATCGCGGACCCGACCCGTCTTCGCGGCCCTAGCCGCGCTTGTCGTAGCCCAGGGCTTCGATGTCGTCGTCGGCCAGGCGCGTCGACTCGTAGTCGGAGGGCTCTTCGTCGTCGTCCGAGATCTGGTCCTCGTCCGACAGGCCGCCGCCGACCGGATCCAGCGGCTCACGCTCGACGTCGAGGCCCTCGTCGTCGCGGCCGGCTTCCAGTTCGTCGTCGATGTCCACGAGTTCGTCGTCGTCGAGGAGGTCGAGATCCTCGTCCTCGTCTTCCGAGGCGTCATCCTCGGCCTGGGTGACGTCGTAGACGTCGTCGATCTCGTCGAAATTGGCGATGTCCTCGCCGTCTTCGGTCAGGTTGGTCTCGTCCAGGACCTCGGCGACGTCCTGGGGCTCGAAGTCGGTTTCCGGGGGCATGGCGGGTCTCCTGCTGGAGCGGCGCGATCGCCGCCCATCACGGAGTCAAACCCGCCCCGGCTGAGGGTGTTCCGGAGTTTTCAGGACCGCCAGGACTGAGCTTGATCCTCGCCCTTCGACAGGCTCAGGGTGAGGATCATTGCGAGGCCGCGCAGTAAAACCCTCATCCTGAGCTTGTCGAAGGACGAGGGTTTGGCTTCCTCAGTCGGCGAACTCGCCCAAGGCTTCCGACACCTGCGCCATGATCGGCCGCCAGTCGTCGTAGTTGGGGGCGACGAAGCAGCGGGCCTGCGGGTACCAGGGATAGTGGTCGGTCCCCAGGCGCGTCCAGGCGGCCGCGCCGGTCAGCAGCCAGATCGGCGCGCCGCAGGCGCCGGCCAGGTTGATGGTGGCGTTGGCGAAGCCCAGCGTCAGGTCCAGCGCGCAGGAGAGGGCGGCGACGTCGTCGAGATCCTGCTTCAGGTCGATGCCCGGCGGGGTCCAGATTTTGACGCCCAGATGGTCGCGGGCGTAGGCGATCTCCTCGTCGCAGTCGCCGTACTGCAGGTTCACGAACGAGATCCCGGGCGTCTTCAGCACCGGCTCCCACAGCTCGAACGGCGAGAACTGGCGCGCGCGCTCGGCGTTCAGGCGCAGGCTCTTCCACAGCAGGCCGACCTTGGGTCCGGGCGGGGCGCTCTCCAGCACCGTCTTCCAGTGGGCGACGCGCGCGGGATCGGGCGTCAGGAAGCGCTCGCGGGCCGGGAAGGCCTCGGCGGTCGGGCGGAAGGTCTGCAGCAGCGAGGCCATCGGGACCCAGCAGTCGATCTTCGACCAGTCCTCGACGAAGGGCGCGTTGCGATAGGTGCGGCCCTGATAGGCGACCGTGCGGTGGACGCTGACCTGAACCTGCGGGAACGAGCGCTCGAACAGCGGGACGAGGCGGCGCTCGACCACCACCGACAGCGCGCCGTCGGGGCCGAGAGCCTCGATGACGTCGGGCAGGGTGTTGGCGAACATCACCTCGTCGCCCAGGCCCTGCTCGGCCAGGACCAGCAGGCGCTTGCCGGCCAGGTCCTCGCCGGGCTCCCAGGCGCGGACGGGCATCGGATAGTGCGGCGCGCCGGGCAGTTCGGGGTTGAGACGCGCCCGGTAGGCCTCCCAGCCCTCCGCCACGCGGCCCAGGGCCAGCAGGATGGTCGAGTGGGCGAAGCGCATGGTCGCCAGGTCCTCGGCCGATTCGGCGGCCGCGATGCCGGCCTCGCAGTCGGCCCGGGCGCCCTCGACGTCGCCCAGGTCGAGGCGGGCGAAGGCGCGGTTGTGGTGGCCCTTGCCGAAGTTGGGCGACAGGCGCAGGGCCTCGTCGAAGAAGGTGAGGGCGGTGCGGCCCTCGCCCATGCTGCACATCACCGTGCCCAGGGTGTTCCACAGCGCCGGAACCTCGGGATTGGCCTGGATGGCGGGCTTGAGGACGTCGATCGCCGCCGATTCCTGGTTCAGGTCGCGCAGGGCGCAGGCCAGGTTGTTGACCCCCTCGAGGTCGCCGGGCCGCTCGTTCAGGTAATGCATGAAGAGCTTGGCGGCGATGTCGGGCATTTCCAGGCGGAAGGCCAGGCGGCCAAGGTCGCCGGCCACCTGACCCTGGCTGGGCAGAAGCTGCAGCGCGGCCTCGTAGCACTGCATGGAGGAGGCGAAGTCGCCGAGCTTTTCGCGGGCCACGGCCAGGACGTGCCAGGCCACGCCCGTGCGTTCGTCCTTCTTGAGGGCCTTGAGTGCGTTCTTCTCGGCGCGGGCGTAGTCGCCCTGCTGCACGGCGACGATGGCGCGGTTGAGCAGCTTCACGCTCTCATGATCGCGGACGGCGCGGGCTTCCAGGTTCAGGCGGGCGATCGAATCGGACGAGGCGGAATCGCCCAGCTGTTCGGCGCGAAGGCCCAGGTGGACGCCTTCGCCGGCCGCTTCTTCGGCGGCTGCGAGGGCGGCGGCCGAGATTCCGAAGCCGAGATTGCGGGACATGCGACCACCTTGGGCGATTGGATGACTTCATCCTCTGGGCGAGTATGCTTAATTGAGTCCTAAGCTGCGACTTACGGTCGCGTCGGCGGCAACAAGGCGTTAACCCACGGCGACCTAGGGTCCCGATTGAACGCCATTCCGGCGAACCGCCATCACGGCGGACGGGCGCAGCGATGGAAGGAGCGGCCAAAAGTGCCTTTGAAGCTGTCGCTGAAGCCCGGCGAGAAATTCGTGTTGAACGGGGCGGTCGTGCAGAACGGCGATCGTCGCGGCGTGCTGGTCCTCCAGAACAAGGCCTCGGTGCTGCGTGAGAAGGACATCATGCAGCCCGACCAGGTCACCACGCCCTCGCGTCGGATCTACTTCCCGGTCATGATGATGTACCTGGAAGAGGCCGGCGCCGAGAAATACTACGACGAGTTCGCCACCCGCCTGACCGAGTTCATGGGCGTGGTGCGCAATGCGGCCGTTCTGGCCGATTGCATCGCGATCTCGAAACACGTCATGGCGCGTGAATACTACAAGGCGCTCATGCTGAGCCGTAAGCTGATCGATTACGAAGACGAGAGGTTGGGGAATGTCTCTTCGGGCCTACCAACAGGCGGCGACCAGGACTGAGAATCCGCGAGAGGTCGAGTACCGTCTGTTCGGACAGGTGACTCGGGCCCTCATGGAGGCTTCGGAAGCCGAGGATGGCGACATCCAGAAGCGTATCCACGCTCTGGACTGGAACCGTCGTGTCTGGTCCGCGCTGGCGACCGACTGCTCGCTGCCGGAAAACACCATGCCCAAGGAACTGCGCGCGAGCATCATCTCGCTGAGCCTCTGGGTCAGCCGGCACTCGAGCTTGGTCATGCGCAAGGAAGAGGACTTCGAGCCTCTGATCGAGATCAACCGCATGATCATGCAGGGCCTGGCCGCTCGCGCCGAAGCCGCCTGATCGGGCTTGCGGCGCCGCTCGGCGCCGATTGCCGCCTCTCTTCGGAAAAACCTGCCGCCCGGCGAATGTTGCATTCGCCGGGCGGTTTCGTTTCCGGCTCGCGCTTCAAAATTTCCGTTTTATTTCAATCGATTACGATTTGGCCCGCGTTGGCCTGAACTGGCCTGCCGTTTGCGATGGTTCCTGCGGGCAAAACGCCCGACCGGCAAAATGCCGGGGCTCTCCACCAAAATGGTAGGTTCCTATGATCGCCAACTCCATCAACACCAATGCCGGCGCGATGATCGCGCTGCAGAACCTGAACGCCACCAACTCGGAGCTGACCACAACCCAGCAACGCATCAACACCGGCAAGAAGATCTCGAGCGCTAAGGACAACGGCGCGATCTGGTCGATGGCTGAAATGCAGAGCGCGACGTCGAGCTCGTTGAACGCCGTGAAGGATTCTCTCCAGCGCGGCCAGTCGACGATCGATGTTGCTCTGGCTGCAGGCGACACCGTCACCGATCTGCTGGGCAAGATGAAGGAAAAGGCTCTGGCCGCTTCCGACACCTCGCTCAACACCGCCTCGTTCAACGCCCTTCAGGCTGACTTCACGTCCCTGCGTGACCAGATCACCAAGGCCGTGACGAACGCCAAGTTCAACGGCGCCAGCGTGGTGGACGGTTCGACCACCAAGCTGGAATTCCTGGCGAACGAAACGGGCTCTGCGTTCACCGTCTCCTCGCGGACCCTGTCCCTCACGGGCATCGGTCTGTCGGCGACGACGACCTTCGCGAACGCCGCTGCGGCCAAGACGATGATCGCCACCATCGACACGGCTCTGCAGACGACGACGAACAAGCTGGCTTCGCTCGGCACCAACTCGGTCGGCCTGGACATGCACTTGACCTTCATGGGCAAGCTGCAGGACAGCCTCGACGCCGGTGTCGGCAATCTGGTCGATGCGGACATGGCCAAGGAAAGCGCCAAGCTGCAGTCGCTGCAAACCAAGCAGCAACTGGGCGTGCAGGCACTGTCCATCGCCAACCAGGCGCCCCAGTCGATCCTGTCCCTGTTCAAGGGTTGATCGAAGAAGCGCCAAGGCGGCGACAAGCGCCGGGCGGTCGAAAGGCCGCCCGGCGTTTTCTTTTTCCGGTCACGGATTTCCGGCGATCGGCGGTCGATCTTCGGGTGGGCAAAACGGTCGCATCTGCTGAAACCTGCCCGGCACTTTTTGCCGGATGGCGCCTCAAGTCGGCAGGAATTGCCGGGCGACAACGTCCTAAATGAACATATAACGCAATAATTTCAATGGCTTAAAATTTTTCGCCGGGTGGGCAGGATTGGCCCGGTAGTTGCTTCCTAGTTCAGCGAGCAAAACGCTCCCGGCAGTCAAAATGACGTCGGACAACCTGAAATAGGAACATATTCGTTATGGCGCTGAACAGCATCAACACGAACTCGGGCGCGATGATCGCCCTGCAAAACCTGAACTCGACCAACAGCGATCTCGCCGTTACGCAACAGCGTATCAACACCGGCAAGAAGATCGGCAGCGCCAAAGACAACGGCGCTATCTGGGCCACCGCCAAGAACCAGTCGGCCACCGCCTCCTCGATGAACGCCGTGAAGGACTCGCTGCAACGCGGTCAATCCACGATCGACGTCGCTCTGGCCGCCGGCGACACCGTCACGGACCTGCTCGGCAAGATGAAGGAAAAGGCCCTGGCCGCTTCCGACACCTCGCTGAACACTGCCTCGTTCAACGCCCTGAAGTCTGACTTCACTTCGCTGCGCGACCAGATCACCAAGGCCGTGAGCAACGCCAAGTTCAACGGCGCCAGCATCATCGACGGTTCGACCACGAAGCTCAGCTTCCTGGCCAACTCGGACGGCACCGCCATCACGGTGAACTCCAAGACCCTGTCGCTGGCTGGTATCGGTCTGAGCACCAGCACCACCTTCGCGGACGCCGCCGCCGCCAAGTCGATGATTGCGACCATCGACACGGCTCTGCAGACGACGACCAACAAGCTGGCCTCGCTGGGCACCAGCTCGACCGGCCTGGACACCCACCTGACCTTCGTCGGCAAGCTGCAAGACAGCCTCGACGCGGGCGTGGGCAACCTAGTCGACGCCGACCTGGCCAAGGAAAGCGCCAAGCTCCAAGCCCTGCAAACCAAGCAGCAGCTGGGCATCCAGGCGCTCTCTATCGCCAACCAGTCGACCGGCACGGTCCTGAGCCTGTTCCGATAAGGAACGAGCAGGGGGCGGTCCTCACGGGCCGCCCCCGCCTCTCCTTCGGCCTCGGCCGGGGAGGGGGTAACAGAGGCGCCGCCGAGAACCGGCGGCGATGGGAGACATGGAAAGCAAAGCCGCGCTGACGGCTCAGGTTCAAGAGTTGTCCGCGCAAAACCCGATCGTTTCGCCCACCGTCCCAGGCTCGTCCTCGGACGGCGATGTCGTTTCCGACGCCCGCAAGGCCGAGGCCCGCAAGGGCGCATCGACCGCCGCCGAACAGAAGGCCGACAACGGCCCTCAGCCCGGCGACCTGCGTCTGGTGATCGAGGAAGACATCGACAGCGGGGTCTACGTCTACAAGACGGTGGACCGGCGCACCGGCGAAACCCTTAAGCAATATCCCCGCGAAGACGTGCTGAGGTTCAAGGACGCCGCGTCCTACGGCCCCGGCAAGATCTATGACGGCCTGACCTAAGGCCTTATCGCGTAAGGATTTTCCGACCGACGCTTGCGGCGCGACGTCGCAGGCGCGTTATGGTTTACGTGCGTTAACCATATTCTTACCCCCGCAACGGCAAGTTCACGGTCGATCCTGCTCGGCCGCCGAATCGCGTACCGAGCTCCCTCGTAAGTCGGCGAGAACGCCGTTCGGAGATCGTGATGACGCTGAGCGTGAACACCAATCAGCCTGCGCTGATCGCCCTGCAGAATCTGAACAAGACCAATGAAGAGATGTCGGGCGTCCAGACCCGCATCAACACCGGCCTTGCGATCTCGAGCGCCAAGGATAACGCCGCCGTCTGGTCGATCGCCCAGGACCAGCAGGCCGACCGCTCGGCCCTGTCCTCGGTCAAGATGAGCCTCGACCGCGCCACCTCGATCGCCGACGTCGCCCTGACGGCCGGGGAGTCGGTCTCCGACCTGCTCAACCAGATGCGCGAGAAGGTGGTCGCCGCCAAGGACAGCTCGTTGTCGACCTCGGCCCGCAAGGCCCTCGACGCCGACTTCCAGGGCCTGCTGAGCAACCTGACCCAGGTGGTCGACAGCGCCACCTTTGACGGCGCCAACATCCTCGACGGCAGCCAGACCGCCTCCATCACCTTCCTGGCCGACGCCGACGCCCAGACCGTCATCTCGCTGAACCTGCAGACCCTGTCGCTGGGCAGCCCCAACAACAGCCTGGTCGCCACCGACAGCATCGCCACCCTGACCCAGGCCACGGCCGTTCTGACCCGGCTGGACACGACCATCGCCTCGGTCAACCAGGCGGTCGGCTCGATCGGCTCGCAGGCCAAGCAGATCGACGCCCACAACACCTTCGTCTCCAAGCTGTCCGACGTGCTGGAGACCGGGGTGGGCAACCTCGTCGACGCCGACATGGCCAAGGAAAGCGCCCGCCTGCAGGCCCTGCAGGTCAAGCAGCAGCTCGGCGCCCAGGCCCTGTCGATCGCCAACAGCGCCCCGCAGATCATCCTGTCGCTGTTCGGCAGCGGCGGCTGAGGCTGCCCCAACGTAATTGTCACAACAAACGCCGGTCTTTCCCTAGGCCGGCGTTTTTTGCGTGGTTACTCTGCACGTCGCGGCGCAAGGGGATTCGCTCGGCATGATCGAACTGCGGGACTTGAAGGACGAAGACGAGGCGGTGCTGTTTCAGTGGCGCGCCGAGCCCGAGGTCGATCGCTGGATGTCGGACGCCGCCTTCCCCAGCCGGGAGGCGCACGCCGCCTGGTTCGAATCCCTTCGCACCAATCCCAACATGCGCGGCTGGATGATCGTGCGCGCCGGCGCGCCGGCCGGCCTGCTGACCCTGACGGGCCTTTTGTCGCATCACCGCCGGGCCAGCTGGAACTGGTTCGTCGGCGCCGCCGACGCCCGTCGCCGCGGGGTAGGGCGGGCGGCCCAGGTCCTGGGTCTCGACCGCGCCTTCGGCGAGCTTGGCCTGCACAAGGTGTTCGCCGAGGTCATGGCCGACAACGACGCGGCCCTGAAGGCCCAGTCCGCCTCGGGCTTCCGCCGCGAGGGCTATCTGCGCGGCCACGTGCTGAAGAACGGCGAGCCGCGCGACGTGGTGCTGCTGGGCATACTGGCCGAGGAATGGGCCGGCCTGCGCGAAGAGGCCCGGCGCTCGCTCAGCGACGCCCACCTGATCGCGGCCTGAAACCGCCTGGCGCTGGGTTCGATTCACACGTCTTAACGAAACGTCAGCGTTCATAACCGTAGATTGCCGCTGTGTGGCGCATTGCGCCTTCCGTGGAAGCTGTCGTGATCACTTTCGACACCAGTTCGCTGCTGAGCTACTATCAGGCCAAGGTCGGCCTGACGGGCTCGACTGCGTCCACGGCGACGACCACGGGGACGACCTCGTCGTCATCCAGCAAGAAAGCCATTCCGGCCGCGCCCTGGACCACGGTGTCCACCCAGGCCAGCGACCTGGTGAAGTCGGCGCTGAACGGTCGCAAGTTCATCGACGAAGGCGCCGCCGAGGCGGCCTCGCCCGGCATTTCCGGCGACTACAAGAAGCTGTTCACCGCCTACCAGGCCCTGAACACCCTGACGGCGATCGCCGGCCAGGCCAGCGGCAAGAACGTCTCCGACAGCGAGATCAAGCGCCTGCAGACGGCGATGACCAAGGGCCTGACCGAGCTCACCAACTACGTTCAGAACCTGAACGGCGAGAACATGCGCCTGACCACCGGCGCGGCCATGACCACCGACAAGTCGACGGTCGGCATCCCCAAGAACGTCTACGGCTACGTCACCGACACGCTCTACAGCGGCCAGGTCGACGACGAGGTCCCGCAGTTCAAGGGCGCCGTCAGCTTCGACATGGCGGTCACCAAGTTCGGCGAGACCACGACGCTGAAGATGGACCTGTCCGAGATGGGCTCCAAGCCGCGGACCATGGCCAACGTGGTCAGCTTCTTCAACGACAAGCTTTCGGCCGCCGGCTACAACACCACCTTCGCCGTCGAGCGCACGGCGGGCGTGGCGCGCACCACCACGGTCAACGGCCAGACGGTGAAGCTGCCGGCCACCGGCGACGACTTCGCCCTGCGTATCCGCGGCGATTCGATCGAGAAGCTGAACTTCACGGCCTCGGTCTCCAAGCCCGCCGTCTACATCACCACCGAGGCCGGCAACCCCGACCCGGACAAGGACACCAAGACCGACGACGCGGTCATCGAGAACACCCTGACCAAGTACGGCGCCGGCTCGGGCGCGACGGCCGGGACCAAGGTGTTCTCCGACACGCTCGAGGGTACGGTCGCCAAGGTCCACAAGACCGTCACCGGCCCCGACGGTTCGATCTACGTGCTGGCCGACGTCGAAAAGAGCGTCGAGAGCCAGACCATCAAGGGCGACCAGGACGTCGCCCTGATGAAGTACGACTCGGCCGGCAAGCTGCTCTACGCCCGCAGCCTGGGCGCGGCCGACACCGCCACCGGCTATTCGATCGCCGTGTCGAGCGACGGCAAGGTGGCCGTGGCCGGCTCGGTCGCCGGAACCCTGACCGGCGCCACCACGGGTCCGATCAATTCCGACAGCAACGGCACGGTCACCGACAGCTTCGTCTCGCTGTACGACGCCGCCGGCGACGAGGCCTGGACGGTGCGTCGCGGCGGCCTGCTGGAAGACGAGGCCACCGCCGTCGCCTTTGGCCAGGACGGCGTCGTCTATGTGGCCGGCCGCACCAAGTCGGACCTGCCCGGCGCGACCGGCTCGGCCTCGAAGGGCGGCTACGACAACTATCTGACGGGCTTCGCGGCCGACATCACCGGCACGCCCAAGGCCCTGTTCACAACCCATTTCGGCAGCGCCGAGAACGACACCGTCTCGGGCATGGTCGTCGACGGCGGCAAGGTCATCGTCGCCAGCAAGGAAGGCAGCGAGGCGATGCTGCGCAGCTTCGACGTCTCCACTTCGGTGGTGACCGAGAACCGCACCGCGCTGAACGCGGCGGGGGTCTACGAGACCAAGCCGGTCACCTACACCAAGGCCGCGACCATGACCGTGGGCGCGACGCGCGACCTCGGCACGCTGAAGGGCGGCGACATCGCCGGCCTGACCATCGACAACGGCCAGCTCTATGTCGGCGGCTACACCACCAACGGCTCGCTGACGGTCGGCAACGTCAAGTCAGCCGCCTCGGGCGGTTCGGACGGTTTCGTCGCCCGCGTCTCGCTCGACCTGACCAGCACCTCCGGCGACACCCTGGCCTATTACGGCGGCACGGGCGACGACACGGTCACCGGCATGGCCGTCTCCAACGGCCAGGTGTGGCTGGTCGGCTCGGCCGGCAAGGACCTGGCGGGCCAGCCCACGGTCGGCACCAAGGACGGCTATGTCGCCCAGATCGACATGGCCACCGGCGACGCCACCTGGGAACAGCGCCTGACCGGCAAGGACGGCTACGCCACCCCGACCTCAATCGCGGTCGACGCCTCCGGCTCCAGCGCGCTGGACATCTTCGGCCTGCCGCGCGGGACGATGAACTACACCCAGTCGGACAAGATCGTTTCGGCGACCTCGGCGCGGCCGGGCGACACGTTCCAGATCCGCACCCGCGAGCGCGGCCCGCTGACCACCATCACCATCGGCGCCGAAGACACGCTCGACACCCTGGCCGACAAGATCCGCCGGGCCTCGGGCTACGCCGCCAAGGTGTCGATCTCCAGCGACGGCAACATGCGCAAGCTGAAGATCACCCCGGCCTACAACACCTCGACCGTCGAGGTGCTGCCGGGCAAGGGCGACAGCAACGTGCTCAGCGCGCTTGGGCTTGCTTCGGGCATCGTGCGCAACACCAAGACCGACGACGGCCGCACCGTCTCGGCCGACGGCAAGGGGCCGGTCTACGGCCTCAAGCTGCCCACCGAGCTCAGCCTGGTCGACGAGACGGCCCGGGCGACCACGGCCGACCTGCTGAAGTCGGCCACCGCGGCGATCCGCAACGCCTATCGCGAGATGGCCGACATCGCCAACGGCGTGAAGGCCGACGGTTCGAGCACCACCTCGGGCAAGACCGGCGGCACGGCCCCGGCCTATCTGACCAACCAGATCGCCAACTACCAGGCCGCGCTCGACCGCCTTACCGGCGGCAGCTAGGCCCCGCACGGCCTCGCGGCCGCCGTGACGCTTGAAACCGTCATCGACGCGTCGTAGCCAGGGGGCATGGAACTTCTCAAAGATCGACGCGTGCTGCTGGGCGGCGGAGCGGCCCTGGCGGTTATCGCGGGCCTGGCCGTGGCCTTTGCGCTGATGGGCGGCAAGGATCGCAAGCCGGCCGAGGATCCGCCGGCCTCGCGCGGCGGCCTGATCGTCGAGACCGGCCGTTCGGACGACACCAAGCTGAACGATCCGGCCCGTCCGCTGCGCTGCTTCGTCGGCGGCCAGTTCGTGGGCGAGACCACCCTGGCCGAATGCGCCAAGAAGAACGGCGTGGCCACCGGGGCCCTCGACGTCGGCGTCGACGAGACCGGGGCCCTGGCCGCCGCCGACCAGGCCGGCACGGTGCTGACCCCGCTGCCGCCGCCCGCCGTGGCCGCGCCCGTCGCCACCCCGGCGACGACCCCGGCCGCCTCGGGCGCGACCTCGGCGCCGAGCGCGCCCCTGGCCGTCTGCCAGCGCTATCTGGGCGGCCAGTGGAACAAGCTGCCGGGCGAGATCACCCAGAACGCCTGCATCCAGCAGCTCTTCGCCGGCAAGTGCGAGCGCCCGGGCGGCGCCACCTACGGCCGCTGGGGCGACGAGACCCTTCGCCTGCTGCCGGGCCGCGTCGAGGCGTCGTCCGACAACCGTTCGTTCCACCTGGTGGTGGAACAGGCCGCCAACTGCGCCATTCCCAGCGTCGGCTAGGGCGCGGCAGGGTCAAGTCTGGGCGGTTGACCCGCCCGGGCCGCGCTATGGATATTTGAATGAGAGCCTTTCCCGTCGGGAAAGGCTCTTGGGCCGAAGGAGTTCTCTGATGCGCGTTTCCCCCATCGCCGCCGTCCTGGCCCTCGGCGTCGCCGCGAGCGGCCTGTCTGGCTGCGTCAAGGCCACCCGCGCGCCCTTCGACCAGGGCGTCTGCAACCACGTCATTGAGAAGAAGGACGGCACGCTGCAGTTCAACTCGGTCGAACGCAACGTGCCCAACATGGAGACCTGCGCGGCCACGCTGGAAGGGATGCGCATCCGCTTCCTGCGCATGGGCCTCCGCAAGGAGCAGCTGACCGGCTCCTATCAGGGCAAGTTCATCTTCGTGGAACGCGAGGGCATCTATCTGGGCGACAGCTACGAAGGCGCCCGGTTCATGTCGCTGGTGCGCACCGGCGACGGCCGCCTGGCCGTGCCCGGCGCCCTGCCGGCGCGCTGAGGTCGTTCCCTCGAAACCTGTGGGAAGCCAGGAGAGGGCGGTGGATAACCGCCCTCTGTTCACAGGAACGTTTAGTGAACAATTCTTGATTTCCGCCTTGCTGAGTCGTTAACGTCTCCGCTCGAGATTCCGGCGCGTTGGGTCGCCGGGCGAGAACAGGACATCGCTATGGCTGGCAGCGTCAACAAGGTCATCCTCGTCGGCAACCTCGGGGCCGACCCCGAAATCCGCACCCTCAACTCGGGCGACCGCGTCGCCAACCTGCGCATCGCCACGTCCGAGACCTGGCGCGACCGCTCCAGCGGCGAGCGCAAGGAAAAGACCGAGTGGCATCGGGTCGTGATCTTCAACGACAACCTGGTGAAGGTGGCCGAGAGCTACCTGCGCAAGGGCTCGACCGTCTACATCGAGGGCTCGATCCAGACCCGCAAGTGGACCGACCAGCAGGGCCAGGAAAAGTACTCCACCGAGATCGTGCTGCAGAAGTTCCGCGGCGAACTGACGATGCTGGGCGGCCGCGGCGACGCCGCCGGCGCTGCGCCGGGCGGCGGCTATGACGAGGGCTACGGCTCGGGCGGCGGCGGTGGCGGCTACGGCGGCGGCCAGGGCGGCGGCAACTTCGGCGGCGGCGCCCCGCGCAGCCAGCCCAGCGGCCCGCGCGAGAGCTTCTCGGCCGACCTGGACGACGAAATCCCGTTCTAGAGCCGAATAAGGCTCAGACTGTAAATAAGCGGCCGGTTTCCTTTGGAGCCGGCCGTCTTCTTGTTGCACCTTCCTCAGCGCTCTTTGCCGGTTGTAGCCTCTAAAGGCCTACCACGCTCGGAGCGTCCACATGACTTGGCCGGTTGTCCGATTGCATGTCCGCTCTTGTGGGGAGCGGCTACCTATCTTGGTCGATCGCGAGAGTGGCGTCCCGCTACCTCTGCCCGCGATTTACGTGATGACCACGCTGCGCACGCGAGCGGCCAATACGATCGCGCAGCATTTGGTCGGGGTGCAGGTCCTGCTCTTGTGGTGTGTCGCTGACGACATTTCCTTAGACGACCGCATCCATACGGGAACGCTGTTTCGAGCTCACGAACTGGATGCGCTTTGGGATGCGACCGCGCGACCGGTTAGCCATATCGGCCAGGCTTCTGGTTCGCGCTCGTCGCGAAAGATCGTGAAGCTCGATCCCGCCGTTCCGGCTCTCGCGCGAGATACCATCGGTAACCGCCGTCGTGCAGTACGGCGCTATCTAGCGTGGCTCAGCGAGCGGCGCCTCTTTGCGTTGGGACACGAACCCGGCGCAGAGCAAAAATACAGAGTTTCGCGCGAGGAGCTGCTCCGCTCCCTTGATGCGCGATCCAGCCGGCACGGGCGACAGGGCGAGCCTCGCAGAGGGCTCGACGATTTTGAGCGGCAGGTATTGCTCAATACCGTTGATCAAGAAAGCGGCGCGAACCCCTGGAGGGACGAGGCTGTCCGCACGCGCAACTTTCTAATGATCTTACTTCTCCTGCAGCTTGGTTTGCGTCGCGGTGAGTTGTTGGCGCTGCGAGTCGAGGACGTTGACCTGCAAAGAGGGCAAATCAGGCTGATCCGACGTCCCGACAGCGGTAGGGATTCCAGGCGACGTCAACCGTTGCTCAAAACACAAGGGAGACTATTGGATCTTCGATCTGATGTCGTTGATCTACTCTCAGTTTACATACTGCAAGTGAGGATCGAGGCTCCCCCACGCGCTCGCCAGCACGGCTTCCTTTTCATAAATCAAAGGACCGGAGCCGAATTATCCATCTCGGCAGTCGAGAAGATTTTCCAGCAGTTACAAAAGATGCCGGGTCTTCCTGCCAATTTGACCTGCCATGTCCTTCGCCATGATTGGAACGAGCGTTTTTCTCGCGCCATGGACGAGGCCGGCGTCGCTCCAGCTCGGGAGCGGCAGCTGAGACGCTATCTGCAAGGGTGGGCTTGAAGACGGCCGGTTCCGCGAGGGACCGGCCGTTTTTCTTGGGCGGATGGAGCGGGCGAAAATCTCGCTCCTGACGGCCCGAATCTTTCCTGCTACCACCCTGAGTAAGGGTCGGCTCTCCACGAGGGAGGGCCGGCCGACCCAACGGAGTTTCGATCATGGCCGACGGCGCAGCTTCCGCGACCACGCCCCAGAAGACGGTGTCCCAGGTTCTGGGCGAGATCACCTGGCTGCTGACCCAGTCGCCGGTGCACAAGCAGCTGTTCATCGGCGACCTGGAATGGTTCGCCATGCCGGCCTTGCTGCTGGAGCAGTTCCGCATCTGGAATGGCCCCAACAGCCCCGCCGCCGTGGCCTTCTGGGCCTTCGTCTCGGAAGAGACCGAAGAGCGCCTGGTGGCCGGCGCCAAGAAGCTGCGGGCCGACGAGTGGAAGGCGGGCGACCGCCCGTGGCTGATCGAGCTGGTGGCGCCGTTCGGCGGCCAGGACGAGATCCTCGCCGACCTCGGCGCCAGCGTCTTCCCCGGCCAGACCTTCAAGTTCCACGCCGTCGGCGCCGACGGCCAGCGCCAGGTCGTCACCTATCCCCCGCAACTCCAAGCCTGAGCTTGAGCGCTTCGGGGTCGGCCTAGGCGGCCGGCGTCAGGGCCGTGACGACCTGTTCGCACAGGCGATGGGTCTCCAGGGCGTCGAGGGCCGATAGTCGGCGGTCCTCGCGCACGGCCGACAGGAAGGCCTCTACCAGGCCCTCGAAGCCGCGCTGGCGGCCGACCGAAGTCCAGTTGCCGCGCCGGGTCAGGCGCTCGCCGCCGGCGTAGTCGACGACGTCCGACAGGTCGACGATGCGCTGCTTGGCGCCGCGGCCCGAGACCTCCAGCACCTCCTCGTCGGCGCCGCTGTCGCGGTTCATGATCGCGAGGGCGTCGACGCCCGGTCCTGAGAGGTGAAGGCTGGCGTGCCGCATCTTGCCATCTACCGCATGGCCGTCGATCCGGACCTCGCGCGCGGTCGGCGCCAGGAAGCGGATGGTGTCGATGGCGTGGATGAAGTCGTCGAACACCGCCCGGCGCAGGCCGTCGGGATAGGTCCTGCGGTTCTTCTGCATCAGCACCAGCGGCGCCTTCAGGCCGGCGGCGGCGACGTATGAGGGCGCGAAGCGGCGGTTGAAGCCGACGGCCAGCGACACGCCGCGCGTCTCGGCCAGGTCCACCAGGGCTTCAGTTTGCGCCAGGGTGTCGGCGATCGGCTTGTCGACGAGCGTGGGCACGCCGGCCTCGATCAGGCGGCGGACGATCTCGGGATGAGCCTCGGTCGCGGCGTGGACGAAGGCGGCGTCGAGCCCCCGCGCCAGGGCCTCGTCGAGATCGGTGTGCAGCCGGTCCACGCGCCAGGCCGCGCCCAGGTCGTCGAGCGTGGCGGTGCTGCGGGTGACGAAGGCCAGATGCACGTCGGGGCGCACGCCCAGCACCGGGAGGTAGGCTTTGCGGGCGATGTCGCCCAGGCCGATCATCGCCACGCGCATGCGCTTCAGAGCCCCTTGGACAGGTGTTCCGCCAGGTCCCTTGCGTCCCAATGTTCGTCGCGGGGCGCAAGGAAGATCGGGGTCTCGCGTTCGAAGGCGCGCAGGGCGTCGGCGGTCTGGACGAGGTCGGGGGCGTCCAGGCTCTCGCTCATGACGATGGCGGCGATGGTCGCGCCCCGGGCGCGCAAGGCGACGAGGGCGGTCAGCACGTGGCTGATCGTGCCGAGATACGAACCGGCGATCAGCAGCACCGGCAGGTCCAGCGCGGCGATCAGGTCGAGATTGGTCGCCTCGTCGGTGAGGGGCGACATGACGCCCCCGGCGCCTTCCACCAGCATCAGGTCGTGCGCGCCGGCCAGGGCCGCGCGGCAGTCGGCGGCGAGGTCTGCGAGGCGAAGGGTGTCGCCCTCAAGCCGGGCGGCCAGATTCGGGGCCAGCGGCGCGCGATAGCGGCGCGGCGAGATGCGGGACAGGGCGGCCGGATCGCCCAGAGCCTCGGCGAGGCGGGCCGGGTCGCTGGCGGAGGGATCCTCGGGATCGAAGCCGCTGACCACCGGCTTGAAGGCGTCCACCGCGACGCCGCGCGCCTTCAGGGCGCGGATCAGGGCGCAGGCGACGTGGGTCTTGCCGATGTCGGTGCCCGTGCCGGCGACGAACAGGGCGCTCATGCTTTCGCGTCCACGTAGGGGCGGACGAGGGCTGCCAGGCGCAGGACCTCGTCGTCCGGATGGTCGGCGCTGAAGGCCAGACGCAGGCGGGCGGTGCCGGCGGGCACGGTGGGCGGGCGGATGGCGACGACCAGGAAGCCCTCGGCCTCCAGGGCGGCCGAAGCGGCCAGGGCGGCGTCGGCCTCGCCGATCACCACGGGCACGATCGGGCTCTCGGCCCGGGGCAGGCCGGCGGCCTGCGTGAACAGCCGCGCCTTGCGCAGCGGCTGGGCGGCGAAGGCCGGGTCGGCCTCGATCAGGTCGAGGGCGGCGATGGCGGCGGCGGCCGAAGCGGGCGGCAGGCCGGTGGTGTAGACGACGGTGCGGGCCCGGGTCTTCAGGAAGTCGACCACGCTCTGCGAGGCGCACAGATAACCGCCGTAGGAGCCCAGGGCCTTGGATAGGGTGCCCATCTGCAGCGGGATCACCGCGTCGGGGAACAGGGCGGCCGTGCCCTTGCCCCCGCCCAGCACGCCGACGCCGTGGGCGTCGTCGACCAGCAGCCAGGCGTCGTTGGCCTCGCAGACGGCCGACAGCCAGTCCAACGGCGCGACGTCGCCGTCCATCGAGAACACCCCGTCGGTGGCGACGATGGCGTGGCGGAAGGTCGAGCGATGCTCGGCAAGCAGTTCGGCCAGGGCGTCGCTGTCGTTGTGCGGAAAGCCGATGACCTTGGCCCCGGAAAGCTGCGCCCCGGCCCAGATGCAGGCGTGGGCCAGCTCATCGACGAAGACGACGTCCTGCTTGCCCGCGAAGGTCGGGATCACCCCGGTGTTGGCCAGGTAGCCTGAGCCGAACACCACGCAGGCCTCGGTTCCCTTCAGGCGGGCCAGGCGGCTCTCAAGTTCCGAGATCAGCGGGCTGTCGCCGGTGACCAGGCGCGAGGCCCCAGAGCCCGCGCCGTACTCGGCCACGGCGGTCTGGGCGGCGGTGATCACGGCCGGGTGCTGCGACAGGCCCAGATAGTCGTTGCAGGAGAAGGACAGCAGCCGCTTGCCGTCGCGCTCGACGACCGCCCCGGGCAGGCGGCGGGTGGGCTTCAGCCGGCGGCGCAGGCTCATGGCCTCCAGGGCCGCGAGCTTGCCGCTCGCGAAGGCGTCCAGACTGTGCATGCCGATTCAGTTCCTGTTTGCCCTGAGGGGCCGGGACGCTCTAGGCAAGCCACCCCGCCGGCGCAACGAAGGATCGTCATGAGCACCCCCGACTGGCTCACCGAAGGCGCCAAGCACGTGTGGCGGCCCTACTGCCAGATGAAGACGGCCCCGACGCCGCTTCCGGTGGTGCGCACCCACGGCTCGCGGATCGTGCTGGCTGACGGCCGCGAGCTGGTCGACGGCATCGCCAGCTGGTGGACGGCCTGCCACGGCTACAACCACCCTCACATCGCCGCCGCCGTGCGCGAGCAGCTGGAGGCCATGCCGCATGTGATGTTCGGCGGTCTGGCCCACGAGCCGGCCTACCGTCTGGCCGCGCGGCTGGCGGCGATCCTGCCGGGGGATCTGAACCACGTGTTCTTCGCCGAGTCTGGCTCGGTCTCGGTTGAGATCGCCATGAAGATGGCGCTGCAGTTCCACATCAATCGCGGCGAGCGCGGCCGCACGCGGTTCCTGTCGTTCCGCGGCGGCTATCACGGCGACACCCTGGCGACGATGACCGTCTGCGACCCGGAGGAGGGGATGCACAGCCTGTTCTCGGGCGTGATGCCGAGCCAGGTGATCGCCGACCTGCCGCTGGACGACGCCGGCGAGGCCGCCCTCGACGCGCTGCTCGCCGAACAGGGCGGAGAGATCGCCGCCATGCTGACCGAGCCCCTGGTGCAGGGGGCGGGCGGCATGCTGTTCCACGATCCTGAGGTTCTGCGCCGCCTGCGCCGCCTGGCCGACAGGCACGGCGTACTGCTGATCTTCGACGAGATCTTCACCGGCTTTGGCCGCACGGGCGATCTCTTCGCCATGCAGACGGCCGGGATCGAGCCTGACATCGTCACGTTGTCGAAGGCCCTCACGGGGGGAACCCTGCCGCTGTCGGCGGCAGTGGCCTCGCGCAAGGTGTTCGAGGCCTTCTGGTCCGACGAGGCCGGCGCGGCCCTGATGCACGGGCCGACCTACATGGGCAACGCCCTGGCCTGCGCCGCCGCCAACGCCTCGCTCGACCTGTTCGAGGCCGGAACCTGGAAGGCCGACGTGGCGCGGATCTCGGCCGCGCTGAAGGCCGGGCTGGAGCCTTGCCGCGCCGCGCCGGGCGTCGTCGATGTGCGGGTGCTGGGGGCGATCGGCGTCGTCGAGTTCGCCTCGCCGGTGGCGGTCGGCGCGCTGTGCCAGGCCTTCGCGCAGAAGGGCGCCTGGATCCGGCCGATGGGCAAGGTGGTCTATCTGACCCCGGCCTTCACGACGCCGGACGCGGACCTCGACATCCTGCTGTCGGCCATTCGCGACGTCGTAGTCGCCGGCGGGGTTGAAGGAACCGGCGGGGTCTGATCCAAGCGGCCCCATGTCCGCGTCCACCGGCCCCCTGACGACGCTCGAGCGTCTCGCGATCCTGGCGATCATCCTGACCTGGGGGCTGAACAACGCCGCGGCCAAGGTGGCCACGGCCGCCCTGCCGCCGATGATGGTGGGCGGCCTGCGCTTCGCGCTGGCCCTGGCCTTCCTTTTCCCGTTCGTGCGGCCGCCGTTCCCGGATTGGAAGCGGCTGCTGGCGATCGTGCTGCTGTCGGGGCCGATCCACTTCGGGATCATCTACCTGGCGTTCGGCATGGCTAAATCGCTGAGCCCGCTGGTAGTGGCCACCCAGCTGTGGATCCCGTTCACCGCCCTGTTCGCCTGGCGCATGCTGGGCGAGACCATGCGCATGCCGGCCGTCGCCGGGCTGGCCGTCGCCTTCGCGGGCGTGGCCTGGATGAGTCTCGATCCCCACGGCGCGGCCGACCTGCCGGCCATCGTGCTGGGGGTCATCGCCGCCGCGATCTGGGCGGTGGCCACGGTGCTGGTGCGCAAGACGCCGGGCGTGAAGCCGCTGAAGGTGCAGGGCATGACGGCGCTGGTCGCCGCGCCCGCGCTGATCGCCCTGTCCTTCGCCTTCGAGCCGGACGTGATCCCGCGCGTTACGGCCGCGCCGCCGATCGCCTGGGCCTGCGTGGTGTTCGCCGGCGTCGTCTCGACCATCGGCGCCAGCGCCCTGCTGTTCTGGCTGGTGCAGCGGCGCGAGGCGGGAAGGGTGACGCCCTATTTCCTGCTGACGCCGCTGGTCTCGTGCACGATCGGGGTGCTGTTCATGGGCGATGACCTGTCGCCGCAGCTGGTCATCGGCGGCGGCGCGACCATGCTGGGCGTGGCCCTGGTGGCCTTGACCGAGAAGAAGACCCCGCCGGTCGCCGAGCCGGCCTGAGGCTTCAGCTTTAGAGGCGAACCAAAGCGCGGCAAGGCGCGTTGAGCTTCCACACATGGAGCTTCACCGCATGAACCTGACCCGTCCGCTTTCCCTCGCCGCTGTCGCCGCCGTCGCCTTGCTGGGCCTTTCCGCCTGCGACAAGGACGCCGGCAAGACCCAGAAGACCACCGGCAAGGTCGAGTCCGCCGTCGGCACGATCACCGGCGACAAGGAGCTCAAGAAGGAAGGCAAGAAGGACAAGGTGGTCGGCGGCGTGCGCTCGGGCGACCTGGAAGGCGCCGTCAAGGACGCCAAGAAGAACTGACGGCGCGCTCCATTTTCGTCATCCCGGCCGGAGCGAAGCGGAGAGCCTGGGACCCAGGGGGAGCCGCAGTGCGCCGGCTATCGAGTGCGAACCTGATCGCCGCGCCCAGTCCCCTGGGTCCCTGTGTATTGCGATAGGTGTCGAGCGCGAGCTTGATGGTTGGCGGGCGCAGCTCGTTGG
>NZ_JBWKPK010000044.1:0-32771 GCF_059418205.1 Caulobacter sp. GW821-FHT09B11 | reverse complement strand
AGGATCCATCGTTCCGCTGCTCAGACCTTGGCGGAACGGTCGAGGTTTGAGCGGTCGCCGGCATGGACCCTCGCCACGAGGACGAGGGAGGCATGCTTGTTGGCTTGGACGGTGGGACTTTTGACGGCTTGCCGGCGCTCCGGTCAGCGGCGTAACCCCTCACCCTCCCAGGCTTCGCCTGGGCCCCTCCCTCTCCCTCTGGGAGGGGGTCTATTCCAGCCCCTCGACGATCAAATTCGGCAGCGCCGCGTCGTCGAAATCGAGCCTCGGCCGGCCGATCCGCACGATCACCAGGTCACGCGACGGTGAGACATAGACCCGCTGGCCGCCGAAGCCGTCGAAATAGATCAGGTCATCGGCCAGGAACGGCGCGGAGTGCGGGGCGGCGTAGGCGGTGGAGGGGCCGTAGAGGCGCTTGCCGCCTTCGATGGGCGCCGCGCGCCAGACCAGCAGGCCGTAGGCGGGGTTGAGCGGGTTCTCGGCGGTGATCGTGGCGATCCAGTCGGCCGGCAGCACCTGGCGGCCGTCGATGGCGCCGCCGGCGGCGACCAGGCGGCCCAACTGCAGCCAGTCGCGGGCCCGGGCCTGGAGGCCGGCGAAGAAGCGCGGCTCGCCGTCCTCGCGCTCGACCCACAGCCGGGCGTCCGCGCCGCCCATCGGCGCCCATAGGGCTTTCGAGAGATAGGTCGCCGCGTCGCCCAGGCCCTTGGCCGCGACGGCGCGCGACAGGGCCAGGCCCGCCACCTGGGCGGCGACGTTGTAGTAGTCGAAGACCTCGCCGGAGGGGCGCTCGGCCTGGACGGAGAGAGCGGTCTCGCTGATCCGGTCGCCCAGCATCAGGGCCAGGGCGACGGGATCGCCCTTGTCGAGGCTGTGCACGGTCAGGCCCGAGCTCATGCCCAGCAGGTGGCGCAGCGGGATCTGGCCGCGCGGATCGTCGCGCCATTCGGCGATGTAGAGCCCGACCGGATCGTCGATCGAGCCGATCGCCCCGTCGCGGATGGCCGCGCCGTAGAGCAGGCCCAGCGCCGACTTGTGCATCGAGAAGGTCTCGAACAGGCTGTCCTTGGTGATGTGCGGCGCATAGGTCTCGTGGCGCAGCGCGCCGCCGGACCAGACCAGCAGGGCCAGGCCGTCATAGCTGTCGGAGAAAGCCTGGGCGGCGTCGAGGGCGGCCTGCGAGACGCCGCCGGCGACCACCGGCGTCGCGTAGGGCGCGGCCGCGCCGGCCAAGGGTCGCAAAGGGGCGTAGCCGTGGATCTCATCCACGCCGCGTCCGTTCATCGTCGTCATCCCAAGCCCCCGGAAACCGTCACTGAAAACGCCGTGACCCTAGGCTCTAGCGCGGTTCGCAAACGGTTGCGCGCAAAGGCGCCCGCACAGCGGATAGGCGTTCCGCGACCCCTGTGAATCGAGGTCGCGAGGACTAGCGTCGAGCCTGGAATTTCAGCGTCCCGGGGAATGCGCCATGACCTTCGTCGTCCGTTCGGTCGAACCTCAGACGGAGGGGGCCAAGGCCTTCCTCGCCAAGCGTCGCAAGCAGCTCTTCATCGGCGGCGCCTGGGTCGATGCTCATGGCGGCGACACCTTCGCGACCAAGGATCCGGCCACCGGCGTCATCCTGGCCGAGATCGCCAAAGGCGGGGCGGCCGACGTGGACGCCGCCGTGGCGGCCGCCCGCAAGGCCTTCGACGGCGGCGAGTGGCCGTCTCTCACCCCGATGCAGCGTTCGCGCCTGCTGTGGACCCTGGCCGACCTGATCGAGGCCAATATCGACGAGCTGGCCGAACTGGAGACGCTCGACCAGGGCAAGCCGCTGTATGTCGGCCGCTGGGCCGAGATCCCCGGGGCGGTGAACCAGTTCCGCTACTATGCGGGCCTGGCGACGGCCATCGAGGGCCGTACGATCGACAGCTCGATCAACTACCAGCCGGCCGGCAAGCAGATGGCCAGCTGGACCCTGCGCGAGCCGGTCGGCGTGGTCGCCGCCATCGTACCGTGGAACTCGCCGCTGGTGCTCACGGCCATGAAGCTGGCGCCGGCCCTGGCCGCCGGCTGCACCGTGGTGCTCAAGCCCGCCGAAGACACTTCGCTGACCGCCGTGCGTCTGGCCGAACTCGTCCAGCAGGCCGGCTTCCCGGCCGGCGTGCTGAACCTTGTGACCGGCCTGGGCGGCGAGGCCGGGGCGGCCCTGGCTGCGCATCCGGACGTCGACAAGGTGGCCTTCACCGGCTCGACCCCGACGGGCCGGGCGATCCTCGACGCGGCCAAGGGCAACCTCAAGAAGGTCAGCCTGGAGCTGGGCGGCAAGTCGCCGGTGGTGATCCTGCCCGACGCCGACCTCGACCTGGCCATCCCCGGCGCGGCCAACGCCATCTTCTTCAACGCCGGCCAGGTGTGCGTGGCCGGCTCGCGCCTCTACGCGCACCGCTCGATCTATGACCGCGTGGTCGAGGGCGTCGCGGCCCAGGCCAAGGGGCTGCAGCTGGGCCATGGCCTGGATCCGGCGACCCACATGGGTCCGCTGGTGTCGCGCAAGCAGGCCGACCGCGTGGCCGGCTTCGTGGCCGGCGCGGCGGCGGCCGGCGCCGAGGTGCTGACCGGCGGCGTGCAGGGCGGCGACGAGGGCACCTTCGTCACCCCGGCCGTGGTGGCGCGGGTCACCTCCGACATGGCCATCGTCCGCGAGGAGGTGTTCGGACCCGTCGTGGTCGTCCAGGCCTATGACGAGATCGACGAGGTGGTCGCCGCCGCCAACGACAGCGAGTTCGGCCTGGCCGCCAGCATCTGGACCGAGAGCCTGTCGCACGCCCACCGCCTGTCGCGCCGCATCAAGGCCGGCACGGTGTGGATCAACTGCCACTCGATGTACGACAACGCCCTGCCGATCGGCGGGGTCAAGGCCTCGGGCTGGGGACGCGACAGCGGCCAGGTCGCCCTCGACGGCTACCTGGAATGGAAGACGGTCTGCGCGGTCGTCTGATGAGCCTGGACATCGTCGAGATCGCCGTCGGCGATCGCATCGTGGGTCTCGCCGTGGCGCGGCCCGTCGGGCCGGCCAAGGCCGCGGTTTCCTTCTCGCACGGAGCCTTCTCGGCCCCGGGCAAGTATGCGGCCCTGCTGGAAGGCTGGGCGTCGGCGGGCCTGCTGGTCGCCGCGCCCCTGCATGTCGACAGCACCGACCATCCGCAGCGCGAGGCCTACGACCAGGCCGCCGTCTGGCGCACGCGGCTGGAGGACCAGGCCGCGACCCTGGACTGGCTGGCCGGGCAGGGGCGTTTCGGCCTCGCCGCCGCCGGCCATTCGTTCGGGGCCTTGCTGGCCCTGGCGGCCGGGGGCGCGAGCGTGCTGGCCCCGCCGGGCGCGCCGACGCTCGACAGCCGCGTGAAGGCCGTGGTCGCCCTGTCGCCGCCGCCGGTCACGCCGCCGCTGATCTCGGCGGAGGGCTTTTCGAGCACCGCCGCGCCGCTGCTGGTGCAGACCG
Organism: Caulobacter sp. GW821-FHT09B11; assembly: GCF_059418205.1. Taxonomy (NCBI): domain Bacteria; kingdom Pseudomonadati; phylum Pseudomonadota; class Alphaproteobacteria; order Caulobacterales; family Caulobacteraceae; genus Caulobacter; species Caulobacter sp. GW821-FHT09B11. The sequence goes on along the minus strand of NZ_JBWKPK010000044.1, from coordinate 29,287 downwards.
GCGACGCCGACGTGCTGCCGGGCTTCGTCGATGACTGGCGCCTGCGCTTGATCGCCTTCGAGGCCCCGCCGCCGGGCGACCGCCACGCGCTCGTGCTGCCGGGCGTCGACCACTATTTCGGCGGCCTGATCTGCCGGCTCGAACTGCCGGGACCCGCGCAGGCCGAGGGACTGGCGCAGGCGATCGCGGCTTCGGCCGATCTGATCCTCGCCCATGCCGCCGGCGACGCCGGCGCCGTCGCGCGCCTGGCCGCGCGGGCCGCCGATCCGAGCTTCACCACCCGCTGACCGTTCTGCGGATAGCGGATCCGCCGGACCTTTCGGGACGTTTCGGCGGGGGTAAAGTCCTTCATCGAAACAAGGTTTTAGAGGTGCGTCATGGAAGCTCCGGCACTGGCCCAGCGCGGTCGCGCGTCGCTCGATTTCCAGGCGGGCGTATCGAAGGCGACCTTCGGCCTGCACTTCGCCTCCGAGGCGGAACTGGCCATGAAGGGCGTCAACGCCCAGACCCTGCCCGACGACATGGATGAGCGTCACGCCCTGGTCGTCGAGACCCTGGCCGACTCCAAGATCTTCAAGATCCGCGAGCTGTTCGGCGAATGGGCCTCGCGCACCCACGGCGCGCACTGCGACGAAGCCTTCGAGGAGCGCCGCGCGGTTCTCGAGCCGTACCTGAAGACCCTCGACGAAGGTCCGGCCACGCTGGACTACGGCGACGGCGAGACCCCGCCCAGCTACTGGAGCAAGGTCTGGTTCCACCGCACCACCGGCGGCTGGGATCACATCGACCACACCGGCTACGTCCACGGCGAGCTGGTGCACAAGCAACTGGTGGCGCGCGGCTACGGCGGCGACATCTTCGGCCAGCGCCGGGCGGCCGCCCAGCAGGCTCCGCGCCGAGACTACAAGGAAATCCTCGATATCGGCTGCGGCTCGGGCCACTTCACCCAGGCTCTGCAGGAGACCTTCCCGGAAGCCCAGATCACCGGCATCGACTGGTCGGCCCGCATGCTCGAACAGGCCCGCCGCGTGGCCAACGAGAAGGGCTGGAACTGGAAGCTGATGGTCAAGGGCGGCGAGAACTCCGGTTTCGCCGACGAGAGCTTCGATCTCGTGACCACCTTCATCCTGTTCCACGAGGCCCCGCCGCGGATCATCAAGTCGATCCTGGAAGAGGCCTTCCGGATGCTGAAGCCGGGCGGCGACATCATCATGGCCGACGTGCCGCGCTACGCCGAGATCGATAAGATGGCGTCCTGGCGCTACGACTACCTGGCCAAGTGGGGCGGCGAGCCCTACTGGCGCGCCTCGGCGAGCATGGACCTGGTGCAGATCTGCAAGGACATCGGCTTCGTCGACGTCGAGGGCGCCACCCAGGCCCCGACCCACGCCTACTACGTGCTGCGCGCCCACAAGCCCGCCTGATCCTTCCGACAACGAGCGAGCGACATGAACGCGATGACTCCGAAGACCTTCGAGCGCCCGATCTCCGAGCCGGTGAACCGCCGGATGCTGTCCGCCGACCAGATCGACGACCTGGGCGAGGCGATCCTGTCCCTGACCCGCGAGGTCTGGGTGCTGACCGACCGCGTCCACGTGCTGGAGGCCGTGCTCGAAAGCCACGGCGTGCTGGCCAACGCCGAGGTCGACAACTTCCAGCCGGGTCCTGAGCTGCAGGCCCAGCTGAACGCCAAGCGCGACGCCATCGTCCAGAACCTGCTGCGTTCCCTGCGGGCGGCGCCCGAGGCGCGCAGCTGATCTTCCGTCCCCGCTGCATCTGCGCAGTGAGAACCTGGCGCGGTCGGAAACGACCGCGCCTTTTTTTGTGCGTGGGGGACACCTCTCCCAACCCAGAAACACCTCTCCCATGGGGAGAGGGAGGGGCCCGCGCCGAAGGCGTGGGAGGGTGAGGGGGTAAGCCGTTGGCGGTCCCCATTCCGATTTTGTGGACTGTCAGTGTGAAAATGGGTGAGGGTGTAACCCCTCACCCTCCCAGGCTTCGCCTGGGCCCCTCCCTCTCCCTATGGGAGAGGTTTATTAGAGCCCCAGCGCTCCGGGGTTCATGACCCCCTTCGGATCCACCGCCGCCTTGACCGCGCGCACCAGATCCAGCGCCGGGCGCTCCAGCACATCGGCGTACGGGTAGAGCTTTCCGAGCTGGAAGTGCACGGCGTCGTACTGGCCGTAGAGCGCGATGATCTGGGCCTTGAGCTTGTGCACGAAGGCCGTGGTCTCGGGGTCTTCGACGTACTGGGGCAGGCTGGCCAAGTGCTCGGCCGGCAGGACGCCGGCGTGGTAGGCGGTCTGCTCGCCGGGCCAGTAGAGGGCGACCTCGTAGAGGAAGCCGGACGGGCGCAGCACCTCGAACATGCCGCCGCGCCAGACGCCGCGGGCGGTCATCTCTTCGGCGTGGCTGGCGTAGAGGGCCTCGAGCGCCGCGTGGAAGGCGGCGACCTGGCTGTGGGGCAGGACGCCGTTCATCGGGGCCCAGCGCTCGCCCTTGGGACCGAGCACGTTGTAGAGCGGCGCGAACGGCATGCCGCGCACGATGGTCGGCATGGTGTTGGGGATCTCGACCCCCTCGGCCGTCATCAGAGTGCGCAGGCGGTCCAGCCGCGCCTTGGCCTCGCGATCGTCCACCCCTTCGAGGATGTAGTGGACCATGTACTCGGCCTTGCGCAGGGCGCGGTCGCCGGCCAGGGCCATCTTGCTCAGCTGCTTGAGGCCGGCCACCAGCGACGGCGAGCTCTTCAGCACGGTCAGGGCCATCTGCACGACGGCGGCGTTGTCCTGGCGGGCGATCTGGCCCTGGGCCAGGGGCGCGTCGATGGCGAAGTGCTCGTCGTCGAGGTTCTCCAGCGCCGCCGCTCGCATGGCGCGGGCCAGGCTGGGCAGGTCGGCGAAGGCGAAGGAGGCGCACTGGAAGGCGGGCTTCCTGGCGATCAGCGGCAGGGTGATCCGGGCCTTGATCCCCAGTGCGCCGCAGTCGCCCAGGAACAGGCCGCACAGATCGGGGCCGTACCAGCGGGCGAAGGGCGAGCCGCCGCGGGCGGCCGAGCCGGTGCGGAGCAAGGAGCCGTCGGCGATGACGACATCGAGCGACACGGCCGACTCCGCGGAGCTGCCGAACTGGCCCGACCCATGGCTGATGGCGTGCTGCGACATCGACCCGCCGATCGTGGCGGCCAGGCCCGAGAACGGGCCGAAGAACGGCGTGCGCAGGCCAAGCGGATCCAGCGTGTCCTTCAGCTGAGCCCAGGTGACCCCGGCCTCGACCGTGACATAGGCGTCGGTCTCGTTGATCTCGACAATGCGGTTCAGGGCGCCGGTGTCGATCAGCACGCTGTCGGTGCGGACGGCCAGATAGCCGTCGGTATAGGAGGCGCCGCCGCCGCGCGGGACGATGGCGACCTCGGCCGCCGCCGCTTCGCGCACGACGGCCTGCAACTGCTCGACATCGGCCGGGCGAACCACGGCCAGCGGCGTTTCCAGCGTGCGATAGACGTCGGTGGCGAAGGGCAGGGCGGCCTCGCCCGTCAGGACGCCGTCCTTGCCGACGATCGCCTCCAGGCGTGCGAGGAGGCCGGAGGCGGCGGGGGCGGTACGCGTCTTGACGGGCATCAGCTTACTCGGATCAGGTCTCGGGATCAGGTCTTGGCGATATCTTCGATGGTGGCGCGGAAGCGCTCGGCCGTGTCGGCCGCGGCGGCTTCCGAGGCGTCCTTGCGGGCCAGGTAGAACAGGCGGCCCAGGAAGTCCTGGCGCCAGGCCTCGCGGGCCTCCAGGGCGGCCTGGTCGAGCTGCAGGGCCTCGATCTCGGCGGAGAGGTCCAGGCCCTTGGCGGCGTGGACGCGTTCGGCGGAATCGAGACGGTCGTGCAGCACGGCCAGTTCGTTGGCCAGGACCATGATCATCGACATGGCCTGGTCGAGCCCGGGGGTGTCGTAGAACTGAGGGCGCTTGCCCTTGGCGTCGCGGATGACGTGCGGGCGTTCGGCCTGCGGAGCGTGGGCGTTCATCGTGTTGTTTCCCAAAAACTAGGTGCCGAACTTTGCTCAGGCCTTGCGGGCGATCAGGACTTCCCAGCCGCCGCCGGGAGCGTATTCGCCGGCGGCGAACTCACGGTCGGAGACCGCCGCGCTGGCGTCCTGGCTGTAGCCGGCGGCCTGCTGGGCCACGAACTCCATGATGGCCATGGGCGCGGTGTCGAACTTGACGCTTTCGGGCGGGAAGCCGGCGGCCTTGGCCAGGGCGACCTGGTCGGTCTCGCGCATGGCGCCCCAGAAGGGCTCGTTGTTGTACCAGGTCTCGTTGTCGAGGATGAACTGGGTGAACGGGTCCATGTTGTCGAACGGCGGCAGGTCCGCGTGGATCATGTAGCCGCCGGGCGCCAGCAGGCGGTGGCACTCGTTGAAGATGCGCGGCATGGCCTTGCCGGACGTCTCGTGCAGCAGGATGTGGCTGACGATCAGGTCGAAGGAACCGGCCTCGAAGCGGGTCTCTTCGGCGTTCATCTGGGCGAAGTTGACCTCGAGGCCCAAACCGGCTGCGCGAGCATGCGCGTAGCGCACCTGCGGCGCGGCGACATCGACGCCCCAGACTTCGGCGTCAGGGAACAGTTCCTTGTAGGGCAGGGTCGAGTGGCCGACCGTGCAGCCCAGGTCGAGGATCCGCTTGGGCTTGAAGCCGTCGAGGCGACGATTGACGTAGTTGCAGACCGAGCGGCCCATGTCGTCGTTGAACGGGCCCATATAGCCCATGGCGTAGAGATAGACGCCGCGGTCGTAGAGGGCGCCGGTCGAGATGTCGTCCGGGGCCACCGCGCCGGCATAGCCGCCGGGCATGCAGTGGATGTCGATCGAGGTGACGTAGCGCGGGGTCTCGAACTCTTCCGGCAGGTCGAGCTTGCCTTTGGCCGACGCCGACAGGCCGCGGGCCTTCTCGATCAGGTCGGGCAGTTCGCGGTCGATCGTGACGTTGGTCGATTCCCAGAGCAGCTCCTGGGCGATGCGGTTGGCCGCCGCGTAATGCTGGAAGTAGAGGTCCTTGACCATGGCCGAGCGGATGTCGCGGCGGTCGGCGGGGGCGCGGCCATGCTCGCGCTCGAAGGCCTTGGCGGCGCGGACGCCGAACACGGGACCCAGGCCCGGCAGCAGACCCTGCTGGATGAACTGCTTGAAGCTCTTGGTGAATTCCTGGCGCGACGCTTCGTCGTGGGTCGGCTTGGGCAGGATCGGGTGGTCGACCTGCTGGAAGGTGTTGAGCATCTCGGCGGACATGGCGGCCTCCAAACAGCCGGCCCGGAAGGGCGGCGCGAACTGACGCTAATCTGAAGGGGACCGATCAGTCAAAATATTGCGTTCAGCGGATGCTCCGCTAGGCGGTCAGCACGCGGGGGAGGCAGGTGGAGAGAGGGCGCTGGGCAGGGAAGGGGCGGCCGTAGGGGAAGGGCGAATGTTCGCCGGCTCACCCCTTCTTCCCGTCATTCCCGCCCTTGTGGCGGGAACCCCTCTGTCAGCCACAAGGGTAGATGGGGCGGATCGCCAGCGATCCGCTTTCGCTTCACCTACGAGCGGAACCAGGGTTTCCCGCCACAAGGGCGGGAATGACGGGAGTTTGGGGAGTTGGGGGAGTTGGGGGAGGGCGCTTAAACCTCCACCGCCCCCGCATCGTAGGCGAACAGGCCCAGGGTCTCTTCGTTCTTGATCTCGGTCATGCCGTAGAGGTGGGCCTCGTCGCCTTCCAGGCGGTCGGCGTTGAGGTTCGACTCGACCTGGATGAAGCCGCAGCGCTCCTTGCGGGCGGCTTCGTAGCGGGCCAGGGCCTCGGGGACATCGGACGCGGCTTCGAAGGCGCGGGCCAGGACCAGGGCGTCCTCGATGGCGGCGGCGGCGCCTTGGCCGAGGAAAGGGGTCATGGCGTGGGCGGCGTCGCCCAGCAGGGCCACCCGGCCGCCGCGCACCCAGGTCTTCAGCGGCTGGCGGGCGAAGACGGCCCACTTGTAGAGGGCGGCCGGATCGATGGTGTCGAGCAGGGCCTGGACGTCGCTGCTCCAGCCCTCGAAGGTCTTGCGCAGGTCGGCCAGATCCGCGCGGATCGTCCAGCCTTCCTCGGCCCAGCCCTCCTGGCGGGCGAAGAACACCAGATTCAGCAGGGTCGAATTGCGCAGCGGATAGCGCACGGCCATGCGGCCCGGGCCGATGTGGATGCCGGGGAAGTGGGCCAGATCCTCCAGCAGCGGACCTTCGACCGGCACGATGGCGCGCCAGACGACGTGGCCGGTGAAGTGCGGCTCGCCCGGGTCGAAGCCCTTGCGGACGCCCGACTTGACGCCATCGGCGCCGATCACTGCGTCGGCGGTCAGCACGGTCCCGTCGGCCAGGGTGGCGATCGCGCCGTCGGCGGTCGGCTCGGCGGCGACGCAAGGGCTGGACAGGCGCACGGTGGCGCGGCCGGTGGCCTCCAGGGCCTCGACCAGGATGGCGTGCAGGTCGGCGCGGTGGATGTAGACGTAGGGCGCGCCGTAGAGGTCGCGCACCTTCTGGCCGCGCTCGAAGGCGACCAGGTCGCGGCCGTCGGCCCAGTGCTGCACCCGCTGGCGCTGGGGTTCGACGCCGGCCGTGGTGATCGCCTCGGCCAGGCCCAGGTGGTGGTAGACCCGCATGGCGTTGGGAGCCAGCGTGACGCCGGCGCCGATCTCGCCCAGGGCGGGGGCCTGCTCCAGCACCTCGACGGTGTGGCCGGCGCGGGCCAGGGCGATGGCCGCGGTCAGGCCGCCGATGCCGGCGCCGGCGACGATCAGGTGCTGGGGACGCATAGGCTAGTCTCCGAACTTTAAGCGTAGGTCGCCGCGTCGGCCAGCAGGGCGTCCAGCCCGGCGACCGCGTTGAGGCGAGGAAGGTCGAGAATGTCGAGGCCGTCGGTCGTGCCGTCCGAGCGCAGCTTGGCGAGCCATTCGGGCGCGTAGCGGGCCAGGCCGTGCAGCAGCAGCATCGGATGCAGGGCGATGGCGAAGCCCAGGTCCTGCAGCTCCGCGCCCGTGCGCACGGCGGTGATCCCGCCCTCGACGAGGTTGTGGACCAGGGGAACGCGGGCGGCGAAGCGCTCGGCCACGGCCTTGGTCTCTTCCAGGGTGCGGGGACCCTCGACGAAGACGATGTCGGCGCCGGCCTCCAGATAGGCTTCGGCACGGTCCATGGCGGCTTCGGGTCCCTCGACGCCCAGTGCGTCCGTGCGGGCGACGACCAGGGTTTCCGAACGGGCGTCCAGCGCGGCGCGGACCTTGCCGACCATCTCGGGCAGCGGGATCACGCCCTTGCCGCGCATGTGGCCGCAGCGCTTGGGGAAAGTCTGGTCCTCGAGCTGCACGGCGGCGGCCCCGGCGCGTTCCAGCACCTTGACCGTCCGCTGGGTGTTCAGCGCGTTGCCGAAGCCCGTGTCGATGTCGACGATCAGCGGGATCCCGACGCGGTCGCAGATCGCCCGCACCGCGTCGGCCAGCTCGCCGACGCCGACCAGGCCGACGTCGGGACGCCCCAGGCGGGCCAGCGACAGCGCCGCGCCCGACAGGAAGGCCGCCTCGAAGCCGGCCTGCTCGACCAGCAGGGCCGAGAAGCCGTCGTAGCAGCCCGGCGCGGCCAGCAGCCGGCGGCGGCCGTCGGAGCCGGACGCCAGCCGCTCGCGCAGGCGCTGGGCCGAGCTGGTCACTGGCCTGCGCCCGTCGGGATGTGGCTCTCGTGGTTCTGCAGATACCAGTCGGCGATCTCCTCGCGGGTGGCGAACCACACGCCCGGCAGGCTCTTGGCGTGCTGGATAAACTCGCGCAGGGCGCGGATGCGATAGGCCCGGCCCGAGACGTGCGGGTGGATGCCCACGTTCATCAGCCGGCCCGAGGCGGCGCCTTCCTTGTAGAGGACGTTCAGTTCCTCGATCAGCACGTCGCGGTACTCGTCGGTGGTGTGGCCGCGACGGGTGAGCAGGGTGAAGTCGTTGATCTCGTTGGAATAGGGCGTCGAGACGATCGGGCCGTTGGGCGTGCGCAGCAGGTAGGGCTGGTCGTCGTTGAGCAGGTCGCAATAGAAGGTGCAGCCATGCTCGGCCAGTATGTCGGCGGTCTGCAGCGTGCCGCGCAGGGACGAGGACAGCCAGCCCTTGGCTCGCTTGCCGACGAAGCGCTCGTACTGCTCCAGCGAGCGCAGGACGATGTCGCGCTCCTTGGCCGGTTCATGGGCGAAGTCGCTCAGCAGCTCGCCCTGTTCCCAGTTGTGGGCCAGAAGCTCCCAGCCGCGCTCAAGGCAGGCGTCGGTCATGGCCTTGCGGCGCTCGAAGGTCACCGCGTTGGTGGTGCAGCTGGCCTTGACGCCCATTTCGTCGAACAGGTCGAACAGCCGCCAGATGCCCACCCGCTGGCCGTATTCGCGCCAGGTGTAGTTGGGGAAGTCAGGCGTATCGCCGGCCAGCACGTCGGGCAGGATCGGCGGCCCGCCGGCGTAGTACTTCTCCTTGGTGGGCTTGGTGAGGTCCCAGGTCTCCAGGTTGAAGGTCATGACCAGGGCCACGCGCGCGCCGTTCGGCCAGGTCAGCGGCTTGCGGTGCGGAAGCGGAACGTAATCGTATTCCATACTGATGCCTTTGATCCCTAGTGCTCGAGCAGGAGCGAGCCGAAGCCGTCGATCTTGTCCTGGATTCCCATGCTCCGGAGAGCGTGCCAGTAGGTGGCGGTGTTGATGGCCACGACCGGCTTCTCCAGCCAGAACTCGGCGATCCCGGCGACCTTGGCGAAGGCCAGGTTGGTGCCGCACTGGACGACGGCGTCGGCGCCTTCCGACACCTCGATGGCTGCGCGCTTCAGGGTCTGGGGGCTCTCGTGAGCGATCAGCATCGGCGAGGGCGATTTCAGGCCCTTCACCTGGGTGACCTCGTAGCCCAGGTCCTCGAAGAACTTGCGCACCTGGTTGTCGCCGACCGGCATGTAGGGGGTGATGACCCCGATCTTCTTGATGCCGCCATAGGCCTTCAGCGCCGCGTCGACGGCGGTGGAGCCCATCACGACCGGGACGCCCTTGGTGCGCTCCAGCATGCGCTGGGTCAGGCGCTCGGCGCCGTCGGCGCCGTCCCAGAAGGTTTCGGCCGACATGCCCATGACCACGCAGGCCGGGTCCATGGTCATGGCCACGTCGACGCTGTCCATCGTCGCGTCGCGGATGTTCTGCAGCATCACCATGAACGACTCGTCGTCGGTGACCTTGGTGTCCGGAATGGCGATCCGCTCGAAGTGGTTGGTGACGCCCCGCGGGCGCATGTCGTCGTATTCGGGCTGGACGCTCGTGTTGGTCGACGGCGCGATCACCGCATACTTCAGGCGGTGTCCCAATGAATCCGGCATGACGCTTCCCTCGACGTTTCGATGGTCGAGGAATGGCAAAGCCGGATCGCCCGCGCCGCAGCCCAGCGGCCGATATCCGCCCGGCGGATAGGAAAAAGCGCCGGGGAAGCGGGATGGGCGGGCGTCGCTAGGGTCGCCGTTGAACCACAACGGAAATTCTTCCCGGGGGACGAGACCATGGCCGCCTTTATCATCGCGACGACCGTCATCACCGACGCGCCCCGCTTCGGCGAATACGTGAAGGCCATCGCCGGCCTTGCAGAGCGCTTCGGCGGCGAGACCTATGTGCGGGGGCCCGTCACCGAGGTCCTGGAGGGCGAGGTGCCCGAGGGCGAGCGCGTGATCGTCACCCGCTATCCCGACGCGGCGGCCGCCAAGGCCTATCTGCATTCGCCGGAATACCAGGCCGCCAAGGTCCTGCGCCAGGGCGCGGGGACCGTCGTGGTCCGCATGATCGTCGTCGACTGAGATTGACGCGTGTGACGGGGCGCGTGGGGAAGCCGCGCCCGCATCCGCCGACCAAAAACTAGCGAGGTTCCGTGGAACGATTCCAAGTCGTCGTAGCGGGCGCCGGGCCCGTGGGCTCGGTGGCCGCCTATCGGCTGGCGCAGCTCGGCGTCGATGTGTTGCTGCTGGAGAGCGCGCCGCGCTGTCCCGAGGACCTTCGGGCCTCGACCATGCATCCGCCGACGCTCGACATGATGAAGGCGCTGGGCGTGCTGGAGGACCTGGAGGCCCAGGGCCTGCGCGCGCCGGTCTATCACTATCGCAACCGCACGACGGGCGAGGTGCTGGCCTTCGACATGGGCGAGCTGTCCGACATCAGCGAGCATCCGTACCGGCTGCAGTGCGAGCAGTTCAAGCTGGCGCGCCTGCTGACCGAGAAGCTGGCCGGCCATCCGAACGGGCAGGTGCGGTTCTCGCACCGCCTGGCCCACTTCACCCAGGACGATCAGGGCGTCACCGTCTCGATCGAGGCGCCGTTCGGCATCGAGCAGGTGCGCTGCGACTATCTGATCGGCGCCGACGGGGCCAATTCGATCGTCCGCAAGTGGCTGGACGTCGAGTTCGAGGGCTTCACCTATCCGGAGAAGTTCCTGACCCTGTCGACCGACTGGCCGCTGGAGGACCACTTCAACGGGCTGGCCCACGTCAACTACGTGGCCGATCCCAAGGAGTGGTGCGTGCTGCTGCGGGTGCCGTCGCTGTGGCGTATCCTGGTGCCGGCCAACGGCGAGGAAAGCGACGAGAGCCTGCTCTCGGACGCCAAGAAGGCCGAGGTGCTGGGCGGGCTGGTCGGCGACGGCGAGGCGATCCAGACCGTGCACCGCACGCTCTACAAGGTGCACCAGCGGGTGGCCAAGACCTACCATGTGGGTCGGGTGCTGCTGGCGGGCGACGCCGCCCACCTCAACAATCCGCTGGGCGGGTTCGGCATGAACTCGGGCATCCACGACGTCTGGAGCCTGACCGAGAAGCTGGTCGCCATCCTGAAGGACAAGGCCGATCCGGAGAAGCTGCTGCCGCTCTACGACCGCCAGCGGCGGGCGGTGATGCACAAGTTCATCCAGACCCAGACCATCGCCAACAAGGCGGCGATGGAGGCCGGCACCGCCGAGGCCTATGCCGAGCGCGAGGCCAAGATGCGCCAGATCCTGGCCGACCCGGAGCAGCGCCGCGAGTACCTGCTGCTGCAGTCGATGTACAAGAGCCTCGAGCTCGAAGCGGCCACGGCCTGAGGAGCTTGCAGCGATGATCCAGTTCCACACCGTCAACACGGCCAACGGCCAGAAGGCGCGGATCGTGCTGGAGGAGACGGGGCTGGCCTATGCGGCCACCCCGGTCGACCTGATGGCCGGCGAGCACAAGCAGGCGCCCTACAAGGCGCTCAGCCCGTTCGGCAAGGCGCCGGCCATCGTCGATCCCGACGGCCCGGACGGCGCGCCGATCGTGGTGTCCGAGACCCTGGCCATCGCCTGGTACCTGGCCGAGAAGGCCGGCGGCGCGCTGCTGCCCAAGGGACCGGTCGAACAGGCCGAGTTTCTGATGTGGGCCTCGGCGGTGTCGTCGTCGGTGGCCGGCGCCTTCACGAACCAGTTCGTGGCGACCTTCCTGGCGCCCGAGAAGACGCCGTGGCTGATCGAGCGCTCGATCGCCGACTGCCACGAGCAGCTGGCGGCGTTCGACGCGCGGCTTTCGACCCGCGACTACATGCTGGGCGGACGGTTCACGATCCTCGACGCTCTGTTCTTCCCGGTGGTCGCCAATTCGGCCAAGCGGCTGGAGGGCGGGCTTGGGCCTTACCCGAACCTGGCCCGCTACGAGGCCTTCGTCGGCGCGCGGGCCGGCGTGCAGCGCGGAATGGCGTACGGCTAAGAGATGAGCAGCCGGGGCGAGCTGTCCCTGGCTGCAACCTCCGCGCCGTTTTCGACCGCAAAGCCTTGTGAGAGTGTGGCTCGCACGGTTAATGCGCGAACGAGGCCGCATGGAGCGCAGCTGGATCAAGGGGCGGGTGTTCGTGGTCGACGACGACCCGGTGCTGCTCGCCTTTCTCGAAGGGGCGCTGGCCAAGTCCGGCTATCTCGTCCAGGCCTTCGAGTCCGCCCGCAGCGCCTTGCACGCCGCGGCCATGGACAAGCCCTCGATCTGGCTGATCGACATCCGCATGCCCGACGTCGACGGCACCGAGCTGCTGAAGATGCTGCGAGCCAGCGACGAGCATCGCGAGACCCCGGTGGTCATGCTGACCGGCGACGGCCGCCTGGACCGCATCGCCACCGCCATGGGCGCGGGCGCGACCACCTACCTGCTGAAGCCGTTCTCGCCGCAGCAGGTGGTGGAGAAGGTCTATGCGGTGCTGAATTTGCGGTAGGGGGCGCTGACCGAGAACTCTGCCTATGGGGGAAGGGTTACGCCGCTGGCGGCGCTACCCCTCCCCGTAAAATCCCCGCGAAAGCGGGGACCCAGGCTTTTTCTGAAACCCACGGCGCTCGACGATAAAACACCTGGGTCCCCGCTTTCGCGGGGATTTTACGGAAGATGAGGGTTCACCAAGCAGACGCCTCTCCGTCGGGTTGGTTCCTGGAGGAAGACCTCACCAAGCCACTTCCGCCCCCGCCAGGTCGAGGAACTTCCCGGTATCCTCCAGGCTCAGCCCCGCGATCACCTTCTGCTGGCCGGCGACGCTTTCCTCGACCGAGTAGGGCGCGTCGGGGCCGCCGAGGGCGGTGCGGGTCCATCCCGGGGCCATGGCGATGACGGTGACGCCGTCGCCCTTCAGCTCGACCGCCAGGCCCTTGGCCAGCATGTTCAGCGCCGCCTTGGACGAACGATAGGCGTGCGAGCCGCCGTAGACGTTGGTGCCGATCGAGGCCAGGCCGCTGGACATCATGACGATGGTCTTGGTCTCGCCGGCCTTGAGGTTGTCGATCAGGGCGGCGGTGATGCGGAACGGCGAGACGACGTTGGTCGCCAGGATATCGGCCCAGATGTCGTAGTCCATGCCGGACAGGGTCTGGTGGGCCATGCCGTCGGGCAGGGGGATGGGGCCGTAGGTGCCGGCGTTGTTGATCAGCACATCGATGGCCACGCCTTTCAGGTGCTCGGCCAAAGCGGTGACGGAGGCCGCGTCGTTCACCGACAGGGCCTCGATGCGCACCTTGCCCGGATGAGCGGCGGCGATGGCTTGCAGCTCGTCGGCCGCGCCCGGATCGCGGCAGGTGGCGATGACGTCCGCGCCGGCAGCGGCGTATTGGCGGACGTGCTCCAGGCCGATGCCGCGATTGGCGCCGGTGATCAGGACCGTGGTCATGGCGTGCTCTCTTGTTCGTTGCTGCGCCGACTTGAACCGGCCTTGAAGGCGAGGGCGGGGCGGCGGCGATCTTCGCCGCTGTGCGGATAACGGCCTCGGGCGAGGGGAGCGGGCGAGGGCCGGGCGCTAGGACCGAGGCTCGAAGATTCCCGCTGGAGCCGCCCTTGACGCTCATCCGCAAAGCCTATGCCGATACGCCCGCCGGCCAGGTGCACCTGCGCCGGGTGGACGGGCCCGGCGATCCGATCGTGCTTCTGCACCGCACCCCGGTCAGCTCGGCCTGTTTCGACGGCGTGCTGGCGCGCCTGGCGGACCGTCGCGCGGCGATCGCGCTGGACACGCCCGGCTTTGGCCAGTCGTTCAAGCCCGAAGGCCTGCCCTCGACGGTGGATTACGGCGCCTGGCTGCTGGCGGCCCTGGACGCCCTGGGCGTCGAGCGTTTCCACCTGGCCGGCCACCATACCGGCACCCACATCGGCGCCGAGATCGCCGTGGCCGCGCCCGACCGCGTACGCTCGCTGCTGCTTAACGGGGTGCTGTTCGCCACCGCCGAGGAGCGCGAGATGTTCCGCGCCCAGGTCGGCCAGGCCGCGCCGATCGACGCGCACGGCGCCTATCTGATCCAGTCCTGGGGCACGATGAAGGGGCTGCTGCCCCGCTTCGACGCCCAACTGGTGCAGACCGAGTTCCTGGGCGCGATCGGCGCCCCGGACGGCCGCAACCAGGCCTTCGGGGCGATCTTCGACCAGGACTTCGCCAGCGTCTTCGAGGGCGTGACCTGCCCGGTGACCGTGCTGCAGGCGGCGGACGATCCGCTGGCCGGCTTCGTCGGCCGCATCCGCAAGGCCCGTCCGGGCGTGGTGGTCACCACCCAGGGCAAGACCGGCGTCGCCGCGCCCGAGCTGGAACCCGAGATCTTCGCCGAGACCCTGCTGGCCTTCGCGGCCGGCGTCGAAACCACGCCTCCGAACACCCCCCTTCAGTGGACCCCGCCCATGACCGATCGCCGTTTCTCCCTCGTCCGCGCCGGCCAGGGCTTCGAGTTGGCCGAGTCCATCGTGCCGACCCCGACGCCGGGCCCGGGCGAGGTGCTCGTGCGGGTGCGCGCCGTGGCCCTGAACCGCCGCGACGTGATGATCCGCCAGGGCTGGTATCCGGTGGGCGAGGCCGACGGCTTCACCCCGCTGTCGGACGCCTCCGGCGAGATCGTGGCTATTGGTGAAGGCGTCGAGGGCTTGGCCGTGGGCGACCGCGTCGCCTCGACCTTCTTCCAGAACTGGGCCGGCGGCCGCATCACGTTCCCGGCGGTGATCTCGTCGCTGGGCGCGGGCGGCGCCGGCGTGCTGGCCGAGCACGTTGTGCTGTCGGCCGGCGGGGTCGTGAAGCTGCCCGACAGCCTCGACTTCGTGCAGGGCGCGACCCTGACCTGCTCGGGCGTCACGGCCTGGGCCTCGCTTGTCACGCACGGCGGCCTGCAGGCCGGCGACTGGGTGGTGACTCTGGGCACCGGCGGCGTCTCGCTGTGGGGCCTGCAGATCGCCAAGGCCTTCGGGGCCAAGGTGGCCGTGGTCGGCGGCGACGACGCCAAGTTGGCCCGCGCCGCGCAGCTGGGCGCCGACCTGACGGTGAACTATCGCACCACGCCCGACTGGGAAGGCCCGGTGAAGGAGGCCTCTTTCGGCGGCGTGCAACACGCCCTGGAACTGGGCGGCGCGGGCACCCTGGCCAAGTCGCAGGCCTCGCTCGGCGTCGGCGGCCACGTGGCCGTCATCGGCGCCCTGGACGGCTTCGGCGGAACGCTGGACGCCTCGGCCATGGTGATGATGGCCCAGCGCGCCACGGCCATCTCTGTCGGCTCGCGCGCCGACCATCAGGCGCTGTCGGACTTCGTGGCGGCCAAGGGGATCGTCCCGCAGGTCGACGCGGTGTTCGGCCTCGACGCCATCGAGGCCGCCTACGCCCGCGCCGACAAGGGCGCGTTCGGCAAGGTGGTGGTGACGCTCTGATCTGATCCTTCTCCCCTTGCGGGAGAAGGTGTCGTCCGAAGGACGACGGATGAGGGGTTTCTCAGACGTCAAACGCCGCGAAAGCCGATCGGCTTTCGCGGCGTTTCTGTTCGTGCGACCCCTCACCCGACCCGCTTTGCGGGCCACCCTCTCCCGCAAGGGGAGAGGGGCGCGGTTAGATTTCCACCACCTCGACCAGCGCCCCGCCCGGCGCGCGCAGCACGCCGGCGCGCTTGCCGCCGTAGACGGCGCCGTCGCGGACCGTGGGCGGGATGATCCATTCGCCCTGCACGGCGTCGAAGTCCGGGTGCTTGAGCGTGCAGATGGCGATGCCCGGCGGCAGGGCGTCGGGGTGGCCGGGGCGGACCGTGGCTTCGGCCGGGTACTGGTCGAACTCCAGGAAGACGTCCTTCTGGTAGGTCGCCGTCGCCAGGGCGTGGCGGCTGTCCTTGGGGAGCTCGAAGGCGTCGTTGATCATGTTGTAGACGATGGTCATCGGCGCCCCGACGTCCAGGCCCAGGGTCTGGCCGAACCAGGCGCCGCTGGCGTCCATGTCGTCGCTGGCCAGGACCAGGATGAACAGCTTGTCGATCAGGCTGCCGGGATAGGGCAGGCCGTTGCCCGGAGAGACGATCTCGGTGAGGTAGACGATCTCGCCGTCGGGACCTTTCACCTGCATCGGATGGATGGTCGGCAGGCCGTCGATGCGCTTGGGCGGGCCGATGATCTCGAACGGCGCGTCCTGCATGCGGGCGTTCACGGCCATGACGTCCTGGCAGCAGATCTCGATCGCCGCCCAGCCGTAGGTGCGCAGGGGCCGGTATTCCGGGACCGGATCGCCCTCGACGAAGCGCAGGAAGACGTCGGCGCCGCTGGCCGGTTGCAGCACGGCGTAGGGCCGGCCGGCGCTGGCCGGCGCGCCCCAGCTGGCGGCGAGGTCGGCGGGGACCTCGCCTTGCTCGACCACGGTGTAGTCCAGCCATTGGGCGTAGCGCTGCGCGGTCGCGGCGACGTTCGGCGTCACCAGGGTGGCGGCCCTGAGAAGGTTCATCGATCAGATCCTGAAAAAGCTAGTCGCGCAGCTCGACGGCCACGTCTTCCGAAGCGACGTCGCCGGTGGCGACGGCGGCTTCCGCCTCCTGCTGGACGATGCGCAGCACGCGGGCGAGATATTCCTGCAGCCACAGGCCGCGCTCGGCGGCGGCTTCGGCCGAGGGCTCGAAGCGTTCGATCTGCGCGCGGTCGAGGCCGCCCTGGGCTTCCAGAACCCGCTCGAGGGTGTCGAGCCGGGCGCGGGTGACGGCCAGTTCCTGGACCACGGCCATGGTCACAGCCAGCACGCGCTCGACCTCGGGATTGGCGAAGAAATAGGGTCGCTTGCCGGCGGGCTTGGCGCCGGCGTCGGCCAGGGCGTCTGCGATGCTCATTGAGTTTTCCGCGCTCCGATCACGCGCCAGGCCGCTTTTCGTCCGTAGTCTTCGCTGTCGTCGTCGGCGGCGTCGGGGAAGACCTCGCGGTCGACCACGGCGGTGACGCCGTCATGGATCAACTCGTCGGCCGCAAAACCGGCCTCGACCATGCGGGCGTCCAGGTCGATCTCGTGCAGCGTGCTCCAGAAGGGCTCGTTGTTGTAGAAGGCGTCCCAGTCGCGCATGGCCTGCTCGAACAGCGGCATGCTCGGGGCGTACTGCGGCTGCTCGACGTGCAGGACGACGCCGCCGGGGGCCAGCACGCGGCGGCTCTCGGCGAAGATGGCCTTCATCGAGGTCAGCGACAGCTCGTGCAGGAACATGGTGGTCTGCACCCAGTCGAAGCTCTCGCTTTCGAAGCGCGACAGGTCGGCGCCGTCGGCCTGGACGAAGCGGATGTTGGTCACGCCCAGCGAGGCGGCGCGGGCGGCGGCGTAGCGCAGCATCGGCCCGCCGACGTCGATGGCCACCACCTCGGCGTCCGGGAAGGCCTGGGCGATCGGCAGGACGCTATGGCCGACGGTGGCGCCGATGTCGAGGATGCGGCGGGGCTTGAAGTCGGGCAGCCGGCGCTTGACCCAGCGCACCACCGCGTGGCCGCCGCCGTCGGAGAAGCGGCCCAAGAGGCCGCCGGTGGTGGCGAAGCCGCCGTGGTCGTAGTTGGCGCCGCCCGAGACGTCGCCCTCGAAGCGCTCGACGTGATAGCTGCCGGGCATGCAGTGGTGATCGACCGCCGACACGTAGCGCGGGATCTTCAGGGCCGGATCGAGTTCGAGCTGGTCCGAGCTGGCGTTGAGGGCGGCGGCCTTGGCGGCCAGTTCCTCGGCCTGTCGCAGGGTGGTCCAGCGGCCGGCCTGCTGGCGCTGCTCCATGGTCAGGCGGCGCAGGGCCGACCAGGTCTGGAAGGTCGGATCCTTCAGCAGGGCCTTGCGGACCTCGTGGCGGTCTTCCGGGGCGCGGCCGTGGGCCTTCTGGAAGGCCGGCAGGGCGCGGGTCTCCCAGGCCTGCTTCACGCCGGGGATGAGGCGGGTCGACAGGTGGCGGTTGAGCTGGGCCAGGACGTTCAGCCGCTCGATCTCGTCGTGCGACATCTCGGGGAACACCCCGTGGCGGCCGACCTTGCGATAGTCGGGCGGGCCGTCATAGGCCTGGATCGGCCCCTCGTTGACGCGACCGGTCATGGCGCACTCCTACTCTAGGCGGAAGAGCTTGCGCCGGTCCGGCCGGGCCGGGGCGGACGACGGTGGGAAAATCCGCCTGTCAGGCGCCGGGGACGGCGACCCGCTCGCCCGCGGCGGCCTCGACGCGAGCCTCCTCGACCTCATGCGCGGCGGCGAAGCGGTAGCGACCCAGGGGCAGCAGGACGAGGCCGCCCAACACCAGCAGGACGGTCGCCACGACCAGCGACAGCTGGTAGCCGCCGCTGCGGTCGAAGTCGGCCCCGAACGCCACCGGCCCCAGGCCCGACCCCGCCGCATAGGCGCAGTAGAGACAGCCGTAGAGCGTCGAATAGGACCGGGCCCCGAAATAGCGGGCGATCAGGAAGGCCAGCAGGTCGAACTCCATCCCCGCCGCCACCCCGACCAGGGCGATGGCGACCAGGGCGCCGGTGAAGCCGGGGTCCTGGCCGTGCAGGATCAGGCAGCCCAGGGCCGGCAGGCACAGCAGAACGAGCGCCACGGCCGGGGCCCAGAAGCGGTCGACCAGCCAGCCGCCCGCCACGCGCCCGGCGATCACCGACAGGCCGACGACGGGCGCCAGGCTGACGATCTCAGCCTTGGTGAAGCCCTTCAGCTTCAGCATGTTCTCGAGGTTGGGCAGAGGGCCAGCGATGGCGAAGGAGAACAGCAGGAAGCCGCCGGCGATCAGCCAGAACTTCGCATCGCGCAAAGCCTGCGGCAGGGTCAGGCCCGGCAGCGGGGCGGTCTCGGTGTGGACGCGGCCGGCGCCGGGGTCCTTGAAGGCCAGCAGGGCCACCGGCAGGGCGATGACCAGGGGCAGGGCGCCGGTGACGAGATAGGCCGCGCGCCAGCCGTGGGCCTCGATCATCCACATCAGGAACGGCTTGATCAGGAAGCCGAAGACGCCGGTGCCCATCAAGGCGATCCCCAGGGCCAGGCCCTTGTTGGCTTCGAAGCCGTTGTTGATCGCCCGGGTCCAGGTGGTGGGCAGGGTGCCGGCCCCGACCGCGCCCATCAGCGCCCAGTTCAGGTAGAACAGCGGCAGGGCGCCGTTGGTCAGCGAAAAGGCCATGAAGGCGAAGGCGAACAGGATCAGCGAGACGATCGCGACGGGCCGCACGCCGACCTTGTCGCCGAGCCAGCCGATGATCGGGCCGACGATCATGACCGCGATCGTGGCGACCGGCAGGCCCAGCATGATCGAGGCGAAGCTCCAGCCGAACTCCTTCGCAAGCTGCGGGGCCAGCATGCCGATGCTGTAGAAGGGCAGGGGCGACAGGCCCAGGCCCACGCCCAGCACGACGCTGAGCAGCAGCGGCCAGCCCTGTTTGAATTCGGATAGTTTCGCCATCGCCGTTTGCCCCGCCGCGATCACATCGGTAGGCGAGGCAGCCTGGGGCGATGGAAGTCGCCCGCAACAGGAATATCCGGAGCAGTCGCCTTGCGATCAGACGTCAGGCCCGGCGCCGCCCTTTCGGGGGTCAAGGTGCTCGATCTTTCCCGCGTGCTGGCCGGTCCTTGGGCGACCCAGGCTTTGGCCGACATGGGCGCCGAGGTGGTCAAGGTCGAGCGGCCGGGCGTTGGCGACGACACCCGGGCCTGGGGGCCTCCGTTCTTCGAGACGGTGGATGGGGAAAGGGGCGATGCGGCCTATTTCACCTGCGCCAACCGCAACAAGCGCTCGGTGACCATCGATATGGCCGATCCGCGCGGCGCCGACCTGATCCGCCAGATGGCCGCCGAGGCCGACGTGGTGGTCGAGAACTTCAAGGTCGGGGGGCTGGCCAAGTACGGGCTCGACTATGAGAGCCTGGCGAAGATCAATCCGCGCCTCGTCTACTGCTCGATCACGGGCTTCGGCCAGACCGGGCCCTATGCGGCGCGGGCCGGCTACGACTACATGATCCAGGGCATGGGCGGGTTGATGTCGATCACCGGCCAGCCGGACGGGGCGGCGGGCGCCGAGCCGATGAAGGTCGGGGTGGCGGTCGTCGACCTGTTCACCGGCCTCTATGCGGCCAACGCCATCCTCTGCGGCCTGCTGCATGCGCGGGCGAGCGGCGAGGGCCAGCACATGGACATCGCCCTGTTCGACGTGCAGGCGGCCGTGCTGGCCAACCAGGCCAGCAATTACTTCGCCACCGGGCAGGCGCCGGAGCGCCTGGGCAACGCCCATCCGAACCTCGCGCCCTACCAGGTGTTCGCCACGGCCGACGGGGCGATGGTGCTGGCGGTGGGCAATGACGGTCAGTTCCGGGCCTTCGCCAAGGCCGCCGAAGCGCCGCACCTGGCCGAGGATCCCCGGTTCACGACCAACGCCCAGCGGGTGGCGGCGCGGGCGGCGCTGGCCCAGGCCATGGCCCCGATCCTGGCCGGCCGCGAGACCAAGGCCTGGATCGCACTGCTAGAGGCCGCCGGCGTGCCCTGCGGGCCGATCAACACCATCGACCAGGTGTTCGAGGAACCGCAGGCGGTGCATCGCGGTCTTGTGGTCGAGCAAGCGCGGGACGATCTCGCCGCGCCGATCCGCACGGTTGCCTCGCCGATCCGGGCTTCGAAGACCCCGGTAGTGGTCGAGCGTCCGCCGCCGAGTCTCGGGGCGGATACGGCGGCGGTGCTGAAGGGGCTGGGCAAGAGCGAGGCCGAGATCGCCGATCTGTCGAGCGCAGGGGTGATCTAGAAGTTCAAAAGCTCGTCATCCCGGCCGGAGCGCGAAGCGCGTAGAGCCGGGACCCAGGGGACTGGGCTCCGCCGTTGGGTCGGGCGCCCAGCGGTGGCCAATGCGCTGCGGCGGCCCCTGGGTCCCGGGTCTCCGCTTCGCTGCGCCCGGGATGACGAGCTTTGAGGGAGCGGGTTGGAGACCCCCTACCGCGCCGCCCGCGCCACGCCTTCGGGCATGGCCCCGGCGAAGTCGATGACGCACATGGCGCCGTACGAGCGGTGGCCGCCGCAGGCGACGCCGGCGCTGCTGTAGCCGGTGGACAGGATGTTGCGGCGGTGGCCGCGGCCGGGCACGCGACTGTCGACGATCAACTGGCGCACCACGTCGCGCGGATCCTCGTAGCCGTAGGAGATGTTCTCGGCCGACATGCCGGCGTAGACGCCGTACTTGCGCAGCCGCTGGCCCAGGCTTCCGCTCGCGCCGTGGCCGACCTCGCCGCGCGAGCCTTGGGCGCGAGCATGGTCGCGGGCGGCGTCGTCGATGCGCTCGTCCGCGCCGAGCGGCGGCAGGGGGCGCTGGCGCTGCAGCTCGGCGACGGCTTCGTCCAGGGCGTTCGGATCCTCGCCCATCGCCGGCTCGCCCCGGCTCAGCTCGCGAGCGTAGGCCTGGGGATTGGCGCGGACATAGTTGATCTCGTCGAGGACGGCCTGCTCCAGGGTCTGGGCGGCGGCGACTTCTGGCAAGACGAGCAGCAGCAATCCGGCGAGCGCGACGCTCGGGCGACGGTAAGAACGCATACGCACCTACAAGTTCGGAAAGCCCCTCGGTCTGTGCCTTAGCACGCTTCTGCGGATTCGCGCGGCGCCGCCGAACGTCGCGGGCGCACTTTGGATTGGCGCGCGTCTGGCGGGCGAAACCGCGCACACTTTCGCCCGACGCGCTTGTGTATCCGCGAGGCGATAAAATCGGCGACGAGCCGCCCCGGCGCATGGGGAGGCGGCATCAAGGCGGCACGACAACCGCCGGATTCCACGATGCTTCTCGCCCTCCTGACGCTGCTGCACGTGCTGGTCTTCGTCTACTGGCTGGGCGGGGACCTGGGGGCCTTCTACATCTCGCGCTACGTGACCGACCCGGCCCGCACGGTGAAGGAGCGGGGCCTGGCCCTGCGCGTGCTCAACGACATCGACATGGCGCCGCGCACCTGCCTGATCCTGGCGCTGCCGACGGGCCTGACCCTGGCCAAGGTCAAGGGCTGGTGGGACATCTCGCCCGTGGCCGTGGCGGCGGTCTGGGCGCTGTGCCTGTTCTGGCTGATCATGGCCTGGAGCATCCATATCCACCACAGCCCGCCCAAGGCCGGAATTCGCCGCATCGACATCGCCATCCGCTGGGGCGTGCTGGCGGGCCTGGGCGGCTACGCCGTCGCCAGCCTGGCGGGGCTGATCGCCGCGCCGCTGTTCATCGCCCTGAAGATGCTGATCCTGGCGATCGCCATCTCCTGCGGCCTGCTGATCCGCCGCCAGCTGGCCCCGCTGGGCGCGCCGGTGACGACCATGCTGACCACCGGCCCGACGCCGGAGAGCGACGCGGCCATCAGCGCCGTGCTGGAGGCCACGCGCCCCGTGGTGCTGACCCTCTGGGCCCTGCTGATCGGGGCCGCGTTCCTCGGCCTCTTCACCCCAACCTGACGGAGCCCCGCCATGACCCTGCGTTTCGAACCGACCATGGTGCGCGAGGACAAGACCGCCCGGCAGCTCTATGAGGCGGTGAAGGCCAACCCGGCCCGGGCCCGCTTCGGCTTCGGGTCCAAGGCGGCGGTGGTCAATATCGACTTCCAGCAGGCCTATACCCGGCCCGACCTGTTCCCCAAGAGCGCCTACGTCACCGATCCCGATCAGATCGCCCACGTCAACCGCCTGTCGGCCCTGGCCCGCCTGCGGGGGATGCCTGTGATCTGGACGCGGGTGATGTACAAGCCCGACGGCGGCGACGCCGGCGTCTGGGGTACGCGCACCGACACGCCCGACAGCCTGCAGAACATCAAGCAGGACAGCGAACGCCACGCCTTCGACCCGCGTGTCGAGATCGATGCGGCCGTCGACCTTGTCTACGACAAGCGCATGCCCAGCGCCTTCTTCGAGAGCCCGCTGCAGAGCTATCTGGTCTGGCACAAGATCGACACCGTGATCCTGACCGGCGGCTCGACCAGCGGCTGCGTGCGGGCCAGCGCCGTCGAAAGCCTGTCGCGCGGCTATCGCACCATCGTTCCCGAGCAGTGCGTGGCCGACAAGCACGAGAGCTACCACTTCGCGAACTTGACCGATCTGCAGCTCAAGTACGCGGACGTGGTCGACGTGGAAGAGGCGGCGGCCTGGCTGAAGGGGGAGGGCTGATACGCTTGAACGCGCGAGCCTGACAGGCCCGCGCGCTTGCGACCCCTTCTGTCGTGACCCGAAGCGATGCTGATGACGCGCCTGGGCGGCCTGTTCCGCCCGGGGCTTATTTCAGCAAGCATTTTTTCGGATCATTGACATGCAATTCAAAGCAACAGCGCTGGCCGCATTGGCGGCCTCAACCTCGTTCGCGGCCGTCTCGGCGCAGTCCTACCTGCCGACCACCGGCGGAACCCTGACCGGGCCCGTGACGGGGACCTCTGCGAGTTTCGACACGCTTTCCGTAGCGCCGTCGACGGGACCGTCGGCCCTCAACCTGAACGCCCAGACCTCCGGCAATCAGTCGACGATCAACTTTTCCAGTTCCGGCGTCGCCAAGTGGCAGTTCGGGAGGCAGACCGACAATTCGTTCTTCCTCTACGACGCGGCCGCCCAGAAGTTTCCGCTCACGGTCAACAGCGGCGGCCAGACGACGCTGGGCGAGGCGTATCAGATCACGCTTCCGCCTGCGGGCGGCACGGTGTTCACCGGGGCCGTGACCCTGGGGCAGGACGCCGCCGCGCCGGCCCAGGCCGTGCCCTATCGGCAGCTCTATCCAGTGGTCGCCGCCGGCCTGGTCGGTGACGGCGTGGCCGATGACGCCCCGGCCATGCAGGCGGCGTTGAACGCCGCCTCGGGCAAGACCTTGATCATCCGCAAGCCCGCGGTCAGCTATCGTCTTGGCAGCAACGTGCAGCAGCCTTCGCCGCCGGCCCAACTGCTGGTCGATCCGGGAACGACCTATTCCGGCTCCGGCGCGATGCCGAGCACGCTCACCAACATCGTGCAGCAGACCCGGTTCAACTACTACTACGCCAGTCCGGAAGGGCGCTCGCCTCCCCACCCGAAGTTGGTGCCCGGCGGCGACGCCACGATCACCGCCGAGATGACGCCCCAGGCCGGCTACGGCGGCAACGCCGTCGGCGTCTATGCCGGAGCGCGCACACCGGAGGGGAGTTTCCCCGGCACGATCTGGGGCGCCAACGCCATCGCCAACCTGGAGGAAGGCACGGATTTGGGCGCGACGGGCAACGCCATCGGGCTCGAGGTCGATCTCAACACCCATTCGGGGCCGGACGGCCGGGGGTACGGCGCGACCATCACCGGTGTCGGCGCGTTCAAGCCGGCCCTGGGGCTGAACATCCACCGGCCCTCGCCGGCGGCGCCCTACGTCTACGGCCAGGCCATCTACTCGTTCGACAAGGGGGCCATCCTGATCGACGGCTCGTCCGTCGATGGCGGCACCACGCCGGCCTCGGCGGGCGCCGCGGGTCTGATCATCACCAAGCTGCCGAAGTCGCACATCGTGCTGACCCCGACCGCCGCCTCGGCGCCGTCGGACTTCATGATCTACACCACCAACGCGGCGGAATCGGCGGTGACCAGCGGTACGCGCGTGGACGGCTCGGTCTATGCGTCGTCCGTCCAGACCTATGCCGGCTACAACGTCGCTGGGTTGCCTGCCTGCAATGCGGACGCCCTGGGCAAGCGCGTGATGGTGATGGACGCCGCCAGCCCGAGCTTTCTCGGCGCCCTGACCGGCGGCGGGTCCACCAAGGCGCCGGCCTTCTGCAACGGAACCAACTGGCTCGCCGGCTAGTCTGGCGGGTTCAGCGGCCGGGTTGAACGGCCGTTGATCTGCAAAGGGCGGGCGCCTGGTCGCCCGCCCATCAAACCTCATCCCACCGCCACTGCCGCCGCCCGGCCGGCCTCGACGCCGGTGAGCCAGGCTCCGTGCGCCGTGGAGAAGGCGTCGGCCGAGCAGGCCTCACCGGCGAAGAAGATCCGGCCATCGACCGGCGCCGCCAGCCGGGCGCGGTCGCCGGCGTGGCCGGGGAGGGCGTGGGAGTAGGAGCCGCCGGCGAACGGGTCGGCCGCCCAAGCGGTTTGCGCCAGCACATGGACCCGCGATCGCAGGCCCGAGCCGTAGAGGCCGACCAGCTCGTCGATCGCGAAGGCGGCCGCAGCGCCGGGGCCTTCGTTCTCCAGTGAGCGGGCGTGGGCGCCGCCCAGGAACACCTCGATCATCGGCCGGTGCAGCGGTCGCAGGTGATAGGCACCGGTCGCCGTCCTGCGGGGATCGCCGAACAGCTGGCTCTCGGGCGGGAAGGCCTCCGGTTCGTCGACCTGGAGGAAGACCTTGTCGGCCAGGCCCAGGGGCAGGCCCGCCGCGGCGTCCAGCTTGTTCGGCAGTTCCGGGACGAAGCGCAGGGCGCCCGAGGTCAGGATCGCGGTGGGAACGCAGACGATCGCCGCCTGGGCGTTGATCGCGCCATGCGGCGTCTCCAGCACCACGCGCGGGCCGTCGTGGCGGATCGTGGTCACCGGCGTGGAGAGGCGCGTCGGCAGGGCGGGCGCCAGGCGGGTCAGGCCCGCGCCGTAGCCTTCGGCTACGCGCCAATCGACCTCGCTGTCGTCATAGGCGGCGTAGTCGTGCAGCGAGACCTGGTCGAACTCGGCCCCGTTGTAGAAGGCGCTGAAGGCGTTCAGCAGCGGGTTCCACGGATCGCCCGGAAGCATCAGCTGCGAGGCGGGGCGGTCGGGGCCGCCGTCCTCGGCGGCGGCCGCCAGCCGCTCGTCCAGGGCCTGGAAGGCCGCGCCGAACGCGGCGCGCTCCTCAGCGGCGAAGGCGGGTGTGTCGGCGATATTGGCCCAAGGCGGCGGGGTGCGGTCGATGGTCAGGCCCAGGGCCTCGAACCGGGCGACCAGCGGGTTGCGGTCGGCCGAGTGCAGCCACGCGCAGCCCAGGTCCAGCGGCCCGACGGGCGAGGGGATCGTCCAGCCGCGTCCGCCCAGCCGGTCGCGGGCTTCCAGCAGCACGCCCGAACGGCCGCCGGCGGCCACTTCCCCGGCGGCCGCCAGGCCCGCTGCGCCGGCCCCCACGATCGCGATGTCGACGTCTGTCATGCAATCTCAATAGCAGGGCGGGGCGGTGGTTTCGCCGGGCGGCGGGCAAAAGAAAAGGCCGCCAGCGGGGGGAAGCTGGCGGCCCTCAGTTGGGTTTCCGGGGAGGAAATCCGAAGCTTAGTCGACGACCTGGTAGCGGCCCGAGGCGTCGGGGCAGACGCGGACGAAGCGCTTCTGGGTGCGGCCGTCGGGCAGGTAGATCGGGCTTTCGGCCAGGGTGCAGCCGTTGGCGTCGGCGCGGCCTTCGGTCACCCGGTAGGAGCGCTCGGACTCGTAGCTGTAGCCGCCGCGATTGTCGTACTGGGCGTCGTCGTAGCCGCCGCTGCTGCGGTCATAGCCGCGATCGTAGTCATCGTAGCGGTCGTTGTAGGCGCGGGGCGGCGGGGGAGGCGGCGGCGGGGTCGCGCCGGGGGCGCAGGCGGCCGAACTCTTGCCGATGTTGCCGCCGACGACCGCGCCGAGCAGGCCGCCCAGCACCGCGCCTTCGGTCTTGGCGCCGCGAGCTGCGACGCTGCTGCCGATGGCCGCGCCGATGCCGGCGCCGGCCAGGCCGCCGCCGGTGGCGCGGTTGGTCGTGCTGCGGCGGCAGGGATCGTAGTAATAGCCGTTGCGGTCATAGCCGCTCTGGTAGGCGCCCGAGCCCTGGCCGTAGCCATAGGCCTGGGCCGAGGCGATCGTCGGGGCCGCGGCGCCGACGAGGGCCGCGCCGGCGACGATGGCGCTGATGGCGGTCCGGATCATCATCGAAAAACTCTCCCTGAAGGCGGGCGCCCGAAAACGGGTAGGACGATCGGGGGACCGTCCGTTGCCCGCACCATGCCAAGCCGTAGCTGAACGGTCGTTGACCGGGCCGTTCATCTTCGTTCACGCACCAGTTCGTTCACGCACGCCGGCGCCGAATGAGGTATGGACGCGTTCGAACTGGCTTCTTCGGCGTCGAACTTGGCGCGGACGAGGCGGAAATTAGGCCATGTCCACGGCTTGGCTTGAACGGATCGGAACCCGGCGCGGTTCCCTAAGGCGACTTTTGACAATGCGAGAACTGACTATCGACGCCGTCGGCGGCCAGGGCGACGGCGTGGCGGCCGGCCCGGCCTTCGTGCCGCTGACCCTGCCGGGCGAGCGGATCACCGCCCGCATGGAAGGCGCGCGCGGCGAGCTCGTCGACATCCTCGAGGCCAGCCCCGAGCGGGTCGCGCCGCCGTGCAGGCACTTCGGCCACTGCGGTGGCTGCGCCCTGCAGCACTGGGACATCGCGCCCTATCTCGACTGGAAGCGCGAGCAGGTGCGGTTCGAGCTGAAGCGCGAGCGGATCGAGACCGAGATCCTGCCGACCATCGCCTCGCCGCCGGCCTCGCGCCGCCGGGTGGCGCTGCACGCGCGCGGCGGCAAGGGCGGGGTGCGCCTAGGCTTCAAGGAGCGCCGCTCCTGGAACCTGGTGAAGATCGAGGAATGCCCGGTCACCCATCCCAAGATCGTCGCCGCCCTGCCGGGCCTGGCGCGCCTGGCTCAGCCGTTCCTGGAACACCCCAAGTCGGCGCCGACCCTGCACGTCACCCTGACCGGCACGGGCCTGGACATCGACGTCACCGGCGTTGAGCGCAAGAGCGGCGGGCTGTCGGCCGACGCTCGCGTGCAGGCGGCCATGATCGCCGGCGAGTTCGACTTCGCCCGCGTCACCCTAGCCGGCGAGACGCTGTACATGGCCCGCCAGCCGTTGGTGAAGCTGGGGCCGGCCATCGTGCCGCTGCCGGCCGGCTCGTTCCTGCAGGCAGTGCCCGCCGCCGAGAAGGTCATGGCCGACTTCGCGCTGGCGCACGTGGCGGGCGCGGCCAAGATCGCCGACCTGTTCTGCGGCGTGGGCACCTTCACCTTCCGCCTGGCCGAGATCGGTTCGGTCTACGCCGCCGACTCCGCCGAGCCGGCGATCGCGGCCCTGAAGTCGGCCGTCGGATCGGCCCCGGGCCTGAAGGCCATCGTCGCCGAGGCACGCGACCTGACCCGCCGGCCGATGCTGTCGACCGAGCTCGACAAGATGGACGCGGTGGTCTTCGACCCGCCGCGCGCCGGGGCGCTGGAGCAGGCGCACGAGATCGCCAAGTCGAAGGTCTCGCGGGTGGTGGGGGTGTCCTGCAATCCGGCGACCTTCGCCCGCGACGCCGGGGTCCTCATCGACGCCGGCTTCAAGCTGGAAAAGGTGCTGCCGGTGGACCAGTTCCTCTGGTCGCCGCATATTGAGCTGGTCGGCGTCTTCTCGCGATGAGGCGGCATGGTTCAGGACGAACGAAGAGGCGAGGGCGGGCCTAAGGTCGGCGGGCGCAGGGCTTTTACGCTCGACGCCGCCGCCCAGCGCGGCAAGGCGGCGGCCAAGGCCGCCTGGTGGACCGCCGCCGGGGGCCTGGCCAAGTTCATGACCCGGCCCACCGAGGGCAAGGCGGCGCCGCGCGCGGCGTCGGAGGCCCCGCCGTTGTCGCGGGCGCGCCTGCGCCGCGCCTATTTCGCCGCCTTCGAGAAGGACGCCGCCGATGTCGCCGCCGGCCTCTATCCGCCGATGGAGGATGCGCCCGCCGATCCGGCCGGCTCGATCCTCAAGGCCTGGGACTTCCTTGCCGACGCCCGCGAGGTCGACCAGCGCCGCCGGCGCGGCGACGGCGTCGAGGTGCGCGACGATCCCAAGAGCCAGGGCTATCCGGCCTATTACCGGCAGAACTTCCACTATCAGTCGGGCGGCTGGTTCACCGCCGAGAGCGCCCGCCGCTATGACGCCCAGGTCGAGGCGCTGTTCTCCGGCGCGGCCGGGGCGATGCGCCGGCGGGCCTTGAGCTTGCTGGCCCGGCATTGGCGGGGACGCGACCAGCGGGCGCTCGGCGCCATCGACGTCGCCTGCGGTTCGGGCGCCTTCCTGCGGGACCTGGCGCAGGCCTTCCCGCGCGCGGCCCTGGCGGGGGTGGACCTGTCGCCGGCCTATCTGAGCGAAGCCCGCACGCGCTCGGGCCGGGGCATGGTGCAGGCCAACGCCGAACATCTTCCTTTCGCGGATTGCAGCCTGGACGCCGTGACCTGCGTCTACCTGTTCCACGAACTGCCGCCGCGCGTGCGCCCCATCGTCGCCGCCGAGATCGCCCGGGTGCTCAAGCCCGGTGGCGTGCTGGCCTTCGCCGACTCCGTCCAGCCGTCAGACGAGCCGCAACTGGCGCGGATGCTCGAGGTCTTCCCGGCCTATTTCCACGAGCCGTTCTATGGGAGCTACGCGCAGGAAGACCTGGAGGCGCTGTTCGGCGCGGCGGGGCTGCGGGTGATCGGGCGGGACAAGGCGTTTTTGACGAAGGCGTTGCTGCTGGAGAGGGTTCCGCGCTAACCCCCTCCGGCCCTCCGGGCCACCTCCCCCAGAGGGGGAGGATCTACGCCGCGAAGATGCTCCCCCTCTGGGGG
>NZ_JBWKPK010000043.1:5010-34411 GCF_059418205.1 Caulobacter sp. GW821-FHT09B11 | reverse complement strand
CCGCCTGACGTTGCACCGTCGGGCGGGTGTCCCGGAAGACCCCCTCACGCTAACAGCCTTCCAACAGACAAGGGGTTTCTCAGACATCGGACGCCTCATCCGGCCTGACCGCCGCACGCGGCTTAGAGCTCTGAGAGACCCCTCACCCGACCCTGCTCCGCAGGGCCACCCTCTCCCGCAAGGGGAGAGGGAGCGGGTTTGCGATATCATACGCCAATCCCGTCCACAGACCCCCAACCGTAAAATCCCCGCGAAAGCGGGGACCCAGGCTTTTT
Organism: Caulobacter sp. GW821-FHT09B11; assembly: GCF_059418205.1. Classification (NCBI taxonomy): domain Bacteria; kingdom Pseudomonadati; phylum Pseudomonadota; class Alphaproteobacteria; order Caulobacterales; family Caulobacteraceae; genus Caulobacter; species Caulobacter sp. GW821-FHT09B11. Next base: position 34,136 of record NZ_JBWKPK010000043.1, on the reverse strand, counting down.
CTGAAACCCAAGGCGCTCGACGACAAAACACCTGGGTCCCCGCTTTCGCGGGGATTTGACGGAGGGAGGGGCGACCCGGATCGAGATCCCCGCCCGGCGTGTTGCTCTCCAGACCCCCGTCCGGAGACCTCCGCCATGCTCGCCTCGTTCCTGATCGGCCTCGCGGCCGGCGCCCGCGCCCTGACCCCGTTCGCCGCCGTCAGCGACGCGGCCGCCAAGGGCGCTCTGCCGGCCGACAACGGCGCGCCGAAGTGGCTGGGCCATCCGCTGGTCAGCGCCGGAACCAAGGCCCTGGCGGCCGCCGAGCTCTGGGGTGACAAGCTCCACTCGGCCCCCGACCGCATCGTCCCGGCCGGCCTGCTGGCCCGAGTGGTCACCGCCGGCATAGCCGGCGCGGCCCTGGCCCCCCCGCAACCGCGCCCTCGCCGGCTGCCTCCTCGGCGCCACCGCCGCCATCGTCGCCGCCTACGTCACCTTCGACCTGCGCATGGCGGCGCTGAAGCGGTGGGGCCAGACGCCGACGGGTCTGGTCGAGGACGCGCTGACGGTGGCGGCGGCCAGGGCGGTGGTGAGTGGGGCGCGCCACTCTAGCATAACTGGCAAATGGCGAGGGTTGAGTCTTGATTATTCAATCTTGGGGTGATTTTCCTTGCTGCATTCAAGGAGGGGGAAATGAGAATGCTCGGCAAGATAGCGATGTGGATCGTCAGTTTCGGTGCGCTCGCAGTCGGTATTTTGGTTGCCTTTGGCGCGTTCCTTTCGCCAATTTTCTGGGTGTCTGTCGTCTCCGCGTTGGTCTTCGCGGCCTTCGCAAATCCCGTTGCGAGCTCCAAACTTGGTTCTCTTAAGACGGGAGTTAGGCGTGGCGTTGCATTGTTCCTGTGTGTCGTGGTGGGGGCAATTGGCCTGCAGCAGGGCTTTGTAGATGTTGGCCGTCGAGACAAGGCCAAGCGGGACGCTGCCGAACGTGCCGCGAGAGAGCGAGATGGGGACCTCGCGGCAGTCACGTTTCTGGCGGAGGGCAGCGGCGTGCTCGTAAAAACGGATGGCGTGTCGTCCGAGCAAATCGAACAACAAAAATTGGAAGTTATAGAAAAGGTCCGGACAATTTCGCGTCTTGGGGTCAATCGAGCTGTTTTCTGCGAAATCGCCCTGATGGAAATGGGCTTGCGGATCCAAGACAACGATCCGGATAACTTTCAGCCTAATATGTTTGGGTATGAGCACCCTTATACCGGCGTAACCTTCGGTAGAGCTGTATATAATCTGCCGGACCCTAAAGCGACGGCTAGGGGGTATGTATTGTATAGGGCGTCTGCGGCGCGTGCCTATGCCTTGGAGGGGAAGTCCAAGGACATCGAGTATCAGAAAAATATTTATTCCGAGATTTCAAAAGCAAAGCGATCCGCCGTAATGGCGGATCGCCGTCTTCTTTCCGATCATCCGGAAATTTCCGAGGAATTTCTATCGGACATTACGTCTGCAAATCTAAAGGCGGATAGTGAACTGAGCGAGGCGGGCGGAGGGGCAGGTGCCGTTCTTGTCCAGCTCGGATCAGGGGACGCCAAATGCTTCAGTGACGTAGATATCCAGCTCAATGAGGTGCATGGGCAAATCTAGTGCGGAGGTCTTACTCCGCCCCCGCCTCCACCGGCTGATCATAAGCCGCCATCATCGCCATGTTCAGGATCTTCGACACCGAAGCGCCGAGCGGGCAGATCTGGACAGACTTGCTCAGCCCCAGCAGCACCGGCCCGATCACCGTCGCGCCGCCCAGCGACTGGACGAGCTTGGTCGAGATCGAGGCGGCGTGGATGGCCGGCATGATCAGGATGTTGGCGCTGTCGGTCAGGCGCATGAACGGGTAGGCGAGGCGCTTTTCGGGGTCGAGGGCGAGTTCGGGGGGCATTTCGCCCTCGTATTCGAAGTCGACGCCCATCTCGTCGAGCGCGGCGACGGCCTCGCGCACCTTGTCGGAGCGCTCGCCCATCGGGTTGCCGAAGGTCGAGTAGCTCATGAAGGCCACGCGCGGCTTGAAGCCGAGGTTGGAGACGGCGCGGGCCGCCTCGCAGGCGATCTCTACCAGCTCGTCGGCGTCGGGCAGCTCGGTGACGTTGGTGTCGGCCACGAAGATGGTGCGGCCCTTGGCCAGCACGACCGACATGCCCATGATCCGGCCGCCGGGCGCGGGGTCGACGACGCGCAGCACCTCGTCCAGGGCCTGGTCGAAGCTGCGGGTGACGCCGGTGACCATGCCGTCGGCCTCGCCCATGCTGACCATCGAGGCGGCGAAGCTGTTGCGGTCCTGGTTGATCAGGCGCTGGACGTCGCGCTTGAGGAAGCCCTGGCGCTGGAGGCGGGCGTAGAGGGCGTCGACATAGTCCGGGTTGCGGTCGGACAGGCGCGCGTTGTGGATCTCCAGGCCCGAGGTCTCGGGATCCAGGCCCACCAGGCGCATGTTCTCGTGCACCAGGTTTTCGCGGCCGCAGAGGATGGCCTTGCCATAGCCGCCGGCCTGGAAGGCGTAGGCGGCGCGGATGACGCTGGGCTCTTCACCTTCGGCGAAGACGATGCGCTTGGGCCGGGCCATGACCGAGCCGGCGATCTTCTGCAGGAAGCCGGCGGTGGGGTCGAGGCGCTGGGCCAGGCTCTGGCGATAGCCGTCCATGTCGGCGATCGGCTTGCGGGCCACGCCTGTGTCCATGGCCGCCTGGGCCACGAACGGCGGCACGTACCAGATCAGGCGCGGGTCGAAGGCCGAGGGGATGATGTAGTCGGGGCCGAACTTCAGCTGGCGGCCGTGATAGGCGGCGGCGACTTCGTCCGGCACATCCTCGCGGGCCAGCATGGCCAGGGCCTGAGCGCAGGCGATCTTCATCTCGTGATTGACGCGGCGGGCCCGCACGTCGAGGGCGCCGCGGAAGATGTAGGGGAAGCCCAGGACGTTGTTGACCTGGTTGGGATAGTCGCTGCGGCCGGTGCCCATGATCGCGTCCTTGCGCACGCGGTGGACTTCTTCCGGCGTGATCTCGGGGTCCGGATTGGCCATGGCGAAGATCACCGGATTGGGCGCCATGCTGGCGATCATCTCAGGCGTGAAGGCCCCCTTGGCCGAGAGACCGAGCAGCACGTCGGCGCCGGCCACGGCTTCTTCCAGGGTGCGCTTGTCGGTGTCGACCGCGTGGGCGCTCTTCCACTGGTTCATGCCCTCGGTGCGGCCGCGATAGAGCACGCCCTTGCTGTCGCAGGCGATGACGTTTTCGGGGCGCACGCCCATGGCCTTGATCAGGTCCATCGAGGCGATGCCGGCCGCGCCGGGGCCGTTCAGCACCACCTTGATGTCGGCCAGGTTCTTGCCGGTGATGTGGCAGGCGTTGATCAGGCCGGCGGCGCAGATGATGGCGGTGCCGTGCTGGTCGTCGTGGAACACCGGGATGTCGAGCAGCTCCTGCAGCTCGGTCTCGATGCGGAAGCACTCGGGGCTCTTGATGTCTTCCAGATTGATGCCGCCGAAGGTGACGCCGATGTTCTTGACGACGGTGATGATCTCGTCGGCGTCCTTGGTGGAGACCTCGATGTCGATGCTGTCGACGTCGGCGAAGCGCTTGAAGAGCACGCTCTTGCCCTCCATCACCGGCTTGGAGGCCAGGGCCCCCAGGTCGCCCAGGCCCAGGATCGCCGTGCCGTTGGAGATCACCGCCACCAGGTTGCCCTTGGAGGTGTACTCGTAGGCCATGTCGGGGTCGGCGGCGATCGCGTGCACCGGCACGGCCACGCCGGGCGAATAGGCCAGGCTGAGGTCGCGCTGGGTGGCCATCGGCTTGGTGGGGGTCACCGCCAGCTTTCCCGGCTGGGGATAGCGGTGGAAGGCCAGGGCCTCCGCGTCGGTGAAGGTCTTGCGTTCCGCGTCGCTCATGGCGGCGTTTCCTGTCCTGCGTAGCCAGTTGAAATGGACCCGCCGAACGATGCGACGCGCCCTTATGCACGGACCAGCCTAGCGACGGCGTCCCGGCGCGACAACCGCGCAATCATCGATGGTATCGCTACAAACGCTTGTTGGGATTGGGTTTGCGGCATGTGGGACACTGCCCTCGCGTAAGGCGGTGAAGGGGGCGCCGGATAAATCCGTTGACCGGGCGAAGGGGCTGGGCGACGAGGCGCGGGCTCGTTTCGTGGAGAGAAAGCCCATGTCCGCCCCCCCCGTCAGGATCGCTGTCGCCGGAGCCCTGGGCCGCATGGGCAAGGCCGTGGCCGCCACGCTGGAGGGGCGCGCCGACGCGGTGACCGTCGCCCGCTTCGACCGTCCGGGCGTCGAGGGCGAGGGCCTGGTGGCGCTGGAGAGCGCTTTGGCCCAGGCCCAGGCGATCATCGACTTCACCATCCCCGAGGCCTCGGTGGCCCTGGCCGAGACGGTGGCGGCCGCCGGCGGCGGGATCGCCCTGGTGATCGGCTCGACCGGCTTCACCCCCGAGCAGGACGCGCGGCTTGAAAAAGCCGCCCAGACCGTCGCCATCGTGCGCTCGGGCAACTACTCGCTGGGCGTCAACATGCTGATGGGCCTGGTGCGCCAGGCCGCCGCCGCCCTGCCGGCCGCCGACTGGGACATCGAGGTCTTCGAGGCCCACCACAAGCGCAAGATCGACGCCCCGTCGGGCACCGCCCTGATGCTGGGCCAGGCCGCCGCGGAAGGCCGCGGCGTCGTTCTTTCCGAGGTCGAGGACCGCGCCCGCGACGGCGTCACCGGCGCGCGCACGGAAGGGAACATCGGCTTCTCCGTCGTGCGCGGCGGCGGCATCATCGGCGAGCACAGCGTGATCTTCGCCGGCGAGAGCGAAAGCCTGACCATCGCCCACTCGGCCATCGACCGCGGCCTGTTCGCCCGCGGCGCGGTGGCGGCGGCGGTCTGGGTGCAGGGCAAGCCGCCGGGCGTCTACGACATGCAGCAGGTGCTGGGGTTCAAGGCGATCTAGCCGCCTGCATGGTCTCCCGTCGTTCCGGCCCTGGAACCGGGGACCTCCACCGCTACGGACAACGCGCGCCCAAGCGGACGGGTTTGGCGTCGGCTGTGGGTGGGAAGCGGCCTAAGGATCCCCCTCTCTCTTAGAGAGAGGGAGGAGGGGCCCGCCGCGCAGCGGTGGGAGGGTGAGTGGTTTCGCCGTTCACAGGAAAATCCCAATTCCTCTGACTGAGAATGCAGCAAGGCCGTGTCCACGCTTTGGCAATGGACAGGACCGCCTACGCCCGCCGCCTTCGCCAGCAACAGACCCTGGCGGAAAGGGCGCTCTGGCCCCTCATCCGCAACCGCCGCCTCGCGGGCTTCAAGTTCATGCGGCAGATTCCGATCGACCGCTATTTCGCGGACTTCGTCTGCGAGGCGGGCAAGCTGATCGTGGAACTGGACGGAGCCGCTCATGACGGCCGCGAAGACGACGACGATCATCGCACCTACACGTTGGAGCGGCTTGGATACGTGGTCCTGAGATTCCACAACGAGCGGATCCTGGCCGATCCCGGCGGCGTAGCCGACGATATCCTGGCGGCGCTCCGATCGGCTAGGCCGTAACCACTCACCCTCCCACCGCTGCGCGGCGGGCCCCTCCCTCTCTCTAAGAGAGAGGGGATCGGTTTGCCTCGGACACTCAAATCGCTGTCGCGAGTAAGCGTCTGTTTCGGTCAGCACCCGCCCTTGCTGCGGGAAACCCTCCGCCAGCACCAGGTGCGGCCGTTCCAACTTCTGTTCGCGATCCATCGCGGACGCTGGAACGGCTCGGCGCCTGGCGGCGGCGAGGGCGCCCTTCAGTCTAAGCCCTGGCCAACTAAGTCCTGGCCAGGGCGCTGGCCGCCTTGCCGTCGTACTGGCCGCCGAAGTTGGTCTTCAGGTGGGCCATGATCGCGCCGACGTTGGCGTCGGGGTTTTGGGTGCGGAAGTCGTCGATGGCCTCTCGCAGCTCCGTTTCCGTCATCTGCTTGGGGCCATAGGAGGACAGGATCGCCAGTTCGGTTTCGGCCGCCTTGATCCGCTCGTCCACCCTCGACACATCGCCGGCCGCTTCGATCAGGCGCGCCCGTTCGGCCGCGAGATTTTCCAGCGTCAGCTTCGTGTTCTTCAGGAACTTCGCGACGGTGGCGACGACCTTTTCGTCGGTGACTTCCGTCACGCCGCGCTTGAATTCCTCGGTCGTGATCTGCGTGGCTTCGCCGATCAGCGTGGTGAGCAGGTCGGCCTTCAGGCGGTCGCTCACCTTGCGCGCCGCGAGTTGGTCAGCTTTGAGCGCGTCGAGCAAAACCATGTCGTCGTCCTTTCAATTCACTCTATTCGGTAGTGCCGCAGCCACTCATAGCGGCCTCTCGATGCGTTCGCTAATGGGCGAGTGTCGATAGCGGCTCCAGGGCGGGAATGACGGGAGGAAGGGGATAGGCCGAGCGAAGGCCGCGCGTCCCTCTCCCCATTTCAATACCGTCGGTTTCCAGACTTTTCCGCAACGGGGGCCTCACAAACGCCACGGCTTGCGGCATGGTGCGGCCGATGGCCGAGCCGCACGCCGACCCCGATTCCGCACCGAAGACCGCGAAACCCAAGCGGGGTCTCCGCCTCGACAAGGCCGCCCTGGCCGACGCCGGGCTGGAGGCCGTGTCGTTCGCGATGATGGCCTTCATCGCGCTCGGCTTTTCCGCCTATGCCGGCCGGCGCGAGATCAGCCGCGTGCTGGCCGAGGCCTGGCTGGCCGAGCGCGGCATCGAGGGGCTGATCTCGGTCGAGAGCCTGGACGCCAGCGGGTTCGCCGGCTCCATTCGCCTCGGCCCGGCCAACGACCCCTATTTCTCGGCCAAGCGCATCGAGGTGGCCTACGACCTGACGGCCCCGTGGTCGGGCGGGCCGTTCGCCATCGACACCCGCGCCGTGCGCATCACCAGCCCGCGCCTGCGCGCCCGCTACGACGGAACGAGGCTGACCTTCGGCAAGCTGCAGCCGCTGATCGACGAGGCGCTGAAGTCGCCCGGCGAGGAAAAGCAGGGCGGGCCGGCCGTGCTGGTCGAGGACGCCCGGGTGACGCTCGACACCCCCGGCGGCGTGGCCCGCCTGACCGGCGACGCCAGCCTCGACGACGGCCAGCTGCTGCGGCTGGACGCGGCGGTGGCGGCCATGCGCTACGCCACCGACAATCTGCAGGTCGAGTTGCGCGGGGCGGCCCTGCGCGCCCGCAAGCGCGGCGACCGCCTCACCGTCGACGCCCGCGCCGACGTCGAGGGGCTGGACGCCGAACAGATCGACCTGGAAGAGGCGGACGCCCGCCTCGAGGCCGACGTCGCCTATCCCGACCTCAAGCGGCTGGCGGCGACCGGGCCGGCCGACGTCAAGCTGTCGATCAAGGCGCAAGGCCTGCGGGCCGGCGAGACCAGCCTGGCCGATGTCGAGACCCGCCTGACCCTGGCGGGGCTGGTGGCCGGCGACTTCAAGAAGGGCGGCGCGGCCGCGCGGGTGTCGGGCCAGGCCCGGGGCGGCCGGCTGGTCGCCCCCGGCGTCGAGGCCCGCAGCTTCGCCGCCGAGATCGACAGCGACGCCATGCGGGTGGATTTTGACCCCGCCGGCCTGCGGGCCATCGGCCCGGCGCGGCTGCGCGGGACGGCCGACCAGGCCCTGGCCGGCGGCGCGGCGCTGAGCCGGGCGTCGGTGGATGTGAAGTCCTCGAACCTGGCCTTCTCGGCGCCGAAGGGCGGGGCGATCGGCCTGACGGGCGCGGTCAGCGTGGCGGCCGGCGTCGGCCGCGCGGCCCGCGACGGCCTGGGCCTCTCCAGCCTGGTGCTGGACGTCAAGGGCCGGTTCCGGGCCGGCGAAGGGCTGAACCTGAGCCTGGCCGGCCGGGCGGGGGCGGACGGCGCGGTGTCGGCGCCCGACGCCGAGCGCCTGACCGCCGGCCTGCCCAATCCCGCCTATGCCGGCGCCGCGCGCAAGGCCCTGGGCGACTTCGAACTCGACGCGCCCGACCTGCGGCTGGAGGTCGGCGGCGGCAAGGTTTCGGCCTTCGCCGGCAAGCCGGTGACGCTGGCGGCCGCGAGCGGCGCCAAGGCGACGCTGACGGCGGGAAGCGGCCGCCTGGTCGAGAGCGCCGGCGGCGTCTCGCGCGGTTCGGCGACCCTGGCCCTGGCGGGCGGCGGCCTGCCCGAGCTGACCCTGACGGCGAGCGACTGGCGCGCCGACGCGGCCGGCTTTACCTCGCCCGTCACCCTGGCGGGCGCGCTGGACGTGCCGCCGGCCGAGGGGATCAAGGTCAACGCCAAGGGCCAGGCCCGTTTCGCCGGCGGGGTGTTCGACGTGCGCCTCTCCGGCTGCACGCCGGTGAGCGTCGCCGCCATCGAGGCGGGCGAGGCCGGCGAGCGGCCGATCCAGGACATCGCCCTGGACGTCTGCCCGGTCGCGGCCCCCCTGGTGCGGGTGGCCGACGGCCGCTGGGAGGCCCAGGCGCGCTTCGCCAACGGGCGCGGGGCGATCACCGCCGCCGAGGCCAAGGCGCAGGACGTGGCCGGGACGTTCGTCGGCGGAGGCGCGGGCTTCGACCGCGCCGAGGTGCGGCTGACGGAAGGCCGGCTGGTCGACGCGGCCTCGGCCAAGCGCTTCGAGCCGGTGAAGGCGACGGGGCGGCTGGTGCTGGCCTCGGGCGTATGGAGCGGCGGCGTCGACGTCGGCACGGCCGGCGGCTTCGCCCTAGGCCGCATCGACATTCGTCATGGGGTGGAGAGCGGTCGCGGCTCGGCGGTCATCGACGCCTCGAACATCGTCTTTTCCAAGCAGCAGGGGCTACAGCCGGTGGCGGTCAGCCCGATGGCCGCCTTCGCCAGCGAGGCCGAGGGCAAGGCCAGCTTCAAGGGCCGCTTCGACTGGACAGACAAGGGCGTGACCAGCAGCGGCGAGGTCTCGACCCAGGGGCTGGACTTCCGCGCCAGTCCGCTGGGCTTCGTGGCCACGCTGAACGGCGACGTGAAGTTCGACAGCCTGGCGCCGCTGACCAGCGCGCCGGACCAGAAGCTGGCGATCACCCGCATCGACTCGATCGTGCCGCTGGAGGCGATCGGCGCGGTCTTCACCCTGGGCGCCACCTCGCTGAAGGTGACCGAAGCCAGCCTTACGGCGGCCAAAGGCAAGATCTCGATCGAGCCGATCGACGTGCCGCTGGACGGCAAGGCGATCAGCGGCGTCATCGTCATCGACGGCCTGGATCTGGGCGAACTGACCGCCGGCTCGACCCTGGCCGAGAAGGTCAAGCTGGACGCGGTGGTCTCGGGCCGCCTGCCGTTCCAGTTCAGCGACAAGGGCTTCAAGCTGCTGGACGGCAAGCTGAACGCCATCAAGCCCGGCCGCATCTCGATCGCCCGCGAGGCCCTGACCGGCGTCGAGGCCAATCAAACCGCCAGCCAGGCCGAGAACGACAGCCCGGGCAATCCCAACAACGCCGCCGTCGCCCAGCAGCCGGTCAACGCCATCCAGGACTTCGCCTACCAGGCCATGGAGAACCTGGCGTTCGACACCCTGGAGGCCGGGGTCAATTCGACGCCGAACGGCCGCCTGTCGCTGCTGTTCCACATCAAGGGCGAGCACGACCCCAAGGTCGCCGAGAAGGCCAAGGTGGGGATCCTGGAGCTGATCCGCGGCAAGGCCTTCCAGCGGCGGATCCCCCTGCCGGCCAAGACGCCGGTGGACCTGACGCTCGACACCTCGCTCAATTTCGACGAGCTTCTGGCCGCCTGGGGCCGTCGTTTCGCGGAAGAGACTGAGGACCGAGCGCGTTAGGCGAAAGTGTATGCGGTTTTGCCGGCTAACGCGCTCGATTGCAAAGAAGCCGTCTTTCATTCCAAGGAATGAAAGACTTGGGCCGTTCAGCGCCGGTTCAGCCGTGACCGCGCAACGTGAACCCCGAACTGGAGACTAAGCCATGCACAAGCGCGTCTTGATCGCGACCCTGCTGGCGGCGGGAGGCCTTATGGCCTGCACCCCGACCGTCCGCGTCAAGGTCGATCCGATCAACATCTACGCCAAGCTGGACGCCGACGTGCGGGTGCGGCTGGACAAGGAAGTCCAGACGCTGATCCAGCAGAACCCGAACCTGTTCTAAGAGGAGGAACCGCCATGATCCGCAAGACGATGACGGTCCTGGCCATCGCGGCCGCCCTGGGCGCGGTCGCAGCGCCCGTTCTGGCCCAGTCGGCCGCCGCCAAGGCCGCCGTGGACGCCGGCAAGGCCGCCGGCACGATCGGCGAGCAGGCCGACGGCTTCCTGGGCATCGTGTCGGGCGGCGACGCCGACCTGCGCGCCGCCGTGGCCGAGATCAACACCGGCCGCGCGGCCGTCTACAAGGACACCGCCGCCAAGACCGGCGTCACCGCCGACGCCGCCGGCCAGGCCACCGCCAAGCAGCTCTACGCCCGCCTGGCGCCGGGGCAGTACTGGAAGCCCCTCGGCGGCGGCTGGGTGAAGAAGTAGTCCGATTATCTCCTCCCCCGTGTAACGGGGGAGGGGGACCGCGAAGCGGTGGAGGGGGCGAGACTGGGCGCTGTGCCGGCCGTCGCCCCCTCCGTCACGGCGCTGATAGCGCCGCTCCACCTCCCCCGTTTCACGGGGGAGGAGCTAAGGCAGCGGAAGCTGAAAACGTCCCCCCCTCCGGCGCTTCGCGCCACCTCCCCCAGAGGGGGAGGATCTGACCCCGGATCCTTCTCCCCTTGCGGGAGAAGGTGTCGGCGAAGCCGACGGATGAGGGGTCTCTCAGATGTGAAACGCCGCGACAGCTGATCGGCCGTCGCGGCGTTTTGCGTTGGTGCGACCCCTCACCCGACCCCCTGGCGGGGGCCACCCTCTCCCGCAAGGGGAGAGGGAACCGGATCAGCGCGGGGCCATGCGGATGCCGCCGTCGAGGCGGACGTCTTCGCCGTTGAAGTAGCCGCAGGTGATCATGGTCAGGGCCAGCTGGGCGTATTCGGCAGGATTCCCCAGGCGCTTGGGGAAGGGCACCGAGGCGGCCAGGGCGGCTTTGACGTTGTCGGGGGCGGCGTTCATCAGCGGGGTGTTGAAGATGCCCGGCAGGATGGTGTTGACGCGGATGCCGTCGTTCATCAGGTCGCGGGCGATCGGCAGGGTCATGCCGATGACGCCGCCCTTGCTGGCCGAATAGGCGGCCTGGCCGATCTGGCCGTCCTCGCCGGCGACGCTGGCGGTGTTGACGATGGCGCCGCGCTCGCCGTCTTCCAGGGGCTCCAGGTCGAGCATGCCCTTGGCCGACTTGGCGATGCAGCGGAAGGTGCCGACCAGATTGATCTGGATCACCCGGTCGAAGATATCGAGCGGGAAGTGCTTGGTCTCGCCGGTGGCCTTGTCGCGGCTGGCGGTCTTGGCGGCGTTGCCGACGCCGGCGCAGTTGACCAGGATCCGCTCCTGGCCGTGGGCGGCGCGGGCCTTCTCGAAACCGGCGTCGACGTCGGCGTCGCTGGTGACGTTGACCTTGCAGTAGACGCCGCCGATCTCCTTGGCGACCTCTTCGCCGCGGGCCTCGTTCATGTCGAAGATGGCGACCTTGACGCCCTGGGCGGCCAGGGCGCGGGCGGTGGCTTCGCCGAGGCCCGAAGCGCCCCCGGTGACGACGGCGGCGACGGTGTTGTCGAGTTTCATGGACGTTTCCCCTGGGGTTGCGTTTAATCGTTGTGTTGAGGAGCGGTTTAACCCCATGAGCGCCGACGCCAAACCATCCCCCGACGTCAACGGCGGCGTCACGCCCGACGACGTGCTGGATCCCAGGAAGGCGCTGGTGCCGGCCACGGTGCGGGTCAACGAGCAGCGGGTGGCGCGCGGCTTCTGGCCGAAGATGCGCCGCGTGGCCGCCAAGGTGCCGTTCGCCGCCGACGCCCTGTCGGTGTGGTGGTGCGCCCGCGACCCGGAAACCCCGGCCGCGGCCAAGGGCATGATGTTCGCGGCCCTGGCCTATTTCGTGCTGCCGACCGACGCCATTCCCGACCTGCTGCCGGCCATCGGTTTCACCGACGACGCGGCCGTGATCGCCGCAGTGCTGGCCATCGTCGGCAAGAACCTCAAGCCCCGCCACAAGGACGCCGCCCAGGCCTTCCTCACCAAGCTCTCGTCGGATGACTGACACCGTGCTGTGGGCGATCTGCGGCTCGTGCGCCCTGGCCTACGGCCTGGTGCTCGTGCAGCGGCCGCCGTCGTTCCTGCGCACCGTGGTCAAGGCCGCCGCGACCGGCGCCCTGGCGGTGCTGGCCTATCTGGAAGGCGGCACGGTGCTGCTCGCCGTGGCCCTGACCCTGTGCGCGCTGGGCGACGTGTTCCTGGCCGGCGATCCCAAGCGCTGGCTGCCCTACGGCCTGGCGGCGTTCCTGGCTGGGCACGTCGTCTATGTGATCGTGTTCTGGCGCGAGCGCACGACGCCCAGCCAGGCCTTCTTCGTCATCGCGCCGGTCGCCGCGCTGGTGGGGGCGGTGATGCTGCGGCGGCTGTGGGGGTCGCTGGGACCGCTGCGGCCGGCGGTGCTGGCCTATGTGGCGGCGATCCTGGCCATGGTGGTGAGCGCCGCGGCCCTGCCGACCACGCGCTGGCCGGCGACGGCGGGGGCGGTGGCGTTCATGGCCTCGGACGCGATCCTGGCTTTCGACCTCTTCAAGGGCGCCAAGCTCTTCGGTTCGGCGAGGATCACGGCCTGGGCCGTGTGGTTCCTCTACATCGGCGGCCAGGCGGCGATCGCCTGGGGGATGTTGCGCTGACCCGATCCCTCTCCCCTTGCGGGAGAGGGTGGCCTGCGAAGCAGGTCGGGTGAGGGGTCTCTCAGACTTCGACGCCGCGAAGGCGGTCAGGCTGGGTGAGGCGTCTCATGTTTGAGAGACCCCTCATCCGACGGCCTTCGGCCGCCACCTTCTCCCGCAAGGGGAGAAGGGGTCTTCCCCCGGCTTTCAGTAAGCCCCGTCGCTGAACAGCCGCCCGATGTCGCCCTGCCACTCGCCGTGGAACTTCTCCAGCAGGCGTTCGGCCGGGGTGATCCCGCTGTCGGCGATCTCTTCCAGTTCGCCCAGATAGATGGTCTCGTCGAGGAAGCCGCCGTTCAGCTGGGCGCGGGCCTTCAGGCCCTGCTTGGCGATGGCGACGAAGTCCTTGGCGACGTCCTGCACGGTGCGGCCGGCGACCTTGGCCTTCAGGCCCAGGGTCGGCACGTCGCGGCGCAGGCCTTCGCGGTCTTCGACCGTCCAGTCCTTGGCCAGGTCCCAGGCGGCGGCCAGGGCCGCGTCGTCGTAGAACACGCCGGTCCACAGGGCAGGCAGGGCGCAGAGACGGCTCCAGGGCCCAGCGTCGGCGCCGCGCATTTCCAGGTAGGTCTTCAGGCGCACTTCCGGGAAGGCGGTGGTGGCGTGGTCGGCCCAGTCCTTGATCGTGGCCCGCTCGCCGCCGACCTCGTCGATCTTGCCGTCGATGAAGTCACGGAAGCTGCGGCCGGCCAGGTCGATATAGCGGTCGCCGCGCTTGGCGAAGTACATCGGCACGTCGAGCAGGTACTTGGCGTAGCGCTCGAAGCCGAAGCCGTCCTGGAACACGAAGTCCAACAGGCCCGTGCGGTTGGGATCGGTGTCTGTCCAGACGTTGGCGCGGGCGGACAGGAAGCCGTTCGGCTTGCCTTCCGTGAACGGAGAATTGGCGAACAGGGCCGTGGCGATCGGCTGCAGGGCCAGGCTCATGCGGAACTTGGCGACCATGTCGGCTTCGCTCTCGAAGTCGAGATTGGCCTGCACGGTGCAGGTGCGCAGCATCATGTCCAGGCCCAGGCCCCCGACCTTGGGCATGTAGTTGCGCATGATCACGTACCGGCCCTTGGGCATGACCGGGACTTCCTCGCGCTTCCACTGCGGCGAGAAGCCGACCCCCAGGAAGCCCAGGCCCAGCTCGTCGGCCACGGTCTTGACCTCGTCGAGGTGGCCGCCGGTCTCCTCGCAGATGTCGTGCATGGTCAGCAGCGGCGCGCCCGACAGCTCGAACTGGCCGCCCGGCTCCAGGCTGACGTTCGCGCCGTTGCGCTCGAGGCCGATGATCACATCGCCTTCCATCACCGGCTTCCAGCCGAAGCGCTGCAGGCCGACCAGCAGGGCGTGCACGCCCTTGTCGCCCTCGTAGGGCACGGGCGTGTGGCTGCCGAGATAGAAGCCGAACTTCTCGTGCTCGGCGCCGACCCGGAAGGCGGACTTGGGTTTGTTGCCCTTGGCGAAATAGGCGGTCAGGTCTTCGAGGGTCAGCGGGCGCTGATCCAGGCTGGCGGTGTCGGCCATCGCCGTCTCCCCTAAAATCGAACGCCACAGGAGGGGAGGGGCCCGTTCCCCCCGACCGCCACGAAACGCGTGGAGCGCAGTTGGGAGCCGTCTTAGCCGACCTCAAGAGGGTCCGCTACAATTAGCGTTACCGTTCGGTCTCGGACCCAGGATCCTTCTCCCCCTGCGGGAGAAGGTGGCGGCCGAAGGCCGTCGGATGAGGGGTCTCTCAGAACGTTGGCGTCTCATCCGGTCGATCCGCCGTCGAAGCGGACAGGGTGTTCGAACCCTCACCCGACCCGCTTCGCGGGCCACCCTCTCCCGCAAGGGGAGAGGGGGATTACTTCCAATCCCCCGCCGCGGCCTGCCACAGCGTCATGGCGCTGATCGCCGCCGTGTCGGCCCGCAGGATGCGCGGGCCCAGCGACACCGGCACGACGAAGGGCAGCGAGCGCAGGCGCTCGCGTTCCTCGGGGGCGAAGCCGCCTTCGGGGCCGATCAGGATGGCGGCGGGATCGCCCGTGCCGGCCAGGGCCTCGATGGCGGGTTTCGCATCGCCGCCCTCGTCGCAGAAAACCAGGCGCCGGCCCGGGTCCCAGCCGTCGAGGATCTTGTCGAGCTTCTCGGGATCGAGGATCGCCGGCACGTCCAGGCGGCCGGTCTGCTCGGCGGCCTCCATGGCGATGGCGTCCAGGCGGCCCAGCTTCATGTAGTCGATGTTGGTGCGGCGGGTGATCGTCAGCCGCACGCGGCGGGCGCCCAGTTCTGCGGCCTTCTCGACGATGGTCTCGACCCGGCCGCGCTTGACCATGGCGACGACGAGATCGAGATCGGGTGTGACGACCTGGGGACGGGTCTGCTCCTCGGCCTTGAGCAGGCAGCCGCGCTTGCCGGCCTCGACCAGGCTGGCGCGCCACTCGCCGTCGGTCCCGTTGAACACCAGGATTTCGTCGCCGACGGCGAGGCGCATCACCGAGACGAGATAGCGCGACTGCTCCTGGGTCGGAGCGATTCCGGCGTCCTTGGACAGCGGCTGGGGCACGAAGAGGCGGATCATGCGCTCCTTCTAGCGCAGGTTTCCTTTCTGGGGGTAGGCTCCACACATGACCAAGTCCCGCGACTACGACGAAGAGCTGCGCGACCTGCAGATCGCGCTGATCGCCCTCCAGAGGCACGCCATCAAGGAGGGCTGGAAGCTGCTGGCCATCTTCGAGGGGCGCGACGCCGCCGGCAAGGACGGCACGATCGCCCGCATCACCGAACACCTGCACCGCCGCCAGACGACTGTCGTGGCCCTGCCCGCGCCGACAGAGCGCCAGCGCAGCGAATGGTACTTCCAGCGCTATGTCGAATGGCTGCCGGCCTGCGGCGAGGCGGTGATCTTCAACCGCTCCTGGTACAACCGCGCCGGGGTCGAGAAGGTCATGGCCTTCTCGACGCCCGAGCAGCAGGCCCAGTTCCTGCGCGACGTGCCGGCCTTCGAGACCATGCTGGTCGAGAGCGGCATGCGGTTCTCGAAGTTCTGGCTCGATATCGACAAGGACGTGCAGGCTGAAAGGCTGAAAGCCCGGCGCGAGGATCCGCTGAAGGCCTTCAAGACCAGCTCGCTGGACGCCGTGGCCCAGGAGAAGTGGGACGACTACACCGCCGCCCGCGACGACATGTTGGTGCGCACCCACACCGAGACCGCCCCCTGGGTGTGCGTGAAGGCCGACCACAAGAAGGCCGCCCGGCTGAACGTCATCCGCTGGCTGCTGCACACCGCCGCGCCCAAGGGGGCGGCGGGCAAGAAGATCCTCAAGGGCGTGCCCGAGCCGGATCCTGAGGTGATCTTCCGCTTCGAACCGGCGGCCCTCAGTGACGGGCGGCTGGCGCGGTAGGGGCGAAACCTCGTCCTTCGACGAGCTCAGGGCGAGGTTTTCCACAGCCCGAGCCTATCAATTGTCCTCACCCTGAGCTTGTCGAAGGGCGGGGACCACGCACCTCGCCGCCCTACTTCGCCTTATCCTTTCGCTCTTCCGCCGCGTCCTCCTCGCCGACCTTCTCCTCGACCGCGGCTGAGAAGCGCTGGTAGGCGCCCAGGCCCACCAGCACCAGCACCGAGGCCACCAGCAGGCCGGTCGGATAGATCAGCTTTGCGACGTCTTCCCGGGCGGTCTTGAAGACGATCACCAGGGCCTCGAGGAACAGGGCGATGACCACGGTGGACAGGAACTTGGTCAGGCTGCGGCGGGCCTCGGCGGCGCTGCGTTTTTCGCTGCCGCGCGTGACCTCCTCCTCGAACAGGTACTTGGCGACGTCGAACACGGCGATGGCGACGATGATGTAGCCCAGGGCGTCGAGCACGGCGTCCGGGCCGGCCGTCTCCGGCGCCCGCAGCCCGTCCACCGCCTCCATGAACCCCAGCGCGATCAGCGCCAGGGCCGCCAGCATCAGCAGCAGGCTGGCGCCCGCGAAGACGGTTCGGGTCAGGTAGGTCATGGGACCCAAACGCCGCAGACGCGCGGCCGGTTCGTTCGCCCTAGCCGGGGAGATCGAGCGCCAGGCCGGCCTCGCGCCAGGCGGCGACCCCGCCGTCGAGGGCGGTGACGCGCTGGTAGCCCAGCTCGCGTAGGGTGGCGGCGGCCAGGGTCGAAATCTTGCCGAACTCGCAGCAGGTGACGATGCGGGCGGTCGGGTCGGGCAGGGCGGTGTTGACCCGCAGCTCCAGCTGGCCGCGCGGCAGATGCAGGGCGCCGCGGATATGGCCGGCCTCGAAGGCCTCTTTCTCGCGCAGGTCGATGACCACCAGGTCGGCGCTGCTGTTGGCGCCCAGCCGATCGTCGAGTTCGGCCAGGGCCATGAACGGCACCACGGCGGCGGCCTCGGCCAGCAGCTGGGCGACGGTCTTGCCGCCGCTCATGTTTGTGCGCAGGGCCTCGGTCAGATGGGTGGGGGCGGCCAGGTCGAGGTCGCGCATCATCGCCACGAAGGCGGCCCGCTCGGTCTTCCGCAGGCGCGGATTGGCGGCGATCTCGTCGGCGATCGTCGAGTGGCTGCGGCCCTTGTAGTCGTGGGCGGGGTAGACCAGCGTCTCGCCGGGCAGCTTCAGCAGCTTGTCGAACAGGCTGTCGAACAGGGCGTGCGGGTCGCCGGTCGGCAGGTCGGTGCGGCCCGTGCCGCCGATCAGCAGGGTGTCGCCGGTGAACACCCGGTCGCCCAGCACCAGGCACATGGAGTCGCGGGTATGGCCGGGCGTGTGCAGGGCCTTCAGTTTCAGGTCGCCGGCCACCAGCATGTCGCCGTCGTCGAGCCGCAGTTCGGCGTGGGGCGCGGGACTGAGCCGGTGCATCACCACCGGCGCGCCCATCGCCTTGCCCAGCGACCGGCCGGCCGAGAAGTGGTCGGCGTGGGTGTGGGTGTCGACGATGTAGCGCAGCGACAGGCCGTTCCGCAGCAGGAAGCCGCGATAGTGGTCGGCCAGGCTGAGCTCCGGATCGATCAGCACCGCCGCGCGGCTGCGCTCGCACCCGACCAGGTACGACCGGCAGCCGCCGGCGCTGAAGGTCTCGAACAGCATGGCCCCCGTCGGCATGACGTCAGGCCGGCTGGGGCACGATGCGCAGATAGGGACGCGGGGCCTCCCAGCCGTCCGGATAGATCGTCTTGGCCTCTTCGTCCGACACCGAGCCGGCGATGATCACCTTGTCGCCGTCCTTCCAGTTCACCGGCGTGGCCACGCGATGCCTGGCGGTCAGCTGCATGGAGTCGAGCACCCGCAGGATCTCGTCGAAGTTACGGCCCGTGGTCATCGGATAGCTGATCATCAGCTTGATGCGCTTGTCGGGGCCGATGATGAACACCGTGCGGACCGTGGCGTTATCGACGGCGGTGCGGCCGTCCGAGCCGCCTTCGATCTCTTCGGGCAGCATGTTGTAGAGCTTGGAGACCGCCAGGTCGGTGTCGCCGATCATCGGGTAGTTCGGCGCGGTTCCCTGCGTCTCGGCGATGTCCTGCGCCCAGCGGGCGTGGTTGGTCACCGGATCCACCGACAGGCCGATGATCTTGGTGTTGCGCTTGTCGAACTCGGGCTTCAGCTTGGCCATGTAGCCCAGCTCGGTCGTGCAGACCGGGGTGAAGTCCTTGGGGTGCGAGAACAGGATCGCCCAGCTGTCGCCGATCCAGTCGTGGAAATCGATCGTCCCCTCGGTGGTCTCGGCCGTGAAGTTCGGCGCAAGGCCGTTTATGCGAAGCGACATCCGCTTTTCCCCGATCCGTCCATGTCCTGGACACGCGCCGGAAGGCTAATCGGGCGGCGAGGGCGGGGATATGCAATTCCCGCATGAAAAAGGCGGCCGCCCCGTTTCCGGAGCGGCCGCCAGATCGTCCTCCAGAGGAGAGGCGCCCTACTGGGCGCCGTAGAGCTTCCTGACGTCGGCGCGGAAGGCGGCGCCGCTGTCGGGGCGGCTGTAGAACATGTGGCCGCCGGCGTAGTTGGACAGGGTCACGCGGCCGTTGGCGGTGGCCGGCATGGCGTCGACCACCAGGCGCGAGGCGAAGAACGGGCACGACAGGTCGTTGTAGCCGTGGACGATCAGCACCTTCAGCTTAGGGTCCACCGAGACCGACTTGCGCAGGTCGGTGACCGACTCGGTGTCGGGGCCGCGGCCGCGGTCCCAGGCCTGGTTGACGTCGCCAGACAGCGCCTCGTAGCGGCCCTCGACCTTCCAGCCGACGGTGCGGGTGGTGAAGTCGACGATGGCGCTGGTGGTGGGCGCAATGATCGAGTCGAGGATCGGGTCGTTGATCTCCTGCTCCGGCGCGTAGGGGAAGGGATCCAGCGAGGTGACGTTGCTGTCGTAGCGGCTGCCCAGGCGCCCGGTCTGGCGGAACACCTCGCGCAGGAACGACTGGGTCTCCAGCCGGCCGCCGGCGCGGCGCACATAGGTCGGATCCAGGCCCGTCATGGCCGAGACCTTGGTGGTCAGGCGATCCAGGGCGGCGGGATCGGAGCCCTTCATCAGGTCGACCATGTATTCGCCGCGGGTGTAGTCTTCGACCTCCTTGATGGCGGCCGGGGTCAGCTTGCCCTCACGCTCCAGCTTGGCGGCGGCGATCGAGGGCAGGGTCCACATCGACGGCAGCGGCGAGATCTCCTGGGCTGTGCGGCCGGCGCTCGACAGCAGCGGCGAGACCAGCACCAGGCCGTTGATCCCCACGCCATAGTCGGTCTGCAGGGTGTAGGTCAGGCGCGGGCCGCGGAAGCCGCCATAGCTTTCGCCGACGATGTACTTGGGCGACTGCAGGCGCTCGTTCTTGACCAGCCAGTCGAAGACGATGCGCGACAGGTAGTCGATGTCCTGCTTGACGCCATAGAAGCGCTTCTTGCTGTCCTCGGGCGTGGTCAGGCTGCGCGAGAAGCCGGTGCCGACGGCGTCGATGAACACCAGGTCGGTGAAGTCCAGCCAGCTGGCCGGGTTGTCCTGCAGGCGCGTCGGGGCCGAGGGGCTGTCGCCTTCGGCGCCGAACTGCACGCGCTTGGGACCCAGCGCGAAGTTCAGATAGACCGAGGCCGCGCCGGGGCCGCCGTTGAAGGCGAAGGTGACGGGGCGGTTGGGATCGCGCGGGCCGTCCAGGGTGTAGGCGGTGAACACCACCTCGGCGACCTTCTTGCCCTTCTCGTCGCGCACCGGCAGCGAGCCGACGGTGGCGGTATAGGCGATGGTCTTGCCGGCCAGGACGGTGGTCTGCTTGGCCGACTTGTCGGCCGGGAAGGCGGGCAGCTCGACGGCGGCCGGCTTTTCGGCCGCCTTGGCCTCGTCGGCCAGGGCCGCTCCCGGCAAGGCGCCGGCGGCTATCATTCCGATCGCGAGGGCCGCCCCCGCGGTCCACGACTTCCAAGTGCTGAGCATGTCGCCTCCCGAAAGCCTTCCGGTGCGCCGGAGGGCTCTAGCCTTCGTCCGTATCGGGCGCGATCAGGCGGCGAACGGGGCTCGCTTTCCCCGACGCGCTCGGGTGAGGTCGAAATGGCTAGAGCATGGCCAAGCTGTCGGCAAGGACGGCGCGGAAAAGTGGGCGCGCGGCAAGAACGTGCCCGCCGCCGGTGCAGCGCGTGATTGTGCAAGACGCGGGCGGCCGGGCCGGATTTCCCTTGTCCGATCACGACTAAGCACGAAAAACGGGTTCCGTTTTCTCCCCCGCCGCACTAGGAGTAGCCCCGCCTCGGCCAGGCCTGCCAAAGCGTCTTGCCGACCCCATATTCTGTCCGGCGCCGGTCCGGCGCGTTGCTCCAAGGCGAAGATCCCATGGCCCAATACGACGTCGTCATCATCGGGGGCGGTCCCGGCGGCTACAACGCGGCGACCCGCGCCGGCCAGCTGGGCCTGAAGACCGCGATCGTCGAAGGTCGCGGCAAGCTGGGCGGCACCTGCCTGAACGTCGGCTGCATGCCCTCCAAGGCCCTGCTGCACGCCTCGGAATACTACGAAGCCGCCGCTGGCGGCGAGTTCGCCAAGCTCGGCATCGAAGTGAAGCCGAAGCTGAACCTCGACCAGATGATGGCCCAGAAGGCCGAGAGCGTCGAAGCCCTGACCAAGGGCGTCGAGTTCCTGATGAAGAAGAACAAGGTCGAGTACGTGAAGGGCTGGGGCCGCATCGACGGACCCGGCAAGGTCGTGGTCAAGGCCGAAGACGGTTCGGAACGCGTCCTCGAGACCAGGAACATCGTCATCGCCACGGGCTCGGAGCCCACCCCGCTGCCGGGCGTGAGCGTCGACAACGCCGGCCGCATCGTCGACTCGACCGGCGCCCTGTCGCTGCCGGCCGTCCCCAAGAGCCTGATCGTGGTCGGCGCTGGCGTCATCGGCCTGGAGCTGGGTTCGGTTTGGCGCCGCCTGGGCGCCGAAGTCACCGTCGTCGAGTACCTGGACCGCATCCTGCCGGGCACCGACACCGAAGTGGCGACCGCCTTCCAGAAGATCCTCACCAAGCAGGGCTTCAAGTTCAAGCTGGGCGCCAAGGTCACCGGTGCGGCCGACAAGGGCAAGCAGGCCGAGCTGACCCTCGAACCCGTGGCCGGCGGCGCCGCCGAGACCCTGCAGGCCGACTACGTGCTGGTGGCCATCGGCCGTCGCCCGTTCACCCAAGGCCTGGGCCTGGAAACCGTGGGCATCACCCCGGACAAGCGCGGCGTCATCGCCAACGACCACTACAAGACCGGCGTCGACGGCATCTGGGTGATCGGCGACGTGACCTCGGGTCCGATGCTGGCCCACAAGGCCGAGGACGAGGCCGTGGCCTGCATCGAGCTGATCGCGGGCAAGGCCGGCCACATGAACTACGACATCATCCCGGGCGTCATCTACACCAAGCCGGAAGTCGCCACCGTCGGTAAGACGGAAGACGAGCTGAAGGCCGCGGGCGTCGCCTACAAGGTCGGCAAGTTCCCGTTCCTGGCCAACAGCCGCGCCAAGATCAACCACGAGGGCGACGGCTTCGTGAAGATCCTGGCCGACGCCAAGACCGACCGCATCCTGGGCGCCCACGCCGTGGGTCCCAATGTCGGCGACATGATCGCCGAGGTCTGCGTGGCCATGGAGTTCGGCGGTTCGTCGGAAGACGTCGCTCGCACCTGCCACCCGCACCCGACCCGCTCGGAAGCCATCCGCCAGGCGGCGATGGGCGTCGAAGGCTGGACGATGCAGGCCTAACTGGGCAGCCCTAGGATTGGGCCGGCCTAAAGGATAAGGGCGGGCCGGCAGGCCCGCCCCATTCGAAGATCGGAAAGCCCCGCCGGCGACGGCGGGGCTTTTCCATGTCAGGCGGCCGCCGTTGGTGCTGGCGCCGGCGCGGGCGGCGGCGGGGCGTCGATCGTCAGGTTGTATTGCTTGGCGATGCGGGCGTTGCCGATTTCCAGCGGTGCGAGGTTGTCGCCCGAAAAGCCGAGGAAGTGCGCGTCCAGTCCGGTCCAGTCCAGGTCGTCGCTCAGGCCGTCGTTGTTGAAATAGGCGTCCACCTCGACCTGGTACTGCAGCGGATCGGTGGAATGCGGACGGCGCACCAGCATCTGGGCCAGCAGCGGCGTCTGGCCGTTGGCCTCCGTCGAGCCCTTGGCGATGATGTATTCCCAATCGCAGTTGGGGCTGCCGTGCATGCCCGACCGGTTGAGGATCTGAAGGTCCGAAACCGACCTGCTCGTCACGTGCGAGATCGTCCGTGAGCCCCCGACCGACACGCTGAGGCCGTTGCGCGAGAAGCCGATGCTGCCGGTGAACGTCCAGCTGACCCCCGAGGTGTAGCTCTCCGCCGCCACCGTGGTGTTCGGCGAGGTCGCCTCCAGGCCCAGAGGCTCTCCCGCCGGCTGGACGTACGAGACGTAGAGGCGGTAGCCCGTGGGAGCCCGGTCGCCGATGGTGTCCAGGGAAGCCCAGCCGACCAGGTCGATCAGGAAATAGTCGTAGACTTCTCCGCTTTCGCCTCTGACGGAGAGCGCCTTGCTGATGACGGCGACCGACGAGTCCCAGGGCCCGACCTCGGTGTTTCCCGGCCAGTTGTAGGCAAGGGTGTGCTGTATCGTCGAGAGCTCGTCGAAGAAGTCGTCGGTCGTCGTGCCGTCGGGCATTTGGTTTCCCCCATGGATTGCGCGGCGTGGTTCGCAGGCGGCCGGAAAGCGTGCGTCGGCCATGCGATCAATCACGAATTGCATCGAGATTCCGCCCATGCAACCGGATCGGCGGGGCAGACCTCAGATTGAGACGCCTGGTCGAATTCGGGCCGCCCGCCCGGTGGACGCGCCGATGGTGGTGAGCCGGCGGAAGTAGGGCGATACGCCCAAGCACACCTAGTTCGTCATCCCGGCCGTAGCGCAGCGAAGAGCCGGGACCCAGGGGCCGCGGGTATTGCCTTGGCGGCTTCCTGATGTTTCTATTTTGTTCTCGAATTCGAGGGCGAAATGGAGCGCGTTTCCTACGTCTACATCCTCGCGAGCGATCGCAACGGCACGCTCTATGTGGGCGTAACCAACGACCTGTCGCGTCGGGTCTGGGAGCATCGCGAGAAACTGACGCCAGGGTTCACCAGCAAGTACGGCGTCACGCGGCTCGTCTGGTACGAGGTTCATGACGAGATCGGCGCGGCCATCCAGCGCGAGAAGCTGATCAAGCGCTGGCGGCGAGCGTGGAAGCTGGAACTGATCGAGCGGATGAACCCGCTGTGGCTGGACCTCTATGAGACCCTGAACTGCTGAACGGCGGTGCGTGTGGCCCCTGGGTCCCGGCTCTTCGCTGCGCTTCGGCCGGGATGACGAGCGTTTGTGCACGAGCGACTGACCAAACAAAAACCCCGCCGGACGGGCCGGCGGGGCTGGTAGTCATGAGGAGGATACGCCTCCGATACGCGGGGCGGTACGCGCACTAGATCGGGATCAGAACTCTTCCCAGTCGTCGCTGCTGGCGGCAGGAGCCGACGAGGCGAAGGCGGCGAGCTTGGCCTGGGCCGAGCGGACCGGGTTGACGCCCGGGCGGCTGTCGGCGCCGGCCAGCGACACGGCCGCCTTGGGGGCGGGACGGGCCGGAGCCGGACGCGAGACCGGCGGCGGGGCGCTGCGGCGGACCTGGCCGCCGCTGGCCGAGACGCGGGTGGCCTCTGCGCCGGCGACGCGGAAGCGCGAGATCATCTGCATCAGGCCGTTGGCTTCGCCCTTCAGCGAGTGGCTGGCCGCGGTCGACTGCTCGACCATGGCGGCGTTCTGCTGGACGGTCTGGTCCATCTGGTTGACGGCGGCGTTGACCTGGTTGAGGCCGGTGGCCTGCTCCTGGCCCGAGGCCGCGATCTCGCCGACCAGGGCGTCGATCTCGCCGACCTTGGAGACGATGGCCTGCAGGGCCTCGCCGGTCTGGCCGACCATCGACACGCCTTGATTGACCTGCTGCGACGAGGTCGAGATCAGGGTCTTGATCTCCTTGGCCGCTTCGGCCGAGCGCTGGGCGAGAGCCCGCACTTCCTGGGCCACGACCGCGAAGCCCTTGCCCGCATCACCCGCACGAGCGGCTTCGACGCCGGCGTTCAGGGCCAGAAGGTTGGTCTGGAAGGCGATCTCGTCGATGACGCCGATGATCTGGCTGATCTCGCTCGACGACTTCTCGATCTGCTGCATGGCGTCGACGGCGCCCTTGACCACGACGCTGGAGCGTTCGGCGTCGGCGCGGGTCGAGCCGACAACGCGGGCGGCTTCCTGGGCGCCGGCCGACGAACGGCGGACGGTGGCGGTGATCTCGTCCAGGGCGGCGGCGGTCTCTTCCAGGCTGGCGGCCTGCTGCTCGCTGCGGCGCGACAGGTCGTCGGCGGCCGAGGCGATCTCATCGCTGCCGGCGCCGATGCCGTTGGCGGCGTGGACGATGGTGCGCATCGCGTCTTCCATCTGGGCGATGGCGCCGTTGAAGTCCGATTGCAGACGCTTGTAGTCGGCCGGGAAGTCGGCGTCGACGCGGTAGGTCAGGTCGCCTTCGGCCAGGCGGTTCAGGCCGGTGGCGATGGCTTCCATGACGAAGGCCTGCTCCTTGGCGGCGGCTTCGCGAACCTGCTCGTTCTTGCGACGCTCGGTCTCGGTCTCGGCGGCGGCGCGCTGCTGGGCGGCCTCGGCGGTGCGCAGGGCGAGGGCGTTGTCCTTGAACACCTGGACCGAGCGGGCCATGGCGCCGACTTCGTCGCGGCGATCGGCGCCGACCACGTTCACGTCGACGCTGCCCTGGGCCAGGACTTCCATGGTCTTGGACAGGTTGATCAGCGGGCGGGCGATCTTGCTGCGGCCGATCCAGACGGCGAACATCAGGGCGGCGGCGGCCGAGACCAGACCGAACAGCATGGTGATGGCGACGCCGGTCGCGCCGTCCTTGCGGGCCTTCTCGACGGTGGCCTGGGTCTCGGCCGAATGCTTGTCGGTCCAGGCCGAGACGTCCTTGGTCAGGGCGGTGATGTCCGGATCGATCACGGCCATGACCATGATCGCGGCTTCATTGGCGTCTTGCAGGCCGAGGTCAGCGCCCTGGCGGCCGCTGTCGTAGACCTTCTTGAAGCGGGAGCGGAAGCCGGCCACGTCCTTGGCGGTCTCGGGGTCGGCCTGGGCGACCTTGTCGAGGCGCTCGTTGCCGCTCTTGAAGTTGTCGTCGATTTCCTTCGAGGCCTGGCCGGCGGCTTCCGACGAGCCGCTGTTGGCGACCGTGCGGTAGGCGGCGTAGCCGATGCCGGAGACGCGACGGTTGAAGCGGGCCATCTCGAGTTCGGCCGGGGCGCGCTGCTCGACGATCCGCACGACGGCGGATTCCAGCTTCTTCTGCTGCCACACGCCCACGCCCACGCAGGCGACGGCGACGAGCGCCAGCACGATGGCCGGCAGCATCACCTTGGTGGCGATCTTCAGATCGTCGAGTTTCATCAGGCGGTCCCGCTTTCAGCGTTCCCCCGCACGCCGCAGCGCGGCCGGAGGTGTTTCATCTTTGGACTTCACAAAGCGGGGTGCGCGGTAAAAGCGTGGTTAAGCCGGGAGTTTTCCCGTTTCCCCGCGACCGCTTGTCGCAGATCGTCGGTCGCCTTGCCGACCAAGTGTGAAGGCGAGCACAGTTCCGTTGCAATTTTGACGTCAGCTTCCGGCCCAGGGCGAACGCGCCCGGACCTGGGGAGGCGACCATGGCTCAACGGCCCAACATCCTGCTGATCACCTGCGACCAGTACCGCTTTCCGCGCTTTTCCTATGGTCCCCTGCACGGGCTGGACGAGGACCTGAAGGCGGTGCTGGGCTTCCAGCCGCTGGAGCCGGGCAACCACTACGCCCAATACTTCCCGGGGCTGACGGCCCTGCGCGACAACGCCGTGCTGTTGGCCAACCACACGGTGGCGGCCAGCGCCTGCACGCCAAGCCGGACGGTGATCTACACCGGCCAGTACGGTACGCGGACGGGCGTCACCCAGACCGACGGCCTGTTCAAGAGCGGCGATTCGCCGAACTTCCCGTGGCTGGCCGCCGACGGGATCCCCACCCTGGGCAGCTGGATGCGCCAGGCCGGCTATGCCACCCACTATTTCGGCAAGTGGCACGTCAGCGATCCGCCCAACCACTCGCTGCGCGACTTCGGCTTCGACGACTGGGAGGAAAGCTGGCCCGAGCCGCACGGGGCGGCGACCAACAACCTGGGCCTCTATCGCGACGCCGGCTTCTCGGACGCGGCATGCAGCTTCATCCGCCGCCAGGCCCTGGCGGTGAACTACGACCGCGCGACAGCGACGGCGCAGTCGATCGACCCCTACGCCTCGGGTCCCGATCCGGCCGACCTGAAGCCGTGGTTCGCGGTCGCCTCCTTCACCAACCCGCACGACATCGCCACCTATCCGGCGGTGATCGGCCAGGCCCTGCCCACGCCCGACGACAGCGGCGTGCAGGGAATCTTCAACCCGCTGACCGTGCCCCTCCAGGGCCAGAAGACGCCGGCCCCGACCGCCGGCACGGCGACCATCCCGCTCAATCCCGGCGGCTTCCCGCAGGACTGCGGGCACGTGCCGCCGACCTGGAACGAGGACCTGTCGAGCAAGCCCTCGTGCCAGGCCGACTACGCCTGGAAGATGGGCCTGGCCCTGAACGCCAAGACCGGCTTCAACGTCGCCCGCGCCCTGCCGACCCAGTCCGAGCAGCAGGCCCTGGAGGCGGCGGCCGACATCGCCCTGCAAGGCCCGATCCCGTTCCAGCTGACCGACGATCCGCGCGGCGGGGTGAAGGCCTTCGTCCAGCTCTATGGCTGGCTGCACAGCGTGGTCGACGTCCACATCGCCGCGGTGCTGAAGACGCTGGAGGAGACCGGCCAGGCCGACAACACCATCGTCGTCTTCCTGTCGGACCACGGCGAGTACGCCGGGGCGCACGGCATGATGATCGAGAAGTGGCACACGGCCTATCAGGAGGCGCTGCACGTGCCGGTGGTCGTGCGCTTCCCGCCGGCCCTGGCCAGCATCGAGACCCCGGACGGCGTTCCGCTGGCCAAGGACGCCCTGACCAGCCACGTCGACATCCTGCCGACCATACTGGGCCTGGCCGGCGTGCATGAAGCCGAGCGCGACGCCATCGCCGGGGTGCTGGCCAAGACCCAGCCCGTTCCCCCGCTGCCGGGCGTCAACCTGGCCCCGCTGATCCGCGGCGAGACCGACAGGGTGATCGAGCCGGACGGCTGCGAGCGCCAGGGCGTCCTCTTCATCACCGACGACGAGATCACCGCCCCTTCGCCGCCGCTGAACAATGCGCACAACACCAAGTGCGAGAAGGAGTTCGCGGTGTTCGACGTGGCGGTGGAGAAGCTGCGGGCCGGCAATCCCAAGCGCCCGCCGGTGGACATCGCCCCCGGCTCGGTGCGCCAGCCCAACCACGTGCGCTCGGTGCGCACCCAACGCTTCAAGCTCAGCCGCTATTTCGATCCGTCGGGCAAGGCGGGGCAGGAGTGGGAGATGTACGACCTGCTCGACGATCCCAACGAGGCGGTGAACCTCGTCTACGTCGAAGCCGACCCGCCCCGCGCCCGCCTGGACCCGGCGCTGCAGCCCGAGGTGGACCGGCTTGCGGCGCTGCTGGCGGCGCTGGAGGAAAGGGATCTTTCCTGACGGCTTTCCCACGCCCCAGCAAAACCCCAACCCTCGTCATCCCGGAAAGCCCGAAGGGCTTATCCGGGACCCAGGGGACCGGGCGCGGTGGTTGGGTTCGCCGCCCCAGCGTCGGCCGGCGCATTGCGGCGACCCCTGGGTCCCGGCTCTACGCTACGCTTCGGCCGGGATGACGAATTGTGGGTGCGTGGTGGCTCTCAAGCCCGCGGATGCGCCTTGCCGTAGGCCGCCAGCAGGCCCTCGGCGTCGACCTGCGTATAGCGCTGCGTCGTCGACAGCGAGGCGTGGCCCAGCAGGTCCTGGATCGAGCGCAGGTCGGCGCCGGCGCCCAGCAGGTGGGTGGCGAAGCTGTGGCGCAGGGCGTGGGGCGTGGCGCGATCCGACAGCCCCAGGCGTCCGCGCAGCAACTGCATGGCCGCCTGCACGTGGCGCGGCGACAGCGGTCCGCCGCGCTTGGCCCTGAAGAGGGGTTCGTCCGGTCCCAGCACGAAGGGCAGGGCGGCGACATAGGCGTCGACCGCCGCGCGCACGGCGTCGAGCACTGGCACGATCCGGGTCTTGCCGCCCTTGCCGGTGATTCGCAGCGTCTCAGGCAAAGGCGCGTCGGCGCGGGTCAGGGACAGGCCCTCGGAGATCCGCAGGCCGCAGCCCCACAGCAAGGTCAGCACCGCCTCGTCGCGGGCGGCCTCCCATTCCTCGCGGTCGGGATCGAGGGCGATCTCGGCCAGCAGGCCGCGGGCCTGGTCTTCCGACACCGGACGCGGGGCGCCGACCTTTATGCGCGGGCCGCGCACCAGGCCGATGGCGGCGTTGGGCGTGGAAAGGCGCGCGTCGAGGAAGCGGTGAAAGGCGCGGATCGACGACAGGCTCTGGCTGACCGAGCGCGGCGACAGCGGATGATCGCCCGAGCGCCGGAAGGCCAGATAGGCCCGCAGGTCGGCGGCCGAGACGGCGCCGAGGTCCTTGAGCGACAGGCCGCCGCCGTTGTGGCCCTCGATGAAGTTCAGATAGGCCAGCACGTTGTCGCCATAGGCCCGCACCGTGCGCGGCGAGGCGCGGCGCTCGTCGGCGAGGTGGGTGAGCCAGGCGGCCAGGGCTTCGCGGGCGGTCATGGCAGGAAGATCCTCCCCCTCTGGGGGAGGTGTCGCCGAAGGCGACGGAGGGGGGAGTTGGGGCAAGAGCTGTCAGCTTCGCGGAAGCTGAGAACGGGGGGGGGGGGGGGG
>NZ_JBWKPK010000043.1:0-5000 GCF_059418205.1 Caulobacter sp. GW821-FHT09B11 | reverse complement strand
CCCCCCAGTTGGGGCAAGAGCTGTCAGCTTCGCGGAAGCTGAGAACGCCCCCCCTCCGGCCCTCTGGGCCACCTCCCCCAGGGGGGGAGGATCTCATTACGGCACCGGCCAACGCTCGGCCGTGCGCTCGACGACGCGGGCCAGGAAGGCCACGAGGTCGGAGCCCATGTCGGGGGTGAAGGCTTCGGGGTCGGTCGAGCCGAAGGCCAGGACGCCCTGGCGCGAGGGCTCCCACAGGGCCATGCGGACCAGGGCCATGCTGCGGATGGTCTCGAACTTTTCGCCGAACAGGCCGAGCGCCGGGGCGAAGAAGCCCATGCGGGCGACGCCGTGGTCGCCCATGATCATGTCGACCTGGCCGTCGACCAGGGCGTGCCAGCCGGCGGGAACGCGGGCGGGGCCTTCCAGGGCCAGCGTGCCGGCGGCGAGGCTGAAGCGCAGGGCGGCCATCTCGTCGACGCGGCGGGCGAGGTCGGAGTGGTTGCGGGCGTCGAGCAGGTCGATGACGGCGGCGTGCACCTGGGCCTGGGCCGACATGTTGGCCTCCGCGGTGGCCTCGATGGTCTTTCGCACCTGGGCCTCGCGTTCGCGGGCGGCGGCGGCGCGGGCGATGGCGGCGTGGCCGAACTCGACGACGTTGCCTGCGTCGAGCTTGAGGCCCAGATCGCTGAGCAGGTCGGCGTCCTCGCGCAGCATGTCGGGCTGCTCACGCAGGAAGTCGCGGACCAGATCGGGATCGATCTGCGGCTGGACCATCGCCTGGCTGGATTCGCTCATGACCCCTCACACACCTGATCGCCTGCACGTGTCAGGCGAGGCGATGAAGCCCTGTTTCGGTTAACGTCGGCTTGATGACCTGCGCCGCGGCCCCATCTCGACGCGGCCACGTTTCTGGAGCAGAAGGCGGGTCCAATGCCGCGCATCGCCTCCGTCCTGCTGCCCATGCCGCTGCCCGAGGCCTTCGACTACGCCGAGCCGGAGGGCCTGGCGCTGGCCGTCGGCGACCACGTGGCCGTGCCCCTGGGTCCGCGCACCGTGCGCGGCGTGGTGACGGCCTTGCGCGAAGGCGCGGGCGGCAACCGGCCGCTGAAGCCCGTGCTGCACCGGGTGGATGACCCGCCCCTGCCGGTGAACGTCATCACCTTCGTGGAATGGGCGGCGCGCTATTCGGTGGACGTTCCGGGCTGGCCGCTGGCCATGGCCCTGCGCGGCCTGCGCCACCCGGCCGCCAAGCCGGAAAAGGCCGTGGCCCTGACCGGCGTCCCGCCCGGCCGCATGACGCCCGCGCGCCTGAAGGTGCTGGCGGCGGCCGAGCATGGCCCGATGAGCGCCGCCGAACTGGCCCGCCAGGCCGGGGTCTCGGCCGGGGTGGTCAAGGGGCTGGTCGACGAGGGGGCGCTGGAGGCGGTGCTGGTCGCCGCCGACGACTCGGTGCCTCAGCCCGACCTTTCCCTGCCGCCCCAGACCCTGAACCCGAGTCAAAAGGCCGCGGCCGACGTCATGGCCGACATGCTGGCGGCCGGCGGCTTCCAGGCCGCCTTGCTGGACGGGGTCACCGGCTCGGGCAAGACCGAGGTCTATCTGGAGGTCGCCGCCGCCGCCCTCGAGCGCGATCCGGCCGGCCAGGTGCTGGTGCTGCTGCCCGAGATCGCCCTGACCCAGGCCGTCATGGCCCGCTTCGAGCAGCGGTTCGGGGCCGCGCCGATCGAGTGGCACTCCGGCGTTTCCCCGCCGCGCCGCCGCCGGGCCTGGGAGGCCGTGGCCGACGGCCGTGCCCGCATCGTGGTCGGGGCCCGCTCGGCGCTGTTCCTGCCGTTCACGAACCTCAAGCTGATCGTCGTCGACGAAGAGCACGACGGCTCGTTCAAGCAGGAGGAGGGCTTCATCTACCAGGCCCGCGACCTCGCCGTGGCCCGCGCCAAGATCGAGAAGGCCCTGGTGGTGCTGGCCAGCGCGACGCCGTCGCTGGAGAGCCTGTGGAACGCCCAGTCGGGCCGCTACCGCTGGCTGCGCCTGGGCGTGCGCCACGGCACGGCGCAGCTGCCCGACGTCGAGCTGATCGACATGCGGGCCACCCCGCCCGAGCCTGGCCGCTGGCTGTCGCCGACCCTGGTGAAAGCCGTGTCGCTGACCCTGCAGAAGGGCGAGCAGAGCCTGCTCTTCCTCAATCGCCGGGGCTATGCGCCGCTGGTGCTGTGCCGCGCCTGCGGCGAGAAGCTGAAATCGCCCGACAGCGACAGCTGGCTGGTCGAGCACCGCTACACCGGTCGCCTCGTCTGCCACCTGACCGGCTTCTCGATGAAGAAGCCCGAGGCCTGCCCGCACTGCGGGGCCAAGGACAGCCTGGTGTCGATCGGCCCGGGCGTCGAGCGGGTGGAGGAAGAGGCGCGCTACCTGTTCCCCGACGCCCGCATCGCGGTGTTCTCGTCGGACACGGTGTTCGATCCGGCCGGGGCGCGGGCGCTGGTGGACTCGATGGCGGCCGGCGAGATCGACATTCTCGTGGCCACCCAGGCGGCCGCCAAGGGCCACAACTTCCCGAATCTGACCCTCGTCGGAGTGATCGACGCTGATCTGTCGTTGAGGGGCGGCGATCTGCGGGCCGGCGAGCGGACGTTCCAGTTGCTGGCCCAGGCGACGGGTCGTGCGGGGCGTCACGAGAAGCCGGGTCGCGCCTATCTCCAGACCTACGCCCCCGAGCACGCGGTGCTGCAGGCCCTGAAGGCCCAGGACCGCGACGCCTTCGTCGAGGCCGAGATGGCCATGCGCGAGGAAGCCGGCCTGCCGCCGTTCGGGCGCCTGGCCGCGGTGATCGCCTCCGGTCCCGACGCCGAGGCGCTGGAAGCCTACGTCCAGGCCCTGGCCGCGGCGACGCCCAACGCGGAAGGGGTGGAGGTCTACGGCCCCGCTGATGCGCCGCTGGGTCTGGTGCGCGGACGACGGCGCAAGCGCTTCCTGGTGCGGGCCGGCCGCAATGTCGACCTGCCGGCGTTCATGGCGGCGTGGCGGGCGCGGGCCAAGGTTCCGAACTCGGTGCGGGTGACGATCGACATCGACCCTTACAGTTTCCTCTGATCCCTCTCCCCTTGCGGGAGAGGGTGGCCTCGCGGAGCGAGGTCGGGTGAGGGGTCTCTCAGAAGGTTGCGGATAGGGCTTTCGACCCCTCATCCGTCATCCTTCGGATGACACCTTCTCCCGCAAGGGGAGAAGGATGGGTTCTATTCCTTCTCCAGCACCGGTTCCTGCGTCGGCATGCGCGAGCGCAGCGGCAGCGCCGGCACGAAGAAGATCACGATCACGCCCAGCACGATCACCAGCAGGGCCGCCTGCATCACCCCGCTGACGGCGTAGGCGAGGGCTTGGCCCAGCGCCGGGTCGCGGTGGCCGCCGACCACGCCGCTCTCCAGGGCCAAGCCCTGCAGGGCGCCGAGATCCAGCTTGCCGCCGCCGTAGCTGGCCAGGCGGGTGGTCAGCAGGGCGCCGGCCACCGCTACGCCTACCGTCGAGCCGATCTGGCGGAAGAACTGGTTGGAGCTGGTCGCCACGCCGATGTCGCGCGGCGACACCGCGTTCTGGGTGGCCAGGTTGAAGAGGCTCTGGTTGGGGCCCAGGCCCACGCCGACGACCAGCAGCAGCAGGCACAGCCAGTATAGATGGCTGATCCCGGCCAGATGGATCATCGGGGTCACCCCGACCAGCAGCAGCACCGCCCCGCCCAGCATGAACGGCTTGTACTTGCCCGTGCGGCTGACCAGCTGGCCCGACACCGACGAGCCGACGATCAGCCCGCCCATCAGCGGCAGCATGGCCAGGCCCGAAGTCGTGGCGTCCACCCCCAGGCCCAGCTGCATGTAGAGCGGCAGGAACACCGCCACGCCCATGAAGGCCATGGAGATCAGGAAGGCCGCCAGGTTGGCGGTGACGAAGGTCTTGTTCTTGAAGAGATGCAGCGGAACGATCGGGTTCGACACCCGGCTCTCGACATAGACGAAGAGGGCGAGCGCCACGGCCGCGCCGGCGAACAGGCCCACGCTCTGGACCGAGGCCCAGGCGATGTCGTGGCCGCCCAGGCTCAAGGCCAGCAGCAGCGGCACGAAGGCGGCGATCAGCAGGGCCGCGCCCAGGAAGTCGATGTTTCCCGAGCGCTGGTGCGGCAGGGCCGGCATCTTCACCAGGATCATGAACAGCGACAGCAGGCAGAGCGGCAGGTTGACGTAGAACACCCAGCGCCAGCCGGCGATCACGTGCGCGCCCAGCTGGATGGTGCCGTGGTCGGTGAAATAGCCGCCGATCAGCGGGCCCAGCACGCTGGACAGGCCGAACACCGAGCCGAAGATGCCGGCGAACTTGCCCCGCTCGCGCGGCGGATAGAGGTCGGCGATGATGGCGAAGGCGGTGGTGAAGAGCGCGCCCCCGCCGATCCCCTGCAGGGCGCGGAAGACGATCAGCTGCACCATGCCGCTCATGCCGGCGATCGGGCCGAACTCGCCCGACAGGCCCGACAGCCACGAGCCGACCATGAAGATCGAGATGCCGGCCACCAGAACCGGCTTGCGGCCGTAGATGTCGCCCAGCTTGCCCCAGATCGGCACCATCACCGTCGAGCTCAGCAGGTAGGCGGTGGTCACCCAGCTGTAGAGCGTCAGGCCGTGCAGCTCGGAGATGATCCGCGGCATGGCGGTGGAGACGATGGTCTGGTCCAGCGCGCTGAGCAGGAAGACGATCATCAGGCCGGCCAGGGTGGTGCGGCGTTCGGCGTCGGTGAATTGGCCGGTCATGCGATGGTCCGTGGGCGATGTCCCGAGGGGGTCGCCCCGCCTAGCATGGTTCGCCCGCGAAGGCGGAGAGGGAACGGCGATCTCGTTCGCAGAGCGGACGTTCGCGCCGGAGAGATGAAGCGTGCTCTTCTCCTCCCCCGTGCAACGGGGGAGGGGGACCACGAAGTGGTGGAGGGGGCGAGACTGGGCGCCGAGCTTGAACTCGCCCCCTCCGTCACGCTG
>NZ_JBWKPK010000042.1:0-34553 GCF_059418205.1 Caulobacter sp. GW821-FHT09B11 | reverse complement strand
TCAGTCGCTCCGCGACAGCTCCCCCAGAGGGGGAGCATCTTCTTGGTGCGGCGCTGCTAGATCCTCCCCCTCTGGGGGAGGTGGCCCGGAGGGCCGGAGGGGGTCTTCTCAGGCACCCGCCAACACCCCCGCGAACACCGCAGGGTCCACGTTCCCGCCCGACAGCACGATCGCCGCCGTCTGGCCGGCGAGGTCGATCTTGCCCGACAGCGCCGCGGCCAGCGCCACGCAGCCGCCGGGTTCGACGACGAGCTTGAGGGTCATGAAGGCCCAGCGCATGGCGGCCGCCACTTCGTCGTCGGTGACGGCGGCGACGCCGGTGAGGGTGCGGCTGTTGATCGGCCAGGTCAGGGCGCCGGGGGTCGGGGCCAGCAGGGCGTCGCAGAACGAGCGGGCCTCGGGGTCGATCACCTCGCGATGGCCGCTGCCCAGCGAGCGGCGGGTGTCGTCGAAGCCGGCCGGCTCGGCGCCCCAGACCTGGGTGGCCGGCGACAGGGCCTTCACCGCCGTCGAGGTTCCGGCGATCAGCCCGCCGCCGCCGATCGGGCAGATCACCTTGTCCAGGGCGGCGCCGGCGGCCTCGGCCTGGGCGATGATCTCCAGCCCCACCGTGCCCTGGCCGGCGATGACGTGCGGGTCGTCGTAGGACGGCACGACGATCATGCCGCGCTGGTCGGCGATCTCGGCGGCGATGGCCTCGCGGTCTTCCTTGAAGCGGTCGAAGAAGCGGATCTCGGCGCCGAAGCCGCGCGTGGCCTCGACCTTCACGCTCGGCGCGTCGGCCGGCATGACGATCAGGGCGGGCATGCCAAGCTTGCGGGCCGCCAGGGCCACGCCCTGGGCGTGGTTGCCCGACGAGAAGGCGACGACGCCCTTCTCGCGCTCCTCGGCGGTCAGCTGCGAGAGGCGGTTATAGGCGCCGCGGAACTTGAAGGCCCCGGCCAGCTGCAGGGTCTCGGGCTTGACGAAGACGCGCCCCGACAGCCGCTCGGACAGGGCGGCGCTTTCCAGCAGCGGGGTGAGCACGGCCTGGCCCTGGAGGCGGGCGGCGGCGGCCTGGATGTCGGCGAGCGAGACGGTCATGAAGCTGTCCATCGGGCGGCTGCGTCTTCGCGGGAACAGCCCCGCGACAATCGACCGCACCGCTACTAGCTCGCGCCGGGAGTTCGCGCCATAAGGGAGCCGAAGACTGCTGAGGGGCTCTCACACCATGAAGACCGCACTGCTGGCCGCCGCGGCCTGCGCCGTCATGACGCTCGCCGCCGGCGCGGCCGCCAACGCCGGCGAACTGATCGTCGGCGCCTATAAGCACGACGTCACCTTCATCGGCGAGGCCGTGGGCCTGGGCGCGGCCGGCCGCGAGGACGGCGTCGACCTGCACGTCGGCTACCGCACCGATCGCCTGGAGAACCTGACCTGGCTGGGCAAGCCGCAGGTCCACGCCTTCGTGTCGCTGAACAGCGAAAACACCTCGAACTTCGTGGCCGCCGGCTTCAGCTGGCCGATCGACTTCGGCGACAAGGGCGGCTTCTATTTCCGTCCGGGCATGGGCCTGGCCTATACCGACGGCGAGACCGGCCTGCCGCCCGCCAACGCCCCGGGCATCAGCGACGCCGAGCGCGCCCGCCGCATCAAGCTCTACTACACCCGCATCGACTTCGGCTCGAAGGTGCTGTTCCAGCCCGAGCTGAACCTGGGCTACCGATTCAACGAGCGCTGGGCCACCGAACTGTCCTACGTGCACCTGTCGAACGGCCAGATCTTCCACCAAGGCAAGAACCAGGGGCTTGACGATCTGGGCGTGCGGCTGCTCTACGCCTTCTGACTTCGTGGGGGCCGCCTGACGGCCCCCGC
This sequence comes from Caulobacter sp. GW821-FHT09B11, assembly GCF_059418205.1. Taxonomy (NCBI): domain Bacteria; kingdom Pseudomonadati; phylum Pseudomonadota; class Alphaproteobacteria; order Caulobacterales; family Caulobacteraceae; genus Caulobacter; species Caulobacter sp. GW821-FHT09B11. The sequence goes on along the minus strand of NZ_JBWKPK010000042.1, from coordinate 32,699 downwards.
CTGTCGCCGCACAATCTGACGAACGTCCGCCGCCGAGTCCTGTCGAAGGGCCGCGGGCGCTACCGGGCAGGTGACAAGGCACATCTCAATCATGGCCAACGTGACCGTCGTGGGCGCCCAGTGGGGCGACGAGGGCAAGGGCAAGATCGTCGACTGGCTCTCCAACCGGGCCGACGTCGTCGTGCGCTTCCAGGGCGGCCACAACGCCGGCCATACGCTGGTGGTGGACGGCAAGGTCTACAAGCTGGCCCTGCTGCCCTCGGGCGTCGTGCAGGGCAAGACCTCGGTCATCGGCAACGGCGTCGTGGTCGATCCCTGGCACCTGCTGGGCGAGATCGCCAAGATCGCCGACCAGGGCGTGGCCATCACGCCGGACGTGCTGATCCTGGCCGACAACGCCTGCCTGATCCTGCCGCTGCACCGCGACCTCGACCAGGCGCGTGAAGCCGCCTCCAGCCAGAAGATCGGCACCACCGGCCGCGGCATCGGCCCGGCCTACGAGGACAAGGTGGGCCGCCGCGCCATCCGCGTCGCCGACCTGGCCGACCCGGAAGCCCTGAAGCCGAAGATCGAGCGCCTGCTCAGCCACCACGACGCCCTGCGCCGGGGCCTGGGCCTGGAAGGCGCCGACGGCCAGGCGCTGTTCGACCAGTTGATGGAGATCGCGCCGAAGATCCTGGCCTACGCCCAGCCCGCCTGGCGCGTGCTGGACCAGGCCCACAAGGCCGGCAAGCGCATCCTGTTCGAAGGCGCCCAGGGCGCCCTGCTGGACGTCGACCACGGCACCTATCCGTTTGTCACCTCGTCCAACACCGTCGCCGGCCAGGCCGCCGCCGGCTCGGGCATGGGCCCCAAGGGCCCGGGCTACGTGCTGGGCATCGTCAAGGCCTACACCACCCGCGTCGGCGAAGGCCCGTTCGCCTGCGAGCTCAATGACGAGGTCGGGACGCACCTGTCGACCGTCGGCCGCGAGGTCGGGGTCAACACCGGCCGTCCGCGCCGCTGCGGCTGGTTCGACGCGGTGCTGGTGCGCCAGTCGGTGGCCATCAACGGCATCGACGGCATCGCCCTGACCAAGCTGGACGTGCTGGACGGCCTGAAGACCCTGAAGATCTGCGTCGGCTACAGGATCGGCGACAAGATCCTCGACTACCTGCCCGCCGGCATGCGCGACCAGGCCGCCGCCGAGCCGGTCTACGAAGAGATCGAAGGCTGGAGCGAAAGCACCGCCGGCGCCCGCTCGTTCAAGGACCTCAACGCCAACGCCATCAAGTATGTGCGCCGCGTCGAAGAACTGATCGGCGCCCCGGTGGCCCTGCTCTCCACCAGCCCCGAGCGCGACGACACCATCCTGATGCGCGACCCGTTCGCGGGGTAGCCGCCTGCGGCGGCCCCCTCCGGCCCTCCGGGCCACCTCCCCCAGAGGGGGAGGATCTTCGGCGCCAAGATGCTCCCCCTCTGGGGGAGCTGTCGCGGAGCGACTGAGGGGGCCTCTCCCGCGAGGGAGAGGCGCTCCCGCACCCCGACAACCCCCATAATGAGGACTACCTACGGTCGCGGTTAGCGATTGCTTAGGTCGGGAAGGCTACAACCCTCGTGTCACCAAGGGGGTAGCCTGATCTTGTCCGCGCGTCGAAAGCTCGCCCCGGTCCGCAAGCCGGACCGCCTGACGCGCAGCCTGCGCGCGCTGGAGCGCACGGCCTCGACCAGCCGGGTGCTGAACCTGCTGGCCATCGCCGCCGACAGCAGCCAGCGGCCGGAATATTCGCAGCATCCGCTGTTCCGCAACCGGGTCCTCAACAACGCCCTGGTCGTCAAGCACCGCCTGCGGGCCGACGACCTGTTCCTGTTCGACGAAGCACGCCCCACGGCGACCAAGATCATCATCCCGTTCGAGCGCAGCGACCTGTCGCTCGGCGGCCAGTCGTTCTTCGTCGGCCAGCGCGGCTGGATCGACCTGCTGCGCGAGGCCTGCAACGATCCCACCGACATGACGCGGGATCTGGCGACCCTGCGCATGATCGACATGCTGCCGTCGCTGGACCCGTTCCTGCTGCGCGAGCACCTGCGCCGCCACGGCATGATCGTGGCCCCCTGCTACTTCGCCCTCTCGCCCGGCGACCTGGAGCAGATGCAGGGCTTCGTCACCGTCGAGATCTCGCGGCTGATCGACCTGGCCTATCGCGACAGCGGCCGGGTCAACGGCGCCCACGCCGCCCGCCTGGTCGAGGCCCTGCTGTCGACCGACGTCGACGAGCGGCTTGAGCCCCTGCGCGAGACCCTGGTCCTGGAGGGCGAGAGCTTCCGCGAGGGCGTCTTCAGCTGGAAGGGCTTCCTCTATTACAAGTGGATGCTGACGCGCCTGTGGCCGCAGCTGACCGCCACGGCCGGCGAGATCGGCCAGATGATCATCACCGGCGCCCGCGAGGCCGAGACGGCCCGCTATGTCGACGACGCCCGCAAGCGGCTGCAGCACGGCGTGGTGGTCGAGCGCGCCTCGATCCTGCGCACGATCAAGGTCTATGACGACGCCTTCGAGGACCTGATCGACAACGGCAAGCCGCAGGCCTTCCGCGAGTTCCTGCTGCGCGCGCCCGAGATGTTCCTGTCCCTGGGCGAGAAGGTCGGGGTGATCTCGCACATCGCCAGCTTCTGGCGCTACCGCTTCCCCGAGGGCCAGCCGGCCATCGTCGACGTGGAAGAGGCCGTCGACATCCTGCAGGACTTCGACTCCGGGTTGTCGGCCTCGCTTTCGATCTGAGTTCGGCCACCTGAGGTAGGCGATCTGACGCAGGGACCCCGCGACGTCATCAAGCGGATTTTTACCCTCGCGCCGTAAGAGTCGGGGTCCGATCTTCCCGACCAGCGAGGAGGCCCCGCCCCGTGTTCGACGACAACCCCCGCACCCTGCAGCGCATCGCCGCAAAGATGCAGCGCGTGTTGGTCGTCGATCCGAGCACCGCGGCCGTCCGCCTGCTGGGCGACCAGCTGCGCCACGTGGGCAACGTGCAGGTCTTCGCCGCCCCGACCATCGAGCAGGGCTGGGGCATGGTGCGCACCGTCGACCCGCAGATGATCTTCGTCGAGCACGCCAGCGCCGGCCTCGACGGCCTGGCCCTGGCACGCAAGATCCGCCGCAGCGATCTCGCCTGCCGCCAGAACCCGATCATCATGTGCACGGCCGAAGCCACCGCCGAAGCCATCTTCGGGGCCCGCGACGCCGGCATCCACGAGTTCATGCGCAAGCCGTTCACGATCAAGGATCTGGAACGGCGCCTGGAGGCCGTGACCCTGAAGCCGCGCGACTGGGTGGAGGCCGTGCAGTATGTCGGCCCCGACCGCCGCCGCTTCAACTCGGCCGAATACAAGGGCCCGCGCAAGCGCAAGGCCGACGCCGCCGGCACGCCCGCCGCGCGCTTGTCGCAGGCCCTGCGCATCGTCAAATCCGCCGCCCAGTCGCTGGACAGCGATCCGGCCCAGGCCCGCCGCGCCCTGGCCGCCCAGGCGGCCGAGCTGAACGCCGTCGGCGTGGCGGTGAAGGATCCGCGCCTGGTCGAGGCCGCCGCGGCCCTGGCCGGCTGCACCACGGCCGACTTCTCGGTCGGCGGCGGCCGCGCCGAACTGGTCAGGCGCATCGACGCCCTGATGGGCTTCATGACCGACGAGGGCAACGGCCGGGCGGCTTAGGGATTTCGTGCTCCTCCCCCGTGAAACGGGCGAGGTGGCGCGGTGCGGATACGCGCCGTGACGGAGGGGGCGACCGCCGCCTCGGCGCCCGGTCTCGCCCCCTCCACCGCTTCGTGGTCCCCCTCCCCCGCAAGCGGGGGAGGAGCGTCTAAACGAAAAACGCCGCGACAGCTGGTCGGCTGTCGCGGCGTCTTGCTTTTGAGGGACCCCTCATCCGTCGGCCGGCGCCGACACCTTCTCCCGCAAGGGGAGAAGGCTCGGGATCCGGATCAGAACGCCATGCGGGCGATCAGCTGGAAGGCCGGGCCGGCTTCTTCCGATTCCAGTTCGTATTCGGCGTAGTTGCGCGCCTTCTGGTCGGCCAGGCTGTCGAACTTGTCGAAGCTTTCCTTCTTCTTGCCGTTCAGCAGGTTCGAGCCGGTCAGGCGGATGGTGGTGCGCTCGCCGATGCGCTTCTCGACGAAGATTTCCAGCTCGCCGCCGTAGGTGGTGTGGACCTCTTCGCCGATCATGCGGTCGAAGGCCTCGCCCTGCTTGCGGTAGGTGGCGCCGAAGGCCGCGCCGAGGGTCGGCAGGTCCTGGATGAAGCCGACATTGGCCACGTACTTGGCCTGGCCGTTGAAGCGGCGCTTGCCCAGCACGTCCGAGATCTCGCTGTCGAGCCAGGAGTAGTTGAAGAACACGCCGGTGTGCTCCAGGCCCACCACGGTCAGCGGGGTCGAGAGGTCGAACTCCAGGCCCCAGACCTTGCCGTCGCCGACGTTGCGCGACTGCAGCACGCTGGCCGTGCCGCCGGCCGAGCCCACGACGCCGGTGTCGGCCAGTTCGATCAGGTCGGTGACGTCGCGGTAGAAGAAGTTGACGCCCGCCACGCCCTGGCGGCCCAGGCGGCGCTCATAGCCGACGTCCAGGCCCCAGGCGGTTTCCGGCTTCAGGTTCGGATTGCCGATGAAGTCGTTGTCGCCGTACTCCTCCTCGAGAACCGCCGGCGAGATCTGGTCGAAGCCGGGGCGGCGCACCGTGCGGGCCACCGAGGCGGTGACGCGGTCGTCGTCGGTCAGGCTCCAGCGCAGGTGGGCCGAGGGCAGCAGGATGGCGTAGTCGAGGCTGGTGTTCCGCAGGGCGACCGCAGCGGTCTCGTCGACGATCGAGACGTCGGTGGTCTCGTAGCGCAAGCCGGTTTCCCACTTCACGTCGCCGGCCTTGCCCGACAGCTGGACGTAGGGATCGACGCGCTTTTCCTCGATCTGGTTCACGCCGCCGGGGACGGCTTCGTAGGGGTTGCTGACCGCGGTCGCGCCGATGTTGTAGCGGTTGCGCAGGGTCTGGATGTCGCTGTCGCGATCCTTGCTCTGCAGGTCGACGCCGAACTCCAGCTTGGCCTGCCCCAGGTCACGCTCGTGCTTCAGCTTCAGCGTGGTCTCGGTGTCCTTGATGTCGGTCGTGGTGCGGTCGAAGGTGTAGCGCGGCTTGGCGCGGTTGTAGTCGGTGTCGTCCTCGCGGTCGAAATCGGTCTCGGTGAAGCGGGCGTAGGTGACGCGGGCCGTGCCGACGCCGCCGAACATCTCGTGCTTGTACTTGGCCGACAGGGTCAGGGTTTCCTGGTCGGTGTCGACGACCTGGTTGTTGACCGTCAGGACGTTGCCGCCGGTGGTCTTGCCGAACACGATCGGGGCGCCGTTGCCGCCGGTCAGGACGTTGTACTCGACCGAATATTCGTCCTGCTTGCGGTCGGTCTTGACGTAGAAGGCCGACAGGTCGAGGTCGCCGCCGGCCAGGGGCGTCTGGTAGCTGGCGTTGAACGAATAGTCGGTGCCGTTGCGCACGTCGCTCTGGTCTTCGCGGTTGACGAAGGCGCCCTTCGGGCTGGCGTAGCGCAGGCTCGACTTTTCCTTGGGGTTGCGGCGGCCCTGGACGTTGGCGCCCAGCAGCAGGCGGCCGGGGCCGACCTGGCCGCCCCAGACGCCGCCGAGGGTCTCGCGGATGCGGCCGTCGTTGAAGCCCAGGGCGCCGACGCGGAAGAAGCCGCCGTCCAGCGAATAGGCGTCGCGCAGCACGATGTTGACGGCGCCGGCCAGGGCGTCGCCGCTGCGGTTGGCGCTGGCGCTGCGGACGATCTCGACACGCTCGATCAGCTCGGCGGGGATGCGGTCGACGAAGAACGAGCGGTCGACGCCCGAGCCGGGCACCTTCTCGCCGTTGATCAGCACCTGGGTATAGCCCGGATCCAGGCCGCGCATGCGCACGCCGTCCGATTCCAGCACGTCCGACAGGAAGGCCACCGACGGCACGCGCTTGAGGGCGTCGCCGGCGGTCAGGGGCTCGAAGCGCTGGAAGTAGTCGAGGCCGTATTCGAGGACCGGGGCGGTCTCCTCGCTGCGGTTGCGGTAGGCGATCTGGGCCTGGACGACGACTTCCGAGGCCGTGACCGGCTCTTCGGCGGTGGCGATCGGGGCGTCGGCGAGATCGGCGGCGGCCGCGGAGGCGGCCATGGCCAGAGGCGCGAGGGCGCACAGCGCCAACAGAGCGGTCTTCTTCATCAGAACATCCCCCACTTCGCGGCCGGGCATGACACCGGGTGACGCGCGTGTTTTTGTCGGGGCAGGGCATAGTTTCGCCACAACCTGGGGACCAGAGAAGTTTCGGCGACAGTTTTATTGCGGATTTATGTAGCAGCGCGGATGATCCGTGCCCGGACGATCCAATCCCTCTCCCCTTGCGGGAGAGGGTGGCCCCGCGCAGCGGGGTCGGGTGAGGGGTCGCACCAACAGAAACGCCGCGAAAGCCGATCAGCTTTCGCGGCGCTTTACGTCTGAGAGACCCCTCATCCGTCGGCTCGCGCCGACACCTTCTCCCGCAAGGGGAGAAGGAAACCTAGCCCAGACACGTCCGCTGGATCTCGGCCCGCAGCTCGGGCAGGCCGTGGCCCTTTTCCGACGAGGTGGCCAGCACCCGCGGGAAGGCGGCCGGGCGCTTGGCGACGGCCTTGGTGGTTTCCTCGACGACCTTCTCGACCTCGGCCGGCTTGATCTTGTCGGCCTTGGTCAGGACGATCTGGTAGGAGACCGCCGAGATGTCGAGGGCGTCGAGCGCCTCGGCATCGACCTTCTTGAGGCCGTGGCGGGCGTCGATCAGCAGGTAGACCCGCTTGAGGTTGGGCCGGCCGCGCAGGAACTGGCGGCCCAGGTCCTGGAACTTGCTGGCCGTCGAGCGCGAGACGCGGGCGAAGCCGTAACCGGGAAGGTCGACGAGGCGCAGCTTCTCGGCCAGCAGGAAGAAGTTGATCTCCCGCGTGCGGCCCGGCTCGTTGGAGGCGCGGGCCAGGTACTTCTGGCCGACCAGACCGTTGATCAGGCTCGACTTGCCGACGTTGGAGCGGCCGGCGAAGGCCACTTCCGGCAGGTCGGAGGGCGGCAGGCCGTCCATGCGGACGGCCCCCATCATGAACGAGACCGGCTGGGCGAAGAGCACCCGGGCCGCCTCGATCTCGTCTTCGGTGAAGATCGGATCGATCGGATCGGTCATCAGGTCGCCGTCGCGGTCTGCTTGCCGGTCAGGCGAGCCATGATCTGGTCGATCGGGTTGTCGACCTTGTAGCGGCGCATGATGATGTACTGCTGGATGATGGTCAGCACGTTGCTCCAGCACCAGTAGATCACCAGGCCCACCGCGAACTGCGACAGGGTGAACATGAAGATCAGCGGGAAGAACTGGAAGATCTTCTGCTGCATCGGGTCGCCGGCCGGCGGGTTCATCGCCGTGGTCAGCCACATGGTGAAGCCGTACAGCAGCGGCCAGACGCCGATGTGCAGGGGGCCGCCCAGGAAGTTGCCGATCAGCGGGGCCGTCGCCGGATCCCACGGGATCAGGCCGAACAGGTTCATGAACGTCGTCGGGTCACGCGCGGACAGGTCCTGGATCCAGCCGAAGAACGGCGCGTGGCGCATTTCGATCGTGACCGTCAGCACCTTGTACAGCGAGTAGAACACCGGGATCTGGATCAGCATGGGCACGCAGCCCATGAACGGGTTGATCTTCTCCTTGGCGTACAGCGCCATGGTTTCCTGCTGCAGCTTGGCCGGGTCTTCCTTGTTCTTGGCCTTCAGCTTTTCGACCTCGGGGGCGATCTTCTTCATCTTGGCCATGGACTCGTAGCTCTTGTCCGCCAGCGGATAGAGCAGGAGCTTCAGGGTCACGGTCAGCAGCATGATGGCGATGCCGAAGTTGCCGACCAGCTTGTAGAAGATCTCCAGCACGTTGAAGATCGGACGGGTGATCAGGGCGAACATGCCCCAGTCCACGGCGTCGTCGAAGCGCGGGATGTCGGCCTTGCGCTTGTCCCAGAAGGCCCAGCCGCTGGGCGCATTGCCGTTGTACTCGTACTGGCGCAGCAGCGGCACGGTCTTGGCGCCGGCGAACAGGCGGGTGGTCTCGGTCAGGGTCTGGCCGGGGGCCAGCGGGCGCGGGGCTGCGGTGTAGTTGGCCTCGTAGACGTCGACGCCGGAGACGGGCGTGACCTTGTAGCGGGCCGTGATGGTCTCGTCCTGGCTCGGGATCAGGGCCGCCAGCCAGTACTTGTCGGTGATGCCGGTCCAGCCGCCCTTGGAGGAGAACTCCTGCTGCGGCTTCTTCTTTTTCCAGTCCTGGTACTTGGCCTGCTTCAGCTCGTAGCCGTCCTGGCCCAGGATGCCGATGCCGCCCTCGTGGACGATGTGGTTCTTGCCCAGGTCGGTGGGGATGCCCCAGCGCTGGACCGAGGCGTAGGGCGCCAGGGTCAGGGTCTGGGCGCCCTGGTTGCGGACGCTGTCGGACACCGTGAACATGGCGTCGGCGTCGACCGACAGCGTGCGGGTGAAGACCAGGCCCTGGCCGTTGTCATGCGTCAGCACGACCGGCGAGCCGGGACGCAAGGTCGCGCCGGCGGGCGCGGTCCAGACGGTGTTGGCGTCCGGCAGGCCCGGCAGGTTGGCGCCGGCCCAGCCGAATTCGGCGAAGAAGGCGTTCTCGGCGCCGGTCGGGCGCAGCAGCTCGACGGGGGGGGCGTTCTTCTTGGTGGTCTGGCCGTAGCGCTTGAGCCACAGGTCGTCGATCCGCGCGCCCTTCAGGGCGATCGAGCCGGCCAGGGCCGGGGTGTCGACGGAGATCCGCGGGCTGGCGGCCTTGGCGGCGTCGCGCGACAGCTTGATCGGCTGGGGCGCGCCGTCCGGACCGACGGTCATGCCGGGCGGCGCGACGGCGGCCTGGGCCTCGGCGGCCTTCTTGGCGCGGGCGGCTTCCTCCATCTTCTTCTGGTTCGGACCCAGGACGAAGAATTGGTAGCCGAGAAGGATCGCGAACGCGCTGACGATGAAGACCAGCGTGTTCTTGTTGTCGTTCTGCATGGATGACTTAACCGGGATCGGAGGGTTCGGACGCTGGCGCGTGCGAAGGGGGTGAGGCGGGCGCGGAAGGGGGACGTCTCCCCCCGCGGTCTATATCGGCCGCGAGGCTTATCAGCGCGGCTTTTACATCGTCAAGCAAACGCCCCCAGGGCCGCGAGCGCGTACCGCCGCGGGCGATGAACACATAGTCGCAACCGGGCCGTCCATGAAGGGGCAGAAGGAGCCTTGCGGCCTCGCGCAGGCGTCTTTTCGCGCGATTGCGCTCGACCGAGCCGCCGACCTTCTTGGAGGCGGTGAAGCCGACGCGGATCAGGGCGTCGTCGTCGCCCCGCGGGCGCAACTGCATGAAGACGGCGCCGCGCGACAGCGAGGGGGCCTTGGCGGCCTTGAGGAAGTCGGCGCGCACCTTGATGCGCTCGATCCGGGGACCGGACTTCAGACCGGGATTGGGACCGGCTGGGGGCGCGGCGGAAACCTGGGAATCGGTCATGAAAAAAGCCGCCCTTTCCGGCGCAGGCTGGAGGCCTGGTTCTGGGAAGGGGCGGCTTTTGTCATGTCGTACGATCCTGCCGAGGCAGGAAAGAAGAGCGGGAAAACCCGCCCTTAGGCCGTCAGGCGCTTACGGCCCTTGGCGCGGCGACGCGCGACGACCTTTTGGCCGTTCTTGGTGGCCATGCGGGCGCGGTAGCCGTGACGGCGGGCTCGCACGAGCTTCGACGGCTGGAATGTCCGCTTCACGACGTGGCTCCGAATTACAATAGCGTTGACGCGGAAACCTTGCGGCGTCCGCGAGTGAGGGGCGGTGGATAAGCGAGGCGGCCGAGGATGTCAACCGCGCAAAGCGGCGGAAGCTGAGTCAGGGCAAGGGGTTGGCCCCTACCCTCTGGCCGCGCCCAGCAGCACCACCGCGAAGATCGACCAGTCCAGCGTGACATGGGCGATGAAGGAGGACCAGACGCTGCGGGTCAGCAGATAGGGAATCGTCAGCGCCAGCCGCGAGACGCCGATGACCAGCAGCACCTGGGCCAGGTTCCAGTCGTAGGTGGACAGGTGCAGCAGGCCGAAGATCACGGCCGACAGGATCCAGGCGACCAGGACCGCAGGACGCAGGGCCAGCCCAAGCCGGCGATGGAACAGGGCCAGCAGGGCCACGAACGGCAGGATGGTGACCAGTTCCTCGCCCAGCAGCTGCGGCGCGGTGCCGGCGATGAAGACGACGCGCTCCCAGCCGTCCAGCCGCGCGAGCAGGCCCGCGACCGGATTGACGGCGGCGACGCCGGCCTTGGTGAAGACCAGGGCGGCCGCGCTCGACAGCAGCAGGGCGAGGGGAACGGTCAGCAGGCCGGCCAGCACGTCGGTGAAGCTCAGGCGCGGGAACAGCGCCGTCCATCCGCGTCCGGCGGCCGCCCTCAGCGCCAGCAGCGGCATGACGGCGAACAGCACCGGCCCGGCCAGCGCCATCGGGCCGCCCGGCGCGCGCCCCAGCAGCATCAGCGCGATGAAACCGGCGACGCAGCTGCCCAGCACCATGACCCACCACCCGGCCGACAGGCCTTCGGGCGCGGCGCGGATGTAGGGAAAGTCTCGCGGGGCCGGCCCTGCCATGATCGAAACTCCACTGCGAGGGCGACTATGGCCGCGCCCGGCCCAGCGTGCATAGACCCGGACTGCGCGCGCCGGTGGATTAACCGAAACCACCACGCGCTGCTGCTATCACCGACCGGTCGCCGCAACGGGAGCCTGTTTCGTGGACCTGCTGAAGATCCTCCGAAGCTTCGAGGAACTGCTCTTCGAAGCCATGACCTGGCTCTATTTCTATCCGCGCACCATGCTGCGGATCGTCAGCCGGCCGATGACGGCCATGGCCTATTCAGACCGCGAGGAGGGCCAGCCCGAAGACCTGCGCTACGACGACGCGCTGAGCCCGCCGGTGCTGCTGATCATCACCCTGGTGATCGCCAACGCCATCGGCTGGGCGGCGCATGTCCCCCAGCCGGCCAACGCCCCGCCGCTGGCCAAGGCGCTCTACGACTCCCAGCAGAACCTGCTGATGTTCCGCTGCCTGCTGTTTGGCCTCACGCCGCTGGTCGTGACCCTGACCCGGCTGCGCAAGCAGGGCGTGACGATTTCGCGCCAGACCCTGCGGCGGCCGTTCTACGCCCAGTGCTACCTGGCCTCGCCGGTGGCGCTGTGCGTGTCGCTGGGGCTGATGGCCGTACAGCGCGGGACCCCGGCCCTGGTCGGGGCCGGCGCGACGGTGATCCTGGCCTCGACCGTCTGGCTGATCGTGGCCCAGACCCGCTGGCTGTCGCGGCATCTGTCGATCCCGCCGGCCCGCGCGGCCGTCACCGCCGTGGCGGCCCTGGCGCGCGCGCTCTTCTACATGCTGCTGATCCTGGTCCCGCTGGCCCTGGCCTGAAGGACAGCTCCAGCTTCAGGCGTCAGTACGGTTCGATCGAGCGGACCTGGCCGTCCGACGAGGCGAAGCAGCGCGAGCGATAGGGACCGGTGGCCATGGTCAGCTCCCAGTCGCCCCGGCCCAGGTCGCGGACGCTGATCGGCACGCTGCTGCCGGCGGGACGGTTCTGGAACGCGTCGGCCCGGCGCGAGCAGGAGTCCTGGGCCGCGCGCGGCGCCTGACGGACGTAGCGGGTGTTGGCGTAGCGGCGGTTGTCGCGCTCGGACTGTCCAGCCAGGAAGCCCTCGTGATAGCCCTCGGTCTCGTGCCGGTCGTCGTAGTCGGAGCCGTAGAGCGCCGCCTGGTAGCCGCGCTCGTATTCGTCGTCATGGGCGCGGTCGGCCTCGCCATGCTTCTGCTTGTGAGCCGCCAGGGCCGCGGCCAGGCCGACGATGGCCACGCCCGCCACGACGGCGGCGGCCTTGGAGTCAGAGCTCTTCTTGCGGCACAGGTTGCGGGCCTCGACGATGGTCAGGTAGCGGCCGTCGCGGGTGGTGACCTGGACGCAGTCGTCGCCCCGCCGCCAGTAGCTCCATTTGGCGCTGCCGCCCTCGTCCACATGGTCGAATTCGTAGCCGCGCCGCTGCAGCTCGCTTTCCCCGCCGGCCGCCCGGGCGCCGACCAGGTCGCGCAGGTCGCTGGGGATCTGGGCCGAGGCGGGCGGAACCGCCCCCGCGGAGACAAGCGCGGCGAGCGCGGCGGCGGCGGCGATCCGACGGCGAACGGACATGGCGTTTCCTTGGGGCTGTGACGACCACTTCGGGTTGAACCACGCCTCGCGGCGCTCGCAAAGATCATTCACGCCGGGGCGCGCGACAAAAGGCGGCGGCGCTGAATCGAAGATTTCCGGCGCCGCGTTAAACGGCGATCAAACATGCCCGCGCTAGGGTGACCCCTCTTCCCTCGCGGCCGCAGGCCCTCCAGGAGCGCCTCGTGCCCAAGCGTCCGGATCGTCGTTCCGCCTCTCGGACACCGGTGTCGTCGCCGGCGTCCAACGAGACCGGCGCCGGCTGGCGGCGCTATCGGCATCTCAAGGTCGAGGCCGCGCTGTTCTTGCTGATCGCGGTGACCTTCGCCGCGGTGCTGGGCAGGGGCGCCCTCACCCGCCAGACCCTGGCCCTGACGCCGCAGTCGGACCAGGTGATCGCCTACGCCTTCTCCGACGCCGAGACCGGCGGCCGCTCCAGCGTCACGCCCGATCCGCACCGGCCGATGGCCTGGCGTTGCGACATTCGGGCGGGCGCGGCCTATCCCTATTGCGGCTACGGCCTGCAGCTGGCGACGGGCGGCGCCGGCAAGGGGCTCGACTTCACCCGCTACCAGTCCATCACCCTGCGGCTGACCTACCAGGGCGGCGGCGACCGGTTGAAGCTGCTGGTCAAGACCGCCCCGACGGCGGCGCTGCGCGGCAAGGTCGGCGACCAGGACGTGCCGCTGGTCCTGGAATTCCCGGTCGACCCGGGCGCCAACGAGATCCGCCTGCCCCTCGACCGCCTGGCCGCCGAGGCCTGGTGGGTCAGCAGCCACGGCGTGTCGCCGCGCGACACCGCCCCGAACCTGGCCGACGTGCGGGCGATCGCGATCACCACCGACGGCGCCGCGCCCGGCCCGCTGGCCGTGTCGCTCGACGAGATCGACTTCGAGGGCGTCTCGCTGTCGGACGGGCAGTGGTACCTGATCATCCTGGGCGTCTGGCTGGTGGTGACCGGCGGCTTTCTGGTGGGCCGCCTGCTGGGCATGCGCCGCGAGTTCGAGACCCGCCAGCGCCGTCAGGCCCAAGAGGCCCGGGCGATGAGCCAGGCCCGCGCCGCCGCCGAGGCCGCCAACGCCGCCAAGTCGCAGTTCCTGGGCCACATGAGCCATGAGCTGCGCACACCCCTGAACGCGGTGATCGGCTACAGCTACTGGCTCAGCCGCGGCGCGCTGGACGACAAGCAGCGCACGGCCGTCGACGCCATCCGCTCCAGCGGCGAGCACCTGCTGGCGATGATCAGCGACATCCTCGACATCGCCAAGATCGAGGCCGGACGGCTCGACCTGCAGCCGACGGCCTTCGACCTGCGCGCCTGCCTCGACGAGATCGACCAGATGTTCCGCCTGCGGGCCGAGGAGAAGGGCCTGGCCTTCGCCGTCGACCTGGCGACCGACGCCCCGCGCACCATCGTCGCCGACCCCAGGCGCCTGCGCCAGGTGCTGATCAACCTGCTGGGCAATGCGGTGAAGTTCACCGACCAGGGCCGCGTGTCGCTGAGCGTCGAGCGCCTCGAAGCCGTAGCGGGCGGACAGGCCCGCCTGCGCTTCACGATCGCCGACACCGGCGTCGGCATCGCCCCCGACCAGCTGGACGCCGTCTTCCGCCCCTTCGAACAGGTCGGCGACACCGCCCGCCACGCCGGCGGCACCGGCCTTGGCCTCAGCATCACCCGCCAGATCGTCGAAACCATGGGCGGCGAGATCACCCTGGAAAGCACCCCGGGCCTGGGCAGCCGGTTCGTGGTCGAGACGCCGGTGGGGGTGGAGGCGACGGCGATCAGCGCGCCGGCGCCGGTGAGGCGGATGGTTTCGCCGCGAGGTTAGGGCGCGATTTCTATACGGGGTGCTGGTGTAGTAATGCTTCTACATCAGGCTGGGGAGCCCGATGCCTATCACCACGCTTTCGATCCACGAATTCTATCACGACGTCAGCGGCGCGCGGAAAGCGACCGCGAACGGCCCGGTGTTCATCACCGAGCACGGCCAGTCGAGCCATGTTCTGCTGAGCATCGACGACTACAGGAAGCTGACCGGCTTCCGGCGCAGCATTGTCGATGCGATCACGATGACCGGCGATGGAGAGATCGAGTTCGAGCCTGCGCCAGCTATCATCGACAGCAAAACGCTCGCCCCCTGAGCCTGCGAGCGAGGGCCTCAGCTCCCCGCCTTCACCGCTTCCCACGTGCGGGTGCCGCCGCCCTGGCCCAGCGCGGCGCGGAGCCAGGCGAGGTTGTTGTCGACGACCTGGGGCGGCAGGTCCTGGCGGGCCAGTTTCTCGGCTTCGTCGACGCGGCCCTGCAGGCCGATGACGAGCACCAGGTTCTGGCGGATCTGGATGGTCGAGGTCGGCAGGGTCGCGGCCTTGCGCAGCAGGGCCTCGGCGCCGGGCAGGTCGCCGTGGCCGGCCAGGTACATGGCCAGGTTCGCCGCCGGGGCGGCTTCGTTGGGGGCGAGAGCGACGGCCTGGCGGTGGGCCGCCAGGGCCTCGTCGTCGCGCTTGGACTGCTCGTAGGCGACGCCCAGCAGGGTGAGCGGACGCCAGTCGCGCGGGGCGGCGGCGGCGGCGGCCTTGGCCGGCTCGATGGCGAAGAAGCCCTCGCCGCGGGCCACCTGCACGCGAGCGGATTCCAGCAGGGCTTCCTGGTCGTTCGGGGCGGCGACCAGCACGCGGCCGACGGCGGCGGCGGCTTCATCGTAGCGGCCCAGGGTGCGCAGGGCCTGGGAGAGACCGACCCCCGCCTCGGCGTCGCGCGGATCGGCCTCGACCTCGGCGCTCCAGAAGGCGGCGCGGGCCAGGGGCTCCAGCCGGCGGGCCTCGGCGCGGTCGGCGGGGCTGGCCTTGCGGCGCGCGGGGGCCTGGGCGGAGGCGGACGCGTCGGCGGCCGCAGGCGTCTTGTCCTTGCTGGCGGCGAACGCCGGACCGGCGGCCAGCAGCAGGGCGGGCGCCAGAACGCTCGTGAGAACGGTTGCGAGCAGGGCGGGCTTGCGACACATGAAAGGGCAGTCTCCGGAGAGGTAGGGTCGAGCATCGCCCGGCCGCCTCAAGGAATCGTTAAGCATAAATCCGCGAAAGCCCCGGCCCATGACCGAACCCCTGATCGCCGCCTCCTCGCGCACCGCCGCCGACGGCCCCGTGATCCCGGTGCACGCCCTCTACGAAGACGAGGTGGCGGCGTTCCTGGAAGCGCGGCCCAGCTTCGTGCGCGGCTTCGCCAAGCTGTCGGACTTCAGCGGCAAGGCCGGCCAGGTGGTGGTCGCCCCCACCCCGGAAGGCGCCCTGGACCGCGTGCTGTTCGGCCTGGGGCAACGGGTTTCCAAGGGCGGAAAGGCCGACGCCATGGCCTTCCGCGCCCTGCCGGCCAGGCTGCCGGCCGGCGACTATCGCCTGCACGCGACGCCGGAGGGGCTCGACGCTAGCCAGATCGCCCTGGCCTTCGCCCTGGGGACCTATCGCTTCGACCGCTTCAAGGCCCGGGGCGCCGACGGCGCGCGACGCCTTGTCGCGGCCGAGGGGGTGGATCTTTCCGAGGTCCAGGCCATCGCCCACGCCTGCGCCCTGGCCCGCGACATGGTCAACAGCCCGGCCAACGCCATGGGGCCGCGCCAGATCGAGACCATCGCCCGCGAGATCGCCGAGCAGTTCGGCGCGAGCTTCTCCGCCATTGTCGGCGACGACCTGCTGACCGAAGGCTATCCCGCCGTCCACGCCGTGGGCCGCGCCGCCGTGCCCGAGCGCGCGCCGCGCATGCTGGAGCTGCAATGGGGCGACGAAAAGCACCCGGTGGTCGCTTTGGTCGGCAAGGGCGTGGTGTTCGACACCGGGGGCCTGGACATCAAGCCCTCGGCCGGCATGCGGCTGATGAAGAAGGACATGGGCGGCGCCGCCCACGCCCTGGCCCTGGCGCGCATGGTGATGGCGGCCAGGCTGCCGGTGCGCCTCATCGTGCTGGTCCCGGTGGTCGAGAACGCCATCGCCGGCGACGCCATGCGCCCGGGCGACGTGCTCGACAGCCGCGCCGGCCTGACCATCGAGGTCGGCAACACCGACGCCGAGGGCCGCCTGATCCTGGCCGACGCCCTGACCCGCGCGGCCGAACATTCGCCGGCCCTGACCATTGATCTCGCCACCCTGACCGGCGCGGCGCGCGTGGCGCTGGGTCCGCAGGTGATCCCGTTCTACACCCCCGACGACGCCCTGGCCGGCCAGATCGAGGCCGGCGCCCGCGCCGCCTCGGATCCCGTCTGGCGCATGCCGCTTTGGGACGGCTATCGCGAGGCGCTGGAAAGCGACATCGCCGACCTGAAGAACGACCCCGACGCCTGGGCCCAGGCCGGCTCGGTGACCGCCGCCCTGTTCCTGCAACGCTTCGCCCCCACCACCGGATCGTGGGCGCACCTCGACATCTACGCCTGGAACCCCAAGGGCGGCCCCGGCCGGCCCAGCGGCGGCGAGGCCCAGGCCATCCGCGGCCTCTATGCCATGCTGAAGAGCCGGTTCGCCTGATGACTCCGGATCGCCGCCTGACCCTGGCTCGCCCGGACCTCGCCGACCTTGCTCTTGAAGGCCTGGTCGCAGCCGAGCGCTACGACGCCCCCAAGGCCCGCCAGGTCGCGACCCCGACGGCCGCCCTGCGCAAGGCCCCCACGCCGGACGCCGAGCAGGAGAGCCAGCTGCTGTTCGGCGAGCGCTTCTCCGTGCTCGACGTCAAGGACGGCTTCGCCTGGGGCCAGGCGGCGCGCGACGGCTATGTGGGCTGGGTGGCGGAGGCCGAACTCGCGCCCCTGGGCGAGCCCGCGACCCACCAGGTGGCGAGCTTGCGCACCTATGCCTTCGGCGCGCCGGACATCAAGTCGCGCCCCGTGGGGCTCTATTCCCTGAACGCCCTGGTCACGGTCGAGGCCCGCGAGGGCCGCTTCGCCAAGGGCGCGGGGACCGGCTGGTTCGTCGAGGCGCACCTGGCCCCCATCGGCGTGGCGACCGCCCCCGACCCGGCCGCCACGGCCCTGTCGTTCCTGGGCGCGCCCTACCAGTGGGGCGGGCGGGAAAGCCTGGGCCTGGACTGCTCGGGCCTGGTGCAGCAGGCCCTGGCCGCTTCGGGCAAGGCCGTGCCGCGCGACACCGACATGCAGTTCTCGTTCTTCCGGCCCATCGACGAAGCCGACCGCCGGCGCGGCGACCTCGTCTTCTGGAAAGGCCACGTGGCCATCCTCCTCGACCCCGACACCATCGTCCACGCCAACGCCCACCACATGGCCGTGGCCGTGGAGCCCCTGGCGCAGGCCGTGGCGCGCATCGAGGCGGCGGGGGTGGGACTGCCGACGGGGTGGCGGCGGGTTTAGGGGCGGCTCGCCGATCTCGATCGGCCGTCGTAGTAGGGCGAACTTTGCGTCGCCGAAGGACGGAAGGCAGTCACGTAGATCGAGGTCTCTGACCGAGTACCTAGCGCCATGAGCGGACACTAGGATCGCGCCGAAAATCGGACTCGCCCTCGAAGGGTTTGATACCCGTGGTCACAGGCCTAACTCTCGCTTGGAGACGGCGTCCAAGCTCACCCAATCGAAGCCGAACAGCGACGCCGGCAGGCACTAATCCGTGAGCGGATGCAGCCGGTGCCGAGCGCTCAAACGGCGCGAGAGAACAGCACCCTGCTCCTAGCCCTGGACCACATGGACGAAACCCGCATAGGTTGCCACCCATGACTGCGAAGCTTGAGGACGAGCTGTCCCGGATTACATATGACGACCTGCACGCCGCCCTGACGGGCTCGCCGGAGACTCTCGGCGTGCACCTCGAGTTGATCGAACGCGACATCAAGGTCGACGGTCACTCGGTTCGGATCCACTGCCACTGCCTGACTGTCGACGCTAACGGCCGTGTGCAGCCTAAACGGCTGGCGGCGTTCATGCGCAACGTCGTAGCTGACTACGCCATCCCGCGGTCCAAACTCGCGGCCGCCAAGAAGCGTGACGCTGAGTTCAACAGCACGGAAGCCGTGGCCGGACTTCTTGAACAGGCCAGACGCTCCTTCACCGATCTGACGAAGACGGGCGAGGGCGGCGAGATGCTGCTGTTCCTGCTCGCGGAGCGCTATCTCGGCATTCCCCAGATCCTCTGCAAGATGGATCTGAAGACGGATACCCGGATGCATTATCACGGCGCCGACGGCGTCTACGCGGGTGTCACCGATGACGGCATACTCAAGCTGTATTGGGGCGAGTCCAAAATCTACAAGTCCGCCTCGGACGCGATCCGGGATTGCCTAGCGTCTCTCGCGCCATATCTCGTCCAGCCGGAGCACGACGGTGCCGATCGGGAGCGTGACCTCATCCTCCTGAGCGACAAAGCCGACCTGAGCAATCCCGCTCTGACCCAAGCGCTTCGACAATATTTCGACCTGAGCTCTCCCCTGTCCCGACGGGTAGCCTCGATGATTAAGGCGAACATCAAATACCACCAAGACCACAGTCGCCCCTTTAAACTCCCTAATCTGATCCGCGACACCATGGACAAGGTCGAGCAGACCGCCCGCTTTCGAGCTCCCAAATACCTGTCCGCCTACATGGACATCCTCCATGTGCACCTTCGCGCCATCGGTCGCGAAGACTTGGTCGACACGGACTTGGACATCGGAACCCAGCTGGAGTTTGGCGTATCTAGCTTGACGTTGCTGTCGCTAATGGAACTAGGCCTGTCCCGCATGAGTGCGGTCGCCCTCTATGAGAAGATCGCCCGTGACGACCTGAAAAAGGAAGCCTGCGTCGAGTGGGTGGAGAACCGCGCCGACCGGCTCGACACCTTGGATCTTCCCGCGATCATTCTGCGCGAAGTGAGCGCCAAACTTCTGGGAAGGCAATCGGGATCGGACCTAGCCCCCCTCGCCTAATCATCAAGCCACGGACATAGACCATGCCGGCCAAATCCATGACCCTAGGACCGCTTCAATTCGCGAAAAAAGGCGACGCTCATGCCCATTTGAAAAACATGCTGAACCGCTACGACATCGGAGACAAGGTTGGCGTGACCGACCAGGCTGTTCTATTGGCCGCCCTGCAAAAACATCCGGAGGCAGCCGCGAAGATCGGCCCCGGCATCACACATTTTAGCGTCCGAAGCGCTGACTTCGGGACCAAATGTTTTTGGGTCAACCGGGTCGACGGAACCACGGAGAAGTTCTCTTACCAGGCGTGCATCTACGGGCAGCCTCAATCCGGTTCCGCCTGACGAGCTAACTACTGGCCTCCATCGTTCTTATCCCAAGGTGCCGTAAGGTTTACTGCTACAATGTGTAGCGTAGCTGCCGACCACGGCGGCTACCTACGCGGGCCTGAGAGCGGATGCTGCCAACTACCGCTGTGAGTCACGAGCGGACCTCGACCATCCACCACAGGTCGCTTCGAAAAGCCGGTGCCGTAGCCGAATGCAGACGCAACGTCGGCGGGCAGTCCCCCTCAGCCCTCGCCCAACTCCCCCGCCAGCGCCAGCTTCACCGGGGCCCAGCCAAGGCGGTGGATCGGCGAGGGGCCGAGTTTGCGGAGGCCTTCGAGGTGGATCGGGGCGTGGTAGCCCTTGTGGCCGGCGAAGCCGTAGCCGGGATAGAGGCCGTCGGCCTCGATCATGATCCGGTCGCGGGCCTCCTTGGCCAGGATCGAGGCCGCGGCGATCGAGCATGACAGGGCATCGCCCTTGACTACGGTCTTGACCTCGCAAGGCAGGACGAAGCGGTAGTTGCCGTCCACCAGGGCGAAGGCCGGCTTGACCCCAAGCCCCTCGACGGCGCGCTTCATGGCGAGACCCGCCGCGTGCAGGATGTTGAGCTCCGCGATCTCCTCGACCGACGCCATGCCCACGCACCAGGCGATCGCCATCGCCTTGATCTCGACCTCGAGGGCCATGCGGGCCTTGGCGGAGAGTTTCTTGGAGTCGTTGAGGCCCGCAGGGATCCGGGCCGGATCGAGGATCACGGCGGCGGCGCTGACCGGGCCGGCCCACGGTCCGCGGCCGGCCTCGTCCACCCCGCAGACCGGTCCCGGCCCGCAGGCGGCTTCCAGCATCATGTCGGGACCGCTCGGCATGGGCCGGTGTTTAGGCGCGTTCGGCAGGGAAGGGAACCGGGGCGAAGGAAAGGGGGCGAAGGGAACGAGGGCGAACCGCAGCACCATCCCGCTTCCCGCGACGTCGCCCCGGCGGGCCTCATCGGCGTCGTACTTGGGCGCGCCGACATCCGGCCAGGGCGCGCCGCGTCCCCTTCCGCGCCACGATCCGATTGTCAGGCCTCGGCTTTTTCTCTATCGCGACCCATTCTCATTCGCTGGAGACCCGCCGTGCCGACCTTCGCCGCCCGCCCTGCGCCTCGCCCGATGAAGGCCTCGACGCTGCGGGCCTGGTCGTGGGCGCACAAGTGGTCGAGCCTGGTCTCGACCCTGTTCCTGCTGATGCTGTGCGTCACCGGCCTGCCGCTCGTGTTCACCCACGAGATCGAGGAGGTCGCCATGCGCCAGGCCTGGACGCCGGCGCATCCGAACGGGCCGAAGCTCGACCTCGACCAGGTGCTGGCCGCGGCCCTGGCCCGCAAGCCGGGCGAGGTTCCCGCCTTCATGAGCTTCGACGAGGACCGGCCGGTGGTGAACGTCACCAGCGTCGTCCCGGGCAAGTCGGGCTACAGCTTCCAGCCGATCGACCAGACCAGCGGCGATCCGGCCCCGTCGGTGGCCGGCCATCCGGTGATGGAGTTCCTGCTCCAGCTGCACACCGACATGTTCCTGGGCCTGCCGGGCATGCTGTTCCTGGGGGCGATGGGGCTGCTGCTGGTGGTCGCGCTGGTGTCGGGCGTGGTGCTGTACGCGCCGTTCATGCGCCGGCTGCCGTTCGGCACGGTGCGCGCCCACAAGGCCGCGCGGACCCGCTGGCTCGACTATCACAACCTGCTGGGCGCGGTGACCCTGGCCTGGGTGCTGGTCGTGGGCGTCACCGGCGTCGTCAACACCCTGGCCACGCCGATCATCGCCTATTGGAAGGACACGGCGCTCAAGAAGCTGACCACCGCCTATGATGCGCCCGCGCCGATCACGGCGCGCAGCTCGCTGAACGCGGCGGTCGAGCGGGCCAGGCTGGCCCTGCCGGGCAAGCAGCTGCAGTTCGTGGCCTTCCCCGGCTCGACCTATTCGACCCAGCACCACTACGCGGTGTTCTTCCACGGCGACACGCCGCTGACCGCCCACCTGACCACCCCGGCCCTGATCGACGCCCGCACCGGCAAGCTGGCCGCCGTGGCCCCGACGCCGTGGTACGTCGCGGCCCTGTCGCTGTCGCAGCCGCTGCACTTTGGCGACTACGGCGGGCCGCCGCTGAAGATCCTGTGGGCGCTGCTCGACCTGGCGACCATCGTGATCCTGGGTTCGGGCCTCTATCTGTGGCTGGTCAAGCGGGGGACGCTAAGATGAGCCGGAGCCATCTTTCGCTCTGGCAGGTGTTCCGCATCCCGCTGGCGGTGGCGGCGCTCAGCCTGCTTGGCCTGGTCGTCGCCCTGCTGGGCGACGGCGCCTGGGACTGGATCGGGGCGGCGGCCCTGGGGGCGTCGGTCGCTGTCACGGCCTGGACGCTGGTCGCGCGGCGGCGATAGCGGAGGGGAGAAAACCTCGCATCGAGACCGCGACGCTTTGGGCCATGCGATAGGGAGGAAGGCGATGATCGTACGGCTGACGGCAAGCTTGGCGGCCCTCGTACTGACGGCCGCCGCGCCGTCGGCGCCGCCGTACACGGTCGCGCCGGGGCTCTTCGCACAGGGCCGGCCCGACCTTGGCCTGATGCCGGCGCCGGGCGCGCAAACCTTCACCGTCTTCGCGCCGACCGAAGGCACAGACAAGTTCAGCAACGGCGTGGCGCTGATCGCCTTCAAGGGCCGCCTCTACGCCCAGTGGCAGAGCTCGGCCCGCGACGAGGATTCCGCCGACACCTGGGTCGCCTACAGCGTCAGCGACGACGGCGAGCGGTGGAGCGCGCCCCGGGTGCTGGCGCCGGCCGGGACCGGCGGACTGATGCGCTCGAGCGGCGGCTGGCAGACCGACGGGGAAACACTGGTCGCCTACGCCAATGTCTGGCCCGAGGGCTTCCAGTCCGGAGCGGGCGGCTACGCCGAATATCGCACCAGCCGCGACGGGCGGACCTGGAGCGCGCCGCGCCGGGTCATGGGCGCCGATGGCCTCCCCGTGGAGGGGGTGATCGAGCAGGACCCGCACCTTATCGACGGCCGGGTGATGACCGCCTTCCACCTGCGGCCGGGGATGATCGCCAAGCCGTTCTTCACCGACGATCCGCTGGGCGTTTCGGGCTGGACCCAGGGGAAGATGGAAAGCCTGCCGCGCGACGCTTCAGGCGCCGCCGCCCCGCACGAAAAGCGCCTCAGCCGCGAGATCGAGCCCAGCCTGTTCCGCCGCGCCGACGGCTGCGCGGTGATGGTGTTCCGCGACGAGGACCTCAGCTTCCGCCAGCTGGCCGCGCAAAGCTGCGACCGAGGCCAGACCTGGACCACGCCAGCCCTGACCGACATGCCCGACGCTCGCGCCAAGCAGAGCGCCGGCAACCTGCCGGACGGAACCGCCTACCTCGTCAACGCCCCCAACACCGACCGACCGCGCCTGCCCCTGGCGGTGACGCTGAGCCCCGACGGCCGCCTGTTCGACCGCAGCTGGCGCCTGCGCGGCCAGGCCGACCTGCAGCCGCTGCGGTTCGAGGGAAAGTACAAGCGGCCGGGCTATCACTATCCCAAGAGCGTGGTCTGGAACGGCCGGCTCTATGTCGGCTACGCGGCCAACAAGGAGGACGTGCAGGTGACGCGGGTTCCGGTGGCGGGGCTGGCGAAGCGGTAAATCCTCCCCCTTTGGGGGAGGTGGCCCGGAGGGCCGGAGGGGGCCGGCACGGCGGCTAAAACCCCGCCCCCCCCCCCCCCCCCCCCCCCCCCCGGCACGGCGGCTAAACCCCCTCAGTCGCTCCGCGACAGCTCCCCCAAAGGGGGAGCATCTGAGCGGCTACCCCTCTCCGCCCCACAGACCAGCTCCACCGTCGCCTGGATCGTGGCTTCCAGCTGCTCGCGGGTTTCGCCGGCGCGGGCGCGGACCGAGAGGGCGTTGAGCATGCCGCCGGCCACGCGGGCCAGCACCGCCGGGTCGGCGCCGGGGGGCAGTTCGCCGGCGGCTTCGGCGCGGGCTACCAGGCGCTCGAAGCCCCGGTCCAGCTCGTGCAGGCCGGCCGCCACCTTGTCGCGGACGGCCGGGTCGACCACCGCCTGTCCCAGGCCCGCGCTGACCATGAAACAGCCGCGCCCGCCATCTTCGCCCGACAGATAGATGTCCAGCGCCGCGCGATAGACCCGCTCCAGCGCCTGGCGCAGCGTGCCGCCGGCCGTGAAGGCCCGGACCATCGCCCCGCGCGAGGCGTCCATGTAGGCGTCGATGGCGGCGGAGAAGAGCGCCTGCTTGTCGCCGAACGCCCCGTACAGGCTGGGGCGGTTCATGCCGGTGGCGGCGCTCAGGTCGTCCAGCGAAGCGCCGGCGTAGCCCTGGGTCCAGAAGGTCTCGGTGGCCTTGGCCAGGGCGACCTGGGGGTCGTAGGCGCGCGGGCGGCCTCGGCGCTTGGCGGGTTGTTCCGACATCTCGACTCTCTCCAGGCCGGCGCTGCTTTTTGTACTGCTTCGCAGCTTATTCCTTGACCTCGGTTATTTTTATGCGAAACAGTATGAAAATGCAAACGGAGGCGGCGATGGACCTGTATTTCTCTCCGATGGCCTGTTCGATGGCGACGCGGATCGCCGCCTACGAGGCGGGCGCGCCGATCGACTTCATCCAGGTCGACACCAAGGCCCGCCCCAAGCGGACGCAGGACGGCGCGCCGTTCCTGGCGATCAACCCGATGGGCCAGGCGCCGGTGCTGCGCACGGACGACGGCGAGCTGATCTATGAGAACGCGGTGATCCTGCAGCATGTGGCCGACCTGTTTCCGGCCGCCGGCCTGATCGCCCCCGACGGTCCCGAGCGTCGCCGCGCCCAGAGCTGGCTGAGCTTCGTCGGCGCCGAGCTGCACGCCCGGACCTTCGGCGTCCTGCTGGCGGCCGGCGCCCCGGAGGACGCCAAGGCCCTGGCCCGCGCGTCGGCGGCCGAACGCTTCGCGGTGCTGGAGGCGCACCTGGCCGGACGCGCGTTCCTGCAGGACCGCTTCGGCGTCGCCGACGCCTATCTCTTCGTGATGCTGGTCTGGGCCCGCTACCTGGCGATGGACTTCGCGCCCTATCCCGCCCTTTCCGCCTATCGCGACCGCCTGCAGGCCCGCCCCTCGGTGGCGCGGGCGCTGGGCGAGGAATTCACGCTCTTCAAGGCCGCCGCCTAGGCGCGGCGCCGCCTGGCAACCAGTAAGCGTACCTCCCCAACCTCCTCCCCGGAGCTTTCCCCCATGCGTAGCTTTCTCTTCGCCGTCGCGGCCCTGGTCGCGACGGGCGGCCCCGCCATGGCCGAACCCCAGGCCACCAAGTCCCAGGCCCAGAACGCCTGGCTGACCCTCAGCGCCCCCTCGCCCCGCGACTACATCGTGTTCGACGGCGCGGCCTGGCGCTGCGAGGGCCAGGCCTGCCGCTCGATCCAGGTCAAGTCGCTGCCGCCCCTGCGCAGCTGCCGGCGTCTGGCGCGCGAACTGGGAACCGTGACGGGCTTCGGCTATCGCGGCGTTGTGCTGTCCGACGCCCAGCTGGCCGACTGCAACCCGGTGCGCTTCGCCAGGACGCCGAGCCCGGCCGAGGTCGCGGTGGCGCGGTAGGCGGGGACGAAGGCTAGATCTTCATTGGACCTGCGACTGGGTCGTCATCCCGGAAGCCTCGAAGAGGCTGTCCGGGACCCAGGGGTCCAGCGCAATGCGGCGGCCCCTGGGTCCCGGCTCTGCGGTCCGCTGCGCGGCCCTTCGGCCGGGATGACGGCGTAATTGCCTACCCCGCCTTCCCGCCCAGCGCCTCTCCGCCCAAGGCCCTGCACTCGTCATGCCGGAAGCACGTCACGAAGTGGTCGTTGACCATTCCGACGGCCTGCATGAAGGCGTAGACGATCACCGGGCCGCAGAACTTGAAGCCCTTGGCCTTCAGGGCCTTGGCCATCTCGACGGCCAGGGGCGTCTGGGCCGGGACGTCGCCCATGCCGGTGAAACTGTTCTGGATCGGCGCGCCGCCGACGATGCCCCACAGGAACTGCGAGAAGTCCTCGCCCCGGTCGCGCATGTCGAGATAGATCCGCGCGCCGTTGATGGCCGCGTCGATCTTGGCGTTGGAGCGGATGATGCCGGCGTCGGCCATCAGCCTTGCGCGATCCTCGGCCCCGAAGCGGGCGACGATCTCGGGGTCGAAATCGGCGAAGGCGGCGCGGAAGGCGTCGCGCTTCTTGAGGATGGTGATCCACGACAGCCCGGCCTGGAAGCCGTCGAGCACCAGCTTCTCCCACAGGGCGCGGCTGTCGTACTCGGGCACGCCCCACTCGGTGTCGTGATAGGCCTCGTACAGCGGGTCGCCGTTCATGCCCCGCCAGGTGCAGCGATGGATCTCAGTCATGTGGCGACGCTAGCAGAACCGCGTGCGGAAACCAGAACTTTTGAAGAACACGCGGGTACTCCACCCCGCCCCAAATACTCGTCATCCCGGCCGCAGCGCAGCGGAGAGCCGGGACCCAGGAGACTGGGCGCGGCGCTGGGGTTCTCGACCTCTTCGCAATCGCCGACACGCAGTGCGCCGGCCCCTGGGTCCCGGATAAGCCCTGCGGGCTTTCCGGGATGACGACGGGTTGGGCTACTTCAGGAACGCCTCGACCTCGGCCTGGAAGCGGGCCGGCTGGTCGATCATCACGAAGTGGGCGGCCTCGTCGATGCGGACGATCTTGACCCCCTTCAGCGTCGCATAGGCCGCGCCGTACCAGCCGGCGAAGGCCTCGGCGGGCGCGAAGCTGGCCTTGTTCCAGGCCCAGACCACGGTGGTCGGGGCGGTGATGTTCGGCAGTTCGGGCGCGAGGTCGGTGGTCAGCAGTTCCTCCATCGCGCGGCCCACCACCTCGCGGTCGCTGGCCAGGGAGTCGTCGACCACCGCCTGGCGGGCGCTTTGCGTCAGCACCATGGTCACGGCGGTCTGGGTCTGGCGGGCCAGGTACTGGTCCGGCGGCGCGGTCTCGATCCGCTGGCGGAAGTCGGCCGCGCCCTTGGCCACGGCTTCGCGCGAGGCGCCCGGTCCGAAATAGGCCATGGCCAGGTTGGGGAACATGTCGACCACCATCAGCTGGCCGACGAGGCCCGGATGCCGGGCCGCCAGCATCAGCCCGATCGTGCCGCCCAGCGAATGGCCGATGACGGCCGGCGCCGTCAGCCCCTTGGCCTGGATGTAGCCGGCCAAGCCCTCGGCGACGCCGGCCGCGACCGCTCCCTCGGCGTTGGCCCCGGCCGGATCGCCGGCGAAGCCCGCCACCTGCACCAGGTGGACGCGGTAGCGATCCTCCAGCGCCTTGGCCGTCGGCTCCCAGACCGCCCGCGACGAGGCCAGGCCCGGGATCAGGATCACGTCCGGCCCCTTGCCCCGCACCACCACCGAGAAGCGGTCGATGTCGGCCGCCAGGGCGGGTCCGGCGGCGAGCGCGGCCAGAGGAACGGCCAGCAGGGTGCCCGCGCCCAGAAGTTCACGACGGTTCATGGCCTTGCCCCCAGGCGGCGACGTTCACCCGAAGACTTGAGCCCGGATCCCCCTCGCGGCAATCGTCCACGCGATGAATAATCAGTAATCAATTCATGGTGGAGTTCGACGGCGCACCTGACGACGAGGACGGCCTGGATGACCAGCCGAGGCGAGACGTTCGGACGGCGAGGACCCGCTCCCCGCTCCGACGAGCCGGCCCGGCGGTCCTGGCCCGCCTGGCCGCGCTTCCTGCTGGCCATGATCCCGGCCTATCTGCTGCAGCAGATCCCGCTGGTGGACCTGGTCCTGCTGTTCGCCCTGTCGCCGCTGTGGATCGGCCTGCTGTTCAACGGCGCCCTGATCGCCATGGTGGTCGACGTCTGGCGCCGGGCCGCGCCCCGCTGGATGCTGGCCGTTCCGGTGCTGGTCTATGGCGGCAACCTGGTGTGGTGCGTCGCGGGCTATCTGGACTATCGCGCCCTGGACGAGCGGCTGCGGCGCGAGAACGCCGCCCAGCACCTGCCCTTCGATCCGGCCCAGGCCTCGATCCTGGCCCCCGGTCAACTGGCCCAGAGCCTGGTCGAGCGCTACGCCCTGCCGGTCGTCTACCGCTATCCCGATGTCTACCGGAGCGGCCAGCCGGCCTCGCTGCGGGTGCTGCCCCGCGCCACCTGCGAGACCATCCCCAAGTCTCCCGACCTGCGGATGACGGCGCAGCGGATGATGGTCGGCCGGGCGCTGGTGTCCAACGCCTGCGTGCTGAGCCTGCCCGGCGAGCCGCAGGGGCCGGTGGTGCGGGTGGCTGCCGGCGAAGGCCCCGGGGATCTGGAGCCGGGACTGCGCCGGCTGACCCTGACGGCGCCGGACGGCCGCGCCGTCGCCCTGGCCTATGGGATCGCCGCCGTCCCCTCGCCGGTCCCGTTCCCGCTGGTGGGCTGCTTCACCTGGACCCGCCACGAATGCACCGCCGGGTTCTATCACCTGAAGCCGGTGGTCGGCGGCGGGGTTGGGGGCTTTCCGGGCATGATCGCCGAGGCCCTTCGCTTGGCTGAGCGCCCGATCCACACGACCAAGACCGGCCGCAAGCTGATCCTGTCGCTCGACGAGGCCCAGACCCGCGCCCTGGCGGCGGGATCGGCGCCGGCCGTGGCCCAGGCCCGCGCCTTCGGACGCCAGGCCGTGGACCGGAACCTGGCCCGCTTCTCGCGCCTGATGGCCGGCGAGGACTTGGCCCAGGACGAGGACTTCAGCCGCTGGATCGTGGTCAGCAACGCCGACCAGGTCGACGCCGAGGCCCTGCTGGCGGCGATCGGGCGGGCCCATGGCGATCGCTCCCGCTCCAGCGCCCAGCAGACCTTCGCCGACGTCGCCGCCGCCCTGCCGGCCGAGGCCTTCGCCCGCATCGGTCCGCGCCTGGCGCCGCTGGTCGGCGAGGACGAGGCGCTGGAGGGACTTACCGTCCGCCTGGGCGATCTGGGCGCGCCGGCCGCCCTGCCGCTGGCGAAAAGGATCGAAGCCGTCCGCTCCGTGCCGGGCCGCACCGACGCCCTGCTGGGCCTGTGCCGGGCGGGCGCGGCGGCGGCGAGCGTCGCCGACCGGGTCGCGGCCATTCCCCGCGGCGACGCCCGCGCCGACGTGATCGAGGCTTCCGTGCTGGCGCTGCTGCGGATGGGACGGCGCGACCTTGCCGAACCGCTCGCCGCCCTGCCCGCCAGCAACGGCTTCAACGGCGCCGCCCAACGCGGCTACCGCCAGGAGATCGACCGCATCCTCGCCGAGGTGGAGCCGAACTCGCCGCGCTCGGTCTGCAAGCTGGATGGCGAGACCCGCCTGCCGCGCGTGCCCTGGCTGGAAGGGGCCGGCTAGGCCGTCGGGACCGCCACCGGCGTCGGCGGGACCCAGTCGGGACGCTCGACCCGCACCGGGCGGCCGTCGACCGTCAGGTCCGCGCCCTCGATGCGGTCGAGGCGCAGCAGGGCCATGGCCCGGCCGTCGCCGCCGCTCAGCACCTCGCCCGCGCGAAGCTCGCCCGCCAGCACCTCGGCGCCGAAGGCCGGGGCCGGGCCGTCGAAGGCGATCGGCAGCATGCGGTTCTTGATCGTGCCCCGCCGCTTCATGCGGCTGGTGGTCTCCTGGCCGACGAAGCAGCCCTTCTTGAAGTCGATGCCCGAGAGCAGGTCGAAGTCGGCCTCGATCGGATAGGCCTTGTCGCTGAGCCAGTCGGCCGGGCCGGGCACGCCCAGGGCCAGGCGATGGGCGTCATAGTCGGCCTCGGTCGCGTCGGGCTCGGCCGTCGGGCCGTAGACCCGCGCGCCCAGGGCCGTCAGGCGCGGGTCGGCGTAGAGGCCTTCGCCCGAAACCGGCGCGCCGTCCGGCGCGAACACGGCCGCGACCGCCAGGTCGGAAGCCCCGATCTCGACCTTGGCCCGCAGGCGGTACATCGACAGCCGCGTGACGATGGCGTCGCGGTGCTCGGCGGCGACATCGAGGAGCGCCCCGTCCGGCAGGCCGGCCACGAACAGGTCGTAGAGCAGCCGGCCCTGCGGGGTCAGCAACCCTGCGAAACGCAGCTCGCCGGGCGCGAGCGTCTCGACGTCCTGGGTCAGCAGGCCTTGCAGGAAGCTGCGCCAGTCGGGGCCGGCGACGGCGATGACGGCGCGGGAGGTCAGGCGGGCGGTGCGCGGGCTGGTCATGCCCGCACATGTGGCGCCGGAGCGACGCTCGCGCCAGTCTTCAGCGCGAGGAAAGCTTAAGCGGGATAACGGGATGCGTTGACAGGCGGTTCACCCTATAGATGGACCGATGACACAGCGGGCCTTCCCGATTCTCTTCATCACCGCCACGCGTATCGGCGACGCCGTGCTGTCGTCCGGCCTGATCAGAATGCTGGCCGACGAGATCCCCAACGCCCGCTTCACCATCGTCGCCGGCCCGCTGGCCGCCCCGCTGTTCGCCCACGTTCCCGGCCTCGACCGGGTGATCGTCATGGAGAAGGGCAAGGGCAAGGGTCACTGGTTCAAGCTGTGGAACCAGGTGCGCCACAGGAAGTGGGGCCTGGTGGTCGATCTGCGCGGCAGCGCCACCGCCCTCTTCCTGCGCCGCGAGAAGCGGGCGATCTGGAAGAAGACCCCCGGCGAGATCGCCCACAAGGTGATCGAGACCGCCCGCGTGCTGAAGATCGAAGACGCCCCGCCGGCCCCGCACCTCTACATCACCCCGGAAGTCCAGGCCCTGGCCGACCAGATGCTGGCCCCGCGCGGAAACGAGCAGGCCGGCCCGATCCTGGCCATGGGCCCGGCCGCCAACTGGATCGGCAAGGTCTGGCCGATCGAGCGCTTCACCCAGACGGCCGCCCAGCTGCTCGGCCCCGGCGGTCGGCTGGAGGGCGGACGCCTGCTGATCCTCGGCGGTCCGGAAGACGGCCGCATGGTCGAGGAGCTGCGCATGGCCTCGGCGCGCGGCCGCTGCATCGACCTGACCGGCAAGGTTGATTTGCTGACCGCCTATGCCTGCCTCAAGCGCGCCGACCTCTTCATCGGCAACGACAGCGGCCTGATGCACATCGCCGCCGCGGCCGGCACGCCCACCGTCGGCCTGTTCGGCCCCTCCGACGAGCGCCGCTACGGCCCCTGGGGCCCGCTGACCCGCGCCGTGCGCGGCCCGCGCGACTTCGAACAGTTCAAGGCCGTCGACCCCGACCTCTCGCAGGCCATCCGCCATATGAGCGACCTGCCGGTGGCCAAGGTGGTCCGCGCGGCGCTGGAGCTGCTGGACGAGGTGCGCGCCAAAGCCGTCGTCGAGGCGCCGCCCGTGGTGGAAGAACCGGTCGCCGAGACGCCGGTCGAAGCCGCCGCGCCGGAAGCGGCTCCGGAAGCCGCCGCCGAAACCCCGGCCATCGCCGAAGAGCCGGCCGAAGCCGAACCCAAGCTCAAGGTCTCCCCCCGCCGCCGCAAACGCACGGGCGGCGAAGCCAGCCCGCCGGTTTAGAATTACCCTCTCTCTTTGAGAGAGGGAGGGGCCCATGGCGAAGCCATGGGAGGGTGAGAGGTAACAAACTCACCGAAATGGGCGCGGTCCTCGGGCCCATGCTTTGATCCCGCAGTTCGAGAGGGCGTCTCCTGCCGACGGTGATCTCCGTGAGCGTTGAAGCGCCTCGGAACGCATCGGATAAGCCGGCCGACGGTGTAACCTCTCACCCTCCCACCGCCTTCGGCGTCGGGCCCCTCCCTCTCTCTATGAGAGAGGGGTTTAGTTTGGTGTTGCCACCCGCTCGCAGCAGACCTAGACCGCCCCAAACCCCTTCAGGAGCGCGCCCATGTCCCAGACCTTCGACCTGATCGTCCGTGGGGGCGAGGTGGTGAACCATGCCGGGCGCGGGATCACCGACGTCGGCGTGCGGGGCGGCAAGATCGTCGCCATCGGCGACCTCAGCCAAGCCAGCGCCGGCGAGGTGTTCGACGCCACGGGCCTGACCGTTCTGCCGGGCGTGATCGACAGCCAGGTGCACTTCCGCGAGCCGGGCCTGGAGTGGAAGGAAGACCTCGAAAGCGGCTCGCGCGGCGCGGCCCTCGGCGGCGTGGTCGCCGTGTTCGAGATGCCCAACACCGAGCCGACCACCACCGATCCGGACGCCCTGGCCGACAAGCTGGCCCGCGCCAAAAACCGGATGCACACCGACCACGCCTTCTATGTCGGCGGCACCCACGAGAACGCCAATTTCCTGGGCGAGCTGGAACGGCTGCCCGGCTGCTGCGGCATCAAGGTGTTCATGGGCGCCTCGACCGGCAGCCTGCTGGTGCAGGACGACGAGGGCGTCGAGAACGTGCTGCGGCACGTGAACCGCCGCGCGGCCTTCCACTCGGAGGACGAATACCGCCTGGCCGATCGCCGCCACCTGGCCCGCCCCGGCGACTGGACCAGCCACCCCGAGGTGCGCGACGCCCAAGCTGCGCTTCAATCGACCCACCGCCTGGTGCGCATCGCCAAGAACCTGGGCAAGCGCATCCACGTGCTGCACGTCACCACCAAGGAAGAGATCGACTTCCTGGCCCAGAACAAGGACGTCGCCAGCGTCGAGGTCACGCCCCAGCACCTGACCCTGGTGGCCCCGGAAGCCTATGAGCGGCTGAAGGGCTTTGCCCAGATGAACCCGCCGATCCGCGACGCCTATCACGTGGCCGGCGTCTGGCGCGGCATCGAGGCCGGCATCGCCGACGTGCTGGGCAGCGACCACGCCCCCCACACCCGCGAGGAGAAGGCCCGTCCCTATCCGGCCTCGCCGTCGGGCATGCCGGGCGTCCAGACCCTGGTGCCCGTGATGCTGACCCACGTGGTGGACGGCAAGCTCTCCCTCGAGCGCTTCGTCGACCTGACCAGCCACGGCGTGAACCGCGTGTTCGGCCTGGCCGACAAGGGCCGCCTGGCCGAAGGCTTCGACGCCGACTTCACCATCGTCGACATGAAGGCCCGCAAGACCATCACCCACGAGCAGATGGCCAACCGCGCCGGCTGGACCCCGTTCGACGGCTTCGAAGCCAAGGCCTGGCCGGTGGCCACCATCGTCCGCGGCGTCGTGGTCATGCGCGACGACGAGATCATCGCCGAGGGCCGCGGCGAGCCGGTGCGGTTCCTGGAAACGCTGGCGAAGTAAGGATTCCCAGCTCCTCCCTCGCGAAGCGGGGGAGGTGGCACGCTGCGGATACGCAGCGTGACGGAGGGGGCGAGTGACGGAGCGCC
>NZ_JBWKPK010000041.1:0-35383 GCF_059418205.1 Caulobacter sp. GW821-FHT09B11 | reverse complement strand
GGCCGGAGCCGCGGCGGCGGCGGGCTTGGGCGCCGGCACGGGCAGGGTCGAGCCCAGGCTGTGCAGATAGGCGATGATGGCGATGCGGTCTTCCTGCTTCTTCAGGCCCGCGAAGGTCATCTTGGTGCCCGAGATGTACTTGCCCGGGGCCTTCAGGAACTGGTCGACATGGTCGTAGTCCCACTGCGGGTTCTTGGCGCCGAAATCGACCATCGAGGCCGAATAGGCGAAGCCCGCGTGCGTGCCCGGATGCTTGCCCAGGGTGCCGAAGAGGTTGGGACCGGTGCCGTTGGGACCGCCCGAATCGAAGTTGTGGCACGAGGCGCACTTGGCCGAGACGGCCTTGCCGGCCTCGATGTTGGCCGGCAGCAGGATCACCGAACCCCAGTCCGGCGGAACCTCGGCGGCCGCGGCGCCTTCACCGCCGGTGTCTTCCTGGACGGCGATCTCGTAGCCGGCCTTCTCGACTTCGTGCTTCTTGAAGACGATGTCGGAGGCTTCGCGCAGGCCGAAGATGACCAGGCCCGTCAGCAGCACGCCGCCGAAAATCTTGTTGAACGTCAGGTCGCTCATCTCAGCCTTGTCAGCCTCTTTTAGCCCGCCTTTTACAGGCGATGCTGATTTATGAACGCGGGTCCCCCCATGGTCGTCCCACGCGCGATGTTGCGCTCCGGTCTCTGACACGCTACCGGCCGGTGCGCAACCCGGGCGAACCGTGTTTCGCCCTCAGCCGGTACGCCATGAACCCGATCGTCCTCATCCCCGCCCGCATGGCGGCCACCCGCCTACCGAACAAGCCGCTGGCCGACATCGGCGGGCTGCCGATGATCGTGCGCGTGCTGCGCCAGGCGCAGGCCGCGGGCATCGGCCCGGTGGCCGTGGCGGCCGGCGATCCGGAGATCGTGGCGGCCGTGGAAGCCGCCGGCGGCCGCGCCGTCCTGACCGATCCGGCCCTGCCCTCGGGCTCCGACCGCATCCTGGCGGCCCTGGCGGTGCTGGACCCGGACGGCGCCCACGACGTGATCATCAACCTGCAGGGCGACATGCCCTTCGTCGATCCGGCGGTGCTGTCGGCCTGCGCCGGTCAGCTGGCCGCCCACGCCGACGCCGACATCGCCACCGTGGTGGCGCCGGAAGCCTCGGCCGACGACCGGTCCAACCCCGACGTGGTCAAGGCCGTGCTGGCCATGGACGCCGGTGGGAACAGTGGCCGCGCCCTCTACTTCACCCGCTCGACGCTCTATGGCGATGCGCCGGTCTGGCGCCACATCGGCATCTACGGCTATCGCCGCGCCGCGCTGGAGGCCTTCAACGCCGCCCCGCCCTCGGCCCTGGAACAGCGCGAGAAGCTGGAGCAGCTGCGGGCCATGGAGCTGGGCCTGACGATCCGCGCGGCGGTGGCCGCCGAAGCCCCGATCTCCGTCGACAATCCTTCCGACCTGCAGGCCGCGCGCGACCACGCGCAGAAGAACTGAAGAGCTAGATGAGCACCCTCAAGAAGATCGCCTTCCAGGGCGAGCCCGGCGCCAACAGCCACGAGGCGTGCCGCACCTACTTCCCCGACTACGAGGTCCTGCCCTGCGCCACCTTCGAGGAGGCGTTCGAGGCCATCAAGACCGGCGCCGCGCAGCTGGGCATGATCCCGATCGAGAACTCGATCGCCGGCCGGGTGGCCGACGTCCACCACCTGCTGCCCGCCTCGGGCCTGAAGATCATCGGCGAGCGCTTCAAGCCGATCCGCTTCCAGCTGATGGCCAACAAGGGCGTGACGCTGGACACCGTGACCACCGCCGTCTCGATGCCGATCGCGCTCAGCCAGTGCCGCCACAGCCTCAAGCGCCTGGGCCTGGCCAAGGAAGGCGCGGGCGACACCGCCGGCGCGGCCAAGGCCCTGGCCGCCAAGCCCGACCCGACCCGCGCCGCCGTCGCCCCGGCCCTGGCCGCCGAGATCTACGATCTCGACATCCTGGCCCGCGACATCGAGGACGAGCGCCACAACACCACCCGCTTCCTGGTGATGACCGCCGACCCGGCCCCGCCGGCCCCGTCGTTCACCCACCGCTGCGTGACCAGCTTCGTGTTCCGGGTGCGCAACCTGCCGGCGGCCCTGTTCAAGGCCCTGGGCGGCTTCGCCACCAACGGCGTCAACATGACCAAGCTCGAGAGCTACATGGAGAACGGCGCCTTCACGGCCACCTTCTTCTACGCCGAGGTCGACGGCCGCCCCGAGGACCGCAGCCTCGCCTTGGCCTTCGACGAGCTGCAGTTCTTTTCCGAGAAGTTCGAGATCCTGGGCGTCTACCCGGCCGACCCGTTCCGCGACGGGAAGTAGGACCGCCGAGGGCGATTGCGCGCGGCGGCGGCGACGCTAAGGTTGAGACGAGCGTCTCGACCGGAGTTAAGCGTGCAGACCATCGCCTTGTTCGATCAGCAGGACCTGGGCGTTCCGACGCCCGCCGGCGCCCTGCCCTGGGCTGACCGCGTCGAGATCCGGGCCCGCGACCTGATCGCCGAACGGGTGATCCTGGAGTGGGAGAACCGGGCCGCCGCCAGCGTCGATGTAGGCGTCGACGACGAGCGGCCGCGATCGGCGCTGGGCGTGGCCCTGACCGACGGCCGCGACGCCGTCGTCGCCCGCGCCCTGGAGGCCTTCGAGCGCGGCCGCTTCCTGCTGCTGGCCGACAACCGCCAGATCGAAACCCTTGACGAGGTCATCGCCTTCGCCCCCGGCGCGACGGTGACCTTCCTGCGCCTGACCCCGCTGCGCGGGGGCTGAGACCATGTTCAGGAAGCTGCTGGGCCTCGGCGCCAAGGCGCCGTCGTCCCCCGCCGCTCACGTCAAGGCGATGATCGCCGAGGCCTGTCCGCGCAATCCCAAGGAGCCCTACGTCACCGTGATGCGGCGGCAGATGGCGGCGCTGTCGGCTGATGAGCGGGCGGCGCTCTACGACTCCGTGGAGGACTGGTGGCGGGAGGCCCGCGCCTTCGCCCTTCCCATACCGGCGCAGTACACCCACAGCACGGCGACGGGCCTGCTGCACGAACTGCTGAGCGACCTGGCCGACCAGGCCTGCACCTCGCCGGAGCGCGCCCGGACGTTCTTTCGCCGCGTCGTGCACGGGCTGCCGGGCGGCGACCACTATATCGAGGGCGCGATCGAAGGCGTCCTCGAGCAGATCGCCCGGGCGGGCGTGGTCCTGGACGCCCCGGGCGATCGCGAACTGCTCGAGACGACCGAAGCCCTGGTCGTGCTGCGGATCAAGCGGTCGCACATGCACAAGGCCGCCCGCGCCCATCTGCGCCGGATCAGCGGCCGGACGCCGCCGACGCTTGCCGAGGACAGGGCCGACGCCGAGGCCGTCATGACCCGCGCCTTCGCCTGGGCCGCCGAACTGGAGGCGTGGCGCGATCGCCTGCTGGCCGCGTCTCCGGACGGCCGGCCACCGATCACCTTCAACCGCACCACGGTCGGCGAGATCATGGCGCTGGATCCGCCCGAAGGCGTCGAGATCCTGCTGGCGCACAACTACGATCCGCCGCGCCACCCGCCCCTGGCGGCCGACACCCAGGTGATGTGGCCGTTCTGGCGTCACGCCATGGACCCGGCCTATCGTTTCCCCAGCCTCGAATGGCTGGGGGAGCGCGCCCAGGCCTGGCGCGCGTGGAAGGCCGCCTATCCGCTGGAGGCCGACGAGCCGGAACTGGCGCTTCCCGCGCCGGGCTCGGACCTGGAGCGCCTGTGGGACGCAGCGTCCAAAAGCCAGGGCGCGCGGCCCAGCGCCAAGTGGCTGAAGACGGCCGAGACCCTGGCGCGCGACCTGGGCCGCGACCGGTCCAAGACCCTGTTGATCGAGACCCTGCGCGGCCTGCGTACGCCCCAGTCGCTGCGCAAGGCCCAGGCCGGCTGGAAGACGCCCAGCGAGTACGAATTCCTGCTGAAACGCGCGCCGTCGGCGATCGGCATGCACCCGGCCTCGGCGCTGGTCCACGCCAGCCGGTACGAGACCCTCATGCTCTGGCTGCACGACGGCCAAGCGGTCACCGACGCCTCCCTCCCGCCGCCGCCGCTGCAGCCGGCGGAAACCGACGTCACCTTCGCCAAGGGCGCGGCCTGGATGCTGTCCGCCTGGCCCGACGACGAGGCGGTCGACGCCCTGGAAGGCGTGGCCCAGAGCATGCTGGCCAAGGTCGCCGGCGAGTATCACGGCCCGCGATACCGCTCGCTGGCGGTCGCCAACGCCTGCGTCTGGTCGCTGGGCCAGATCGGTTCGGTCAGGGCGGTGATGGCCCTGGGCCGCATCAAGCGGACCGTGCGCGACGAGCGCCTGTCCGCCCTGATCGACCAGGCCATGAGCGAAGCCGCCCAGGTCGCCGGCCTGCCGGTGGCCGACCTGGAGGAACTGGCCACGCCGACCTGCGGGCTGGAGGAGCCGGGCCGGCTCGAGCAGGCGCTGGGCGACTATGTCGCGACCCTGGCGGTCGAGACCGGCCGGGCCCGCCTGAGCTTCGCCACCGCCGCCGGCAAGCCGCTGAAGTCGCAGCCGGCCGCCCTGAAGGGCGACGAGGCGGCGACCGAGGAGATCAAGGCCCTCAAGCAGGCCGCCGTCGAGATCGACAAGACCCTGCCCGTGCTCAAGCAACGGCTGGAGGACAGCTACCTCTCGGGCCGCGACTGGTCGTGGGACGACTGGCGCGCGCGCTGGCTGGACCATCCGCTGGCCGGCGCCCTGGCCCGCCGCCTGGTGTGGCGGCTGGACGGCGCGGGCGAGGCCCGGCAGGTCGCCTGGGACGGCGAGGCCCTGCGCGACCGCCACGGTTCGGTCGTCGGCGACACGCCCGAGGCCCGCGTGCGCCTGTGGCACCCGCTGATGAGCCGGGACGACGAGATCGCCCACTGGCGCGGCTTCCTGATGCAGCGGCGGATCGTCCAGCCCTTCGCCCAGGCCCACCGCCAGCTCTATCCCCTGACCCCGGCCGAGCGCGACACCGCAACCTATTCCAACCGCTTCGCCGGCCACATCCTGCGCCAGCACCAGTACATGACCCTGGCCAAGTCGCGGGGCTGGAGCGCGCGCCACAAGATCTGGGCCGACACGCCCAACGACGACCCCACCTACAAGCCGCTGCCGGCTCACGGCCTCTACGCCCAGTGGTGGATCGCCTCGCCCCAGGACGACGAGCCGCCGGTCACCGAAAGCCAGGCCTTCATCTACGTCCATAGCGACCGGGTGCTGTTCGGCCAGCTGACCGAGGACGGCCATCGCCGGCCCGCGATGGCGCTGGACGCCGTCGATCCGCTGGTCTTCTCGGAGATCATGCGCGAGGTCGACCTGTGCGTGGCGGTGGCCTCGATCGGCAACGACCCGACCTGGGCCGACGGCGGACGCGAGGCCGTCGCGCCCAACGACTGGCGTCGCCACGCCAACGAGTACTGGACCGCCCACGCCAACGCCCCGCCCGACGTCGGTGCCAAGGTCCGGGGCGAAGTGCTGGCCCAGATCCTGCCGTCCCTGGCCTTCGCCGACCGTTTCTCGCTCGACGGCCACGCCCTGCGCGTCCGGGGCAAGCTGTCGGACTACCGGATCCACCTGGGCTCGGGGAACATCATGATGGACCCGTCGGGCCGCTATCTCTGCATCGTGCCAGCCGGGCCAAGCGCGAGCGCCGCCGACGACGTCTACCTGCCGTTCGAGGGCGACCGGATGCTGTCGATCATCCTGTCCAAGGCGCTGATGCTGGCGCGGGACGACAAGATCGCCGAGGCCGACATCATGCAGCAGATCCGGGCGGGATTGGGCGGCTGAGCGCGCTTCAATCGCCGCCCGTTCCGCCCTATTCTCCCGGGCCATGACCAAGCTCGTTCCCGCAGATGTCGTCTCGCGCCTGAAGTCCGTTCTGGGCGAGGGCGGATGGAGCCAGGATCCCGAGCGGCTGGCGCCGAAGCTGGTGGAATGGCGCGGACGCTGGAAAGGCGCGACGCCGCTGCTGGTCACCCCGCGCACCACCGCCGAGGTGGCGGCCGTCGTGGGCATCTGCGCGGCCGAGGGCGTTGCGATCACCCCGCAGGGCGGCAACACCGGTCTCGTCGCCGGCCAGATCCCGCAGGGCGAGATCCTGCTGTCGACCGAGAAGCTGCGGGCCGTGCGCGACGTCGACGCCCTGGACGACGTCATGGTGCTGGAAGCCGGCGTCACCCTCTACGAAGCCCACCAGCAGGCGGCGAGCGTCGGGCGGCGGTTCACGGTGGGCGTCGCGTCGGAAGGCTCGTGCACCATCGGCGGGCTGATCTCGACCAACGCCGGCGGCACGGCCGTGCTGCGCTACGGCATGATGCGCGAGCAGGTGCTGGGCGTCGAGGCGGTGCTGCCCAACGGCGAGATCTGGAACGGCCTCAAGCGCCTGCGCAAGGACAACACCGGCTACGACCTCAAGCAGCTGCTGATCGGGGCCGAGGGCACGCTGGGCGTGGTCACCGCCGCGGCCCTGAAGCTGCACGCGCCCCTGGCCTCGCGGGCCGTGGCGATCGTCGGCCTGGCCTCGCCGGAGGACGCCATCACCCTGCTCGCCCGCGCCAAGGACGAGACCGGCGGCGCGGTCGAGGCCTTCGAGCTGATGGGCCGCCTGGGCTTCGCCCTGACCGTGCGCAACGTGCCGGGCCTGCGCGATCCTCTGCCTACGGAGCATCCCTGGTACGTGCTGATCGAGATCGCCAGCGGCGAGCCCGGCGCGGCCGAGGCGGCGCTGGAACGCCTGCTGGCCGGCGCGCTGGAGAACGGCCTGATCGCCGATGCGGCGGTCGCCCAGACGCAGACCCAGATGAAGGACTTCTGGCACATCCGCGAGGGTCACTCGGCCGGCCAGAAGCCCGAGGGCGCGGTGTGGAAGCACGACGTTTCGGTGCCCGTCTCGAAGATCCCGCTGTTCATCGGCCAGGCCAATGCGGCGATCGACAAGGCCTTTCCCGGAACCCGCATCGTCGCCTTCGGCCATGTGGGCGACGGCAACGTGCACTACGACGTGCTGAAGGCCTCCGGAGCCGACGACGACGCCCATGACACCCTGCGCGAGCACGGCGCCCGCATCGTCCACGACATCGCCGCCAGCTTCTCCGGCTCGATCAGCGCCGAGCACGGCCTGGGGGCGATGAAGACGGCCGAAGCCCTGGCCTACAAGGACCCGGTCGAGGTCGCCGCCCTGCGCGCGATCCGCGCGGCGCTCGACCCGCAGCGGATCATGAACCCGCGCGTGCTGTTCTAGGCCGTCGCTAGCCCAGGGCCGCCCTGGCCCGCCGCCGCGCGAAATAGACCATGATCAGCGACAGCACCGCCCCGGCCGGGAAGGTCGCCTTCAGCAGGCCGTTCGCCGCGCCCGGACCCAGGATGTTGATAGCGAACGGCACGAAGCCCCACTCGCCGGTCGAGGGCTTCATCCAGAACGCCCCGACGCCGACGAAGCACAGCACCGCCCAGATCACCCGGAACTTCAGCGCCTTGGTGCGGGCCACGAAGTAGAGGGCGACGATCATCGGCAGCGGCCAGGCCAGGGCGGCCGCGAGGGCGAGGGTTTGGTTCATGGCCCCTTCCTAACCTGCGACGCGGGAAAGGAAAGACCGGCGGCGCCGCGGCCGAACCCTGATCCATCGCCTTGTGCGGCAGATCACATCCTCAAGTTGAAGTCGTGCTATCGTGCCCTCCGCGCCGGCCGAGCCGCGCGCCATCAAAAGCCAACATGGGAGGCGATCATGCCCGCTTCGAGCCTGACCCTGCAGCAGCAGGCCTTCTGCCTGTCCTGGCTGTCGAACGCCGCCGGCGACAAGGTCGACACCCTGGCCAACCTGGAAGCCATCGTGGCCCAGGCGGTGGCCGCCTTCGTCACTGACAACGCCGGCCAGATCGCCGACTGGTCGGTCGTCTGGGGCCCCGAGGCGGCCAGCCACGACGGCGACGACCCGACCGCGCTCTACTACGCCGACAACCTGCTGTACGCGGCGGAGGCCTCGGTGGACGGATCGCCCTGCCTGGTGGTGGCCATGGCCGGCACCAACGAGGACGACGCCTACGACTGGCTGGCCGAGGACTTCGCGATCGTCCGCCAGGTCGACTGGGCCTATGGCGACGGCGGCTTCACGGGCGCGCCGTCGCCGAAGATCTCGCACGCCACCCACACCGGGATCACCGCCCTGCTGGCGATGTCGGACGCCAAGAGCGGCGGCATCCAGGCCTTCGTCACCGGCTGGGCCAAGGCCAACACCGGCGGGACGATCATCTTCACCGGCCACAGCCTGGGCGGGGCGCTGTCGCCGACCCTGGCGACGGCGGTGATCGGCCAGAACGGCGGCCCGTTCCCGGGCATCACCCACCTGGCCCTGCCCAGCGCCGGCCCGACGCCCGGCAATCCGGACTTCGCGGCCCTCTACACCCACTTCTACCCGCAGCCGGCCGACACCGGCCCGACGCCCTTCAACACCGACATCGTCAACGCCCACGACATCGTGCCCACCGCCTGGAACGACGTGCATCTGAAGGGCTTCTTCACCAACACCGGCGACCTGGCGTTCAAGCTGGAGATGGACGCCCTGCTGGGCTCGATCGACCTGCTGGCCGACGGCCTGCTCGCCTTCAAGACCTACACCCCGATCGCCCACAAGACCTTCGCGGCCACGCCGCCGGACGTCGACTACGCCAGCCTGCAGGACTTCTTCGGCCTGATCGTCGCCAACCACCTGGCCGCCTACCCGACCTATTTCGGGGTGACCGACGCGCTGAACGACACCACCCAGGTCATGACCAACGCCACCCTGCGCCAGGTCCAGACCCACGCCCGCCAACTGATCGCGGCGGCGAAGGGGCAGCAGGCTTCGACATCGTCGGCGGCGGCCGAGTAGGGCTCAGGGCGCAATGGCCCCTCACGGGGCGGGACATTGCGCCCTGCGTCGCCCTCTTCCCGCTCACGCACCAATCTGTGAAAGCCAGCGTAAGGAATATGCCGACACATCAATCAAACCAACGCGAGAGGTAAAAGCGATGCATGAAGCTATCGATGTAAATGAAATAATTTCAAGCGACAGAACATTAAGCGACAACACGATTATCAAATTAAAGGAAATAGAATTCAAATACATGCTCGCCAAGCTAGGTCTAAAAGGTACGCTCTTTGGAGCCATATCTTGCCTCATTGTCATATCAATTATAGTAATATAACCCACTTTTAGCCCCAGAAACATTGTTGATGGCTGGCACTTGGTAGCGATCGTCAGCAGTATGGTGGCATCCATCGTCTTCTATGGGGCCTTCATCTTCGATCGCGCCTTCAAACTCTCGGCGAAGGACGGCAAGGGAAGAGAGTTGACCGGGTCCGCCTCAAACTCGCGGACGTCCGCGCCGGCAAAGGCGGCATAGACCGCGCGTCGGACCGCGCGGACAAGAACAAGGTCAAGTCCGCTTCCCCTTGCTTCGGCCCCATGCAGACCATATATTGCATATACGAAACGTATATGATCGAGATATCCCATGGGCATCGTCAATATCGAGGACGAGCTGCACGAGCAGCTGCGGCGGGCCAGCAAGGCGTCTTACCGGTCGATCAACGGCCAGGCGGCGTTCTGGATCAGGATCGGCATGCTGTGCGAGCTGCACCCGCACCTGACCTTCCAGGAACTGGTGGCGCGCGAACTGCGGGAGGCCGGCGTGGACGGCGATGATCCCGGGCCTGACGGCCCCAAAGCGGCCAAGGCCGTCGAGACCCTGCCGTGACCATTGAACACGAGGACCAGCTGGAGAAGCTGCGCGTCATCGGCGCCCTGGTGGCCCGCACCCTGGCGGCCATGGGGGCCGCGCTGGAGCCGGGCATGACCACCAGGGAGCTGGACGACATCGGCCGCGCCCTGCTGGAGAAGGACGGCGCGCGCTCGGCCCCGGAGCTGACCTACAATTTCCCGGGCGCGACCTGCATCTCGGTGGGTCCCGACTGCGCCCACGGCATTCCCGGCGACACGGTGATCAAGGCCGGCGACCTGATCAATATCGACGTCTCGGCCGAGCTGGACGGCTATTTCGGCGACACCGGCGCCAGCTTCTCCGTGCCGCCGACGACCAAGCGCATCGAGCGCCTGTGCCGCGACGGGCGGCGGGCGATGTGGGCGGGCATCCGGGCCGTGCAGCCCGGCGGCCGGCTGAACGCGATCGGCGGCGCCATCGAGACCT
The DNA here is from genome assembly GCF_059418205.1 of Caulobacter sp. GW821-FHT09B11. Taxonomy (NCBI): domain Bacteria; kingdom Pseudomonadati; phylum Pseudomonadota; class Alphaproteobacteria; order Caulobacterales; family Caulobacteraceae; genus Caulobacter; species Caulobacter sp. GW821-FHT09B11. The sequence goes on along the minus strand of NZ_JBWKPK010000041.1, from coordinate 25,181 downwards.
TCGCCGACAAGAACGGCTACAGCCTGGTGCGCAACCTGGCCAGCCACGGGGTCGGCCGCTCGCTGCACGACGAGCCCCGCGAGATCCCCACCTGGCGCGAGCCGCGCGACCGGCGAACGATCCCCGAGGGCCTGGTCTTCACCATCGAGCCGTTCCTCTCGCTGGGCGCCGACTGGGTCGAGGAACTGGACGACGGCTGGACCCTGCGTCCGCCGCGCGACCAGCCCACCGTGCAGTACGAGCACACCCTGGTGGCGACGCGCAACGGACCGCTGGTGCTGACGCTGGCGTGAGGGGCTTTACCTCCCGCCGCACGAATTCATCGTCATCCCGGCCGCGGCGAAGCGGAGAGCCGGGACCCAGGGGCGACCGCGCTGCACCGGCCCCTGGGTCCCGGACAAGCGCTGCGCGCTTTCCGGGATGACGAGCCAAAACATTCGACAGCGCACTACCCTTACGGCCTCAAGAAGCGCCGCCACCGCTGGCGAAGCGGGGCCAAAGCCTCTATCTGCACCCCCATGCTGATGGTCATCTCTCCCGCCAAGTCGCTCGACTTCACCGCGCCCAGCGAGGTGCTGCCGCTGACGACGCCGGCCCTGAAGCCGCAGATCGCCGAGCTGGCCAAGGTCACGCGCAAGCTGACGGCCGCCGACCTGCGCCGGCTGATGCACATCTCCGAAAAGCTGGCCGACCTGAACCGCGAACGCTTTCAGCACTTCGACCCGCAGGTCGAAGAGGGGCTGCAGGCCGTGATCGCCTTCAACGGCGACGTCTATGCCGGCCTGGCGGCGCGCGAGTTGGACCGCGCCTCGCTGGAATGGGCGCAGGACCACCTGCGGATCCTGTCGGGGCTCTATGGCGTGCTGCGGCCGCTGGACGCCCTGCAGCCCTACCGCCTGGAGATGGGCACCCGCCTGAAGACCAAGCGCGGCGCCACCCTCTACGATTTCTGGGGCGAGACCATCGCCAAGACGCTGAACGAGGCCGCCGCCGGCCACGCGGACCCGACGCTGGTGAACCTGGCCAGCCAGGAATATTTCGGCGCCGTCGACGCCAAGGCCCTGAAGCTGCCGGTGGTCACCTGCCACTTCAAGGAAGAGAAGGCCGGAACCCTGAAGGTGCTGGGCTTCTACGCCAAGAAGGCCCGCGGCCGCATGGCCCGCCACATCATCGACGGCCGCATCGAGAAGGCCGCCGACCTCAAGGCCTTCGACCTAGACGGCTACCGCTTCCGGCCCGAGCTCTCCACCGAAGCCGACTGGGTTTTCGCTCGCCCGCAGCCCTGAATTCATCTAACGATGAATTTATGGCCCCTCGTTCTTTCGCAACGGCGGGCTATATGTTGCGTTGCAACAATTCAAGCGGCCCGAGCGGCCGGCAGGAGAGCGCCATGGCGGTGGATTTCGGGTTGCAGGGGCAGGTCGCGATCGTCACCGGCTCGACCAGCGGCATCGGCCATGCCCTGGCCGACGCCCTGGCCGGTCAAGGCGTCAACATCGTGCTCAACGGCCTGGGCGAGATGACCGCCATCGAGCGCACCCGCTCGGAGCTGGCCGAGAAGCACGGCGTCGAGGTGCTGTACCACGGCGCCGACATGACCAAGCCGGTCGAGATCGCCGACATGGTCAAGGCCGCCAAGGCCGAGTTCGGCGAGCTGGACATCCTGGTCAACAACGCCGGCGTGCAGCACGTGGCCCCCGTCGAGGAATTCCCCGACGACAAGTGGGACCTGATCATCGCCATCAACCTGTCGTCGGCCTTCCACGCCAGCAAGGCGGCGATCCCGATCATGCGCGAGCAGGGCCGGGGGCGGATCGTCAACATCGCCTCGGCGCACGGCCTCGTCGCCTCGCCCTACAAGTCGGCTTACGTGGCCGCCAAGCACGGCATCCTGGGCCTGACCAAGACCATCGCCCTGGAAGTGGCCCAGCAGGGCATCACCTGCAACGCCATCTGCCCCGGCTTCGTGAAGACCCCGCTGGTCGAGGCCCAGATCACCGACCAGGCCAAGGCCCGCGGCATCAGCGAGGAGGCGGTGATGAAGGACGTGATCCTGGCCGCCCAGCCGACCAAGCAGTTCGTGACCTTCGAGCAGCTGTCGGGCCAGCTTCTGTACCTGGTCAGCGACCTGGGGGCCTCGGCCAACGGCGCGTCCTTCGCCATCGACGGCGGCTGGACGGCGCAGTAGCTCTATTCAGCCGCCGGCTCCTCGCGGGGAGCCGAGCGTCCGACCTCTAGAGGCAAAGGCAGGCCCATGCCCATCGCGCCGCTGAAGAGGAAGCCCAAGGGGCCGCGTCCGATCAGCCTGGCGCTGCAGGGCGGCGGCTCGCACGGCGCGTTCGAGTGGGGCGTGATCGAGCGGCTGCTGGAAGAGGAGAGCCTGGAGATCCAGGCGATCACCGCCGCCTCGGCCGGGGCGATGAACGCGGTGGCCTACGCCTCGGGCCTGATCGCCGGCGGACGCGAGGGAGCCAAGGCCTCGCTCGACGACTTCTGGAAGCAGGTCAACCGCAATGGCGGCCGCAACGTCTTCGGCGACACCAGCATCTGGACCAGCGCCTTCGGGGGCGCCTTCGGCGGCGCGGCCGACTGGATCAAGAACACCCCGGGCTGGCGGCTGGCCGAGACCCTGGCCCTGTCGATGAGCCCCTACGAGTTCAACCCGTTCAACCTCAATCCGCTGAACGACATCCTCGACGCGGCGATCGATTTCGAAGCCCTGCGCACCCGCTCGCCGGTCAAGCTCTACATCGCCGCCACCGCCGTGCGCACCAGCAAGGCCAAGGTGTTCCGCGAGACCGAGCTGACCGCCCGCCACGTGCTGGCCAGCGCCTGCCTGCCGCAGGTGTTCCAGGCGGTGGAGATCGACGGCGAGCCCTACTGGGACGGCGGTTTCCTGGCTAACCCGCCGCTGTGGCCGCTGTTCTACGACAAGACCCCCGACGACATCCTGCTGGTCAGCCTCAACCCTTTCGTCCGCGACGAGACGCCCAAGACCCCGGGCGAGATCATGGACCGGCTGAACGAGATCACCTTCAACGCCGCGTTGTCCTCGGAACTGCGGGCCATCGGCTTCGTGCAGAAGCTGCTCGACGAAGGCCTCTTGAAAGACAACGCCCGGGGGCGCTATCGGCGGATGCTGCTGCACGCCATCAAGGCCGACGAGCCGCTGGCCGACCTGTCGCTGGCGTCCAAGTTCAATACCGAGTGGAGCTTCCTGACCGACCTCAAGGCCCGTGGGCGCAAGGCGGCGGAAGCTTGGCTCGGCGAGTGCCTGCCCCTGGTCGGGGAGCGCTCGACGGTAGATCTGAAGTCTGGTTTCGCATGAACACCCCCGCTCCGATCCCCTCCCCCACCGCCGGCGTCATCTGCCTGCGGGGGCATGAGGTGCTGCTGATCAAGCGCGGCACGCCGCCGCGTCTTGGCCAATGGAGCCTGCCGGGCGGGCGCATCGAGTTCGGCGAGACGGCGGAGGCCGCGGCCCTGCGCGAACTGCGCGAGGAGACGGGCGTGGAGGCCCGCCTGCTGGGCCTCATCGACGTCGTCGACGGCGTCTTCACCTCGCGCGAGACCGGCGAGACCACCCGCCACTTCGTGATGTTCGACTACGCCGCCGAATGGACCGGCGGCGAGCCCAAGGCCGGCGACGACGCCGCCGACGCCCGCTTCTTCACCCGCGAGGAAGCCATGGCCGCCGTCGAGTGGGACCTGACGCGGCAGGTGATCGAGCAGACGTACGAACTGTTCGGGCGCTGAGCGGTCAGGCGACCGCGCCGAAGCAATTCAACATTGCGCATATAAATACGCCATCTTAAGTTGATAAGAGGTCGCGGGGGCGCGACCCTGACCATCCAGTGACCCTCCGCGCAGGCCGATGGCGGCGACCCGTGGGACGGAGCGAAGCGATCGCGCGGCAAGGTCCGCCCGGCCGCACGTTCCGACGCGTGTTCGACCCTGATTTCACACATCGCTCGTCCGGCCGAGCCGGACGACGGGAGGCGCAGCCATGTCGACCGACACCGTCCAGATCTACGTCGAGACCACGATCACCGAAGCCGCCTCGATCACGCTCTGGCACAAGCGCGGCAAGCAGATGCAGAGCAAGGTCTGGGAACTCGTGCTGGGCGGGGCCAAGACCAACAGCCCGCTGGAGATCTCGTTCGATCCGAACGACGGCGACGTGGACGCCTGGTCGGTGAAGCTCACCATGCTGAACGGCGTGGGCGGCGTCTACCAGAGCGGCGGCGACGACAACTGGACCGCCTGCCCGCTGACCTCGGACGCCGCCGGAAAGGCGATCACCTTCTCGGTCGACGCCTCGACCCTCACCATGCCCATACCGCCCAAGGGCGTGACGTCCCAGATGCGGCAGGTGGCGCCGTCCCAGCGGTTCAACATCGACAACGTCTTCGTGCTGATGCTGGAGAACCATTCGTTCGACAACATCTTCGCCTTCTCCGGCATCAAGGGCATCCAGGCGGCGACCACCAGCGACACCAACACCTTCGGGAAAACCAGCTATCCGGTCTATTCGACCGCGCCGTGGGCCATGCCCACCGATCCGGGCCACGAGTTCCTCGACGTGCTGACGCAGCTGTGCGGCCCGCCCTCCAGCAATCCGCCGCCGCAGAGCTGGACCTCCTACCAGCAGCCGATCACCAACGGCGGTTTCGTCGACAGCTACGCGACCACCACCAGCGAGGCGCCGTGGTGGGATCCCCACCAGAAGCCGTCGTCGGCCGAGCTCGGCGAGATCATGGCCTGCTTCGACACGTCCGCGCAGCTGCCGGTGATCCACGCCCTGGCGACCAATTTCGCCATCTGCGACGCTTGGCGTTCGTCGCTGCCCGGCCCCACCTGGCCCAACCGCTTCTTCGTGCACGGCGCGTCGTCGGCCGGCTGGACGGCCTCCCCCGGGATCCACAACATCTTCGAGTGGAACTATATCGACGGCTTCACCTATCCCAGCGGCGCGTCGATCTATGACAAGCTGAACCAGAAGAACATGGGCTGGCGGGTCTACCAGGACGAACAGGGCGCCAAGAGCGGCGCGGTGCCCCAGGTGCTGTCTCTGAAGGGCGTCGGCAACGACGACATCCACGACTTCAAGTCCTTCGCCCAGGACGTCCAGGGCCCCTATCCCTACGCCTACACCTTCATCGAGCCCAACTACGGCGACACCGCCCTGGAAACCTACAAGGACGGCTCCTCGCAGCACCCGATGGACTCGGTGCAGAACGGCGAGGCGCTGATCAAGGCGACCTACGAGGCCATCCGCAACTCGCCACTCTGGGGCAGCAGCCTGCTGATCGTCACCTATGACGAACACGGCGGCTTCTACGACAGCGTGGCGCCGCAGGCCGCCCCGCCGCCGAACGACGGCTCCGGGGCGGGCACGAGCTCGATCAACAAGACCGGTTTCCCGTTCGACCTGTACGGCGTGCGGGTGCCCGCCGTGATCGTCTCGCCGCAGATCGCGGCCGCGACGGTGGACCACACGCCCTACGACCACGCCTCGGTGTCGGCGACGTTGCACGCCATCTTCGCCACCGGAACCATGACCGCGCGGGACGCCGCCGCCAACAGCGTCACCAGCCTTCTGACGGTCTATCCGCCCCGCACCGACTGCCCCAAGACCCTCCCCCAGGTGGCCGAGCCGTCCAGCTCGGACGCGCTGGCGGCCGTCCCGATCGACGAGGCCGCGCTCGCCGCCCAGCCCCTGCCCGAAGAGGGCAACGCCATCGGCACGCTGCTGCTGCTGGCCAAGCGCGACGCCCACCTGTCCGGGGACGATGCGGCCGCGGCCGAGGCGGTCAAGGCGCGGGTCGCCGCCATCAAGACCCGGGGCGACCTGGCGGCCTATGCCCAAGAGGTGCAAGCCAAGCTGCTGGCCGCCCGCGCCGCCCGGCCGGGCGCCGCCGTCGAAGACCTGGAAACACCGGAGGTCGAGCCGGTTTATTAGACCCGCGAGTCCACAATAACCCCTTGAAAAATGGGGACTTGTCGAACCTTCGCTTCGGTGAGACGCTTTCTTCCGTGAACGGCGGCCTCGACGTCAGAGCGCGGCGCCGTCTCACGAGGAAACGAGAGAGATGACCCCGCAAGACATCGTGGGCCCCTACATCGCGGGTTTGGCCCCGCCGCGTGGTTTCCTGGCGATGGTCGCCGTCATGCTGGCGGCGATGGCCGCCTGCTTCTGGACGCCGGAACTGGATCCCGAGCGCATCCTCGACGAATAGCGCCCCCGGGGGCCGCTTTACTGGGTCAGACCCTCGATCTCGGACATCAGGTCCAGGGCGTGGCGACCGCGCACTTCGGCGCCCCTGCGGTTGGCGTCGATCAGGGCGCCGGTTCCGGAATTCTGTGCGTAGACGGCGTCGATCGATGCTTCGACCCAGGTCAGCCATGCGGTGCGCTCGGCCTTCCAGCTAGCCAGGGCCTCGGGCTTGTTCGCCAGCAGCCCGGAGAGCCGCGTCCAGGCCTCGGCGTCCAGCAACGTCCAGGTCTCGGCGCCAAGACCCATGCAGAAGGCTGTGTCGCGCGTCGAGCCGCCGATCTCGTCGAGGCACGGCTGGATCGGCGCCCACAGGCAGGCTTCCTTGTTCAGGGCGCTGCTCGAAGCCTTGGCCAGGCAGTCGCGCGTCGCCCGCAGGGCCAAGTCCCGCCCATGGTCTCCCCACTTGCCGACCAGGGCCGCGTCCTGGGCATGGGCCGCGCCGGGCCCCAGCAGCCCCCCCGCCAGCGCCAAGACCACCGCCAACCGCTTCGCCATCGCAAGCCCCTTCGTTCGGAAGCTCAGCCATACGCCAGGCGCGCGCCCAGCGCGAGTCCGGGCCTGACCTCGCGGAACGCTTGCCGACACCCAAGGCGGGCGCACTGTAGCCGCCAAGCCCCCGTTCCGTTCAGAGGGCCGACCAGGGGAGACGCCGCCATGGCCCTGCGCACGCCGATCTGCGACCTGCTGAACATCGAGCACCCGATCCTGCTGGCCGGCATGGGCGGGGTTTCCTACGCGCCGCTGGCGGCGGCGGTCTCCAGCGCCGGCGGCTACGGCGTGCTGGGCATGGCCGGGACCTCGCCCAATTTCATCCGCGAGCAGATGCGGCAGGTGAAGGCCTTGACCGACAGGCCGTTCGGCGTCGATCTGCTGGCCGCCACGCCCGACGCCCTGACCGCCAGCGTCGAGGTCATCATCGAGGAGGGCGCCAGCGCCTTCATCGCCGGCCTGGGCGTGCCCTCGCCGATCCTGGCCCGGCTGCACGAGGCGGGGCTGAAGGTGATGGTGGTCTGCGGCACGGTGCGCCATGCGGTGAAGGCCCAGGAAGCCGGCTGCGACGCGGTGATCTGCCAGGGCGGCGAAGGCGGCGGCCATACCGGCCTGGTCGGCACCCTGCCGCTGGTGGCCCAGGCGGTGCAGGCGGTCGACATCCCGGTGATCGCCGCCGGCGGCCTGCACGACGGCCGCGGCCTGGCGGCGGCCCTGGCCCTGGGGGCGCAGGGCGTCTGGATGGGCACCCGCTTCATCGCCAGCGCCGAGGCCCACGCCGGCGCGATCTACCAGGACGCCATCCTGGCCGCCCGCGACGAGGACACCGTCCGCACCCGCTGCTACTCCGGCAAGCCGATGCGGGTGCGCGCCAACCCCTATGTCGACGACTGGGAAACCCGGACCGGCGACATCCAGCCCTTCCCGCTTCAGGCCATGGCCAGCGTGCAGGCGGGGGTGCTGGGCGGCATCGCCGGCCAGACCGAGGGCCTGGACCCCGAGCGCTCGTGCCTGGCCATGGGCCAGAGCGCCGGCGGGATCACCGACGTGCGCCCGGCCGGCGAGATCGTGGCCAGCCTGGTCGCCGAGGCCGAAGCGGCGATCCGGCGGAGCGCGACGATGCTCGCCTGAGGCGTCAATCGATGCAAACACAATCTGAGGTGACGATTTTCACACAGTCGCCTCCAGGCCGCGGCTAAGGTCGCCCCGCTCGGCCGCGCCCCAGCTCCCGTAGGGTCCGCGCCACAGTCAGGGGACCTGGATGACCTATTGCATCGTGAAGTGTTACGACCGCCTCAGCGGCGCCTTCGCCGGCTATCTCTCGACCCACGGCAACAACGTGACCGTGGTTCTGGACGAGAAGGACGCCACCCCCTTCAACTGGTACCACTACGGCTCGGACCTCTACCTCACCAAGAACAGCTCGCCTGCGCGCTATCTGGGCGAAAGCGGCGACAAGCGCGCCGACTGGGGCCTGTGGGACGGTAACTACTGCGCGCCGGTGATCTACAACGCCGACAGCTCGGTCTCGCTGGCCTCGGCCCCGGGCCGGCGGCTGCGCCTGCCGTCGGGCGACGACCGGGTGTACTGGTCGGACGACGACACCGCCACCGACATCCTCCAGATCAACCTCGGCCACCCCCGCGCCTGGCTCTCCAACGTGCCGGGAACGACCCTGATCGGCGATATCAACCTGCCGGGCACGCACGACAGCGCCGCGATCGACACAAAGAAGGTTACCTCCTATTCCTGCCACTACCGGACCATCACCCAGCAACTGGAGGCCGGCGTTCGGCTGCTGGACGTGCGGCTGATGATCGACACCACGGTCAATCCCTCCGGCCCGCCGACCTACACCTTCAGGACCTGCCACGGAAACATCGGCCTGGGCCGCGAGGCGCACGCCTTCCAGCCGTTCCCCTCCCTGCTCGTCGAGTGCCGCGACTTCCTCGCCGCCTATCCCAGCGAATTCATCGCCATGTCGCTGAAGATCGACGACCAGAACGCCGTGCCGGACGCCGACATGCCGGCCGTCCTGACCGCCCTGGACGCGGTTCTGGCGAACGAGCTGATCGCGCCTTCCTGGCCCACGGCGATGCTGCCGCTGGCGACGATGCGGGGGAAGATATACCTGCTCGACCGCATCGTGCCGGCCCTGCTCGATCCCAACCGCCAGCCGCCGCTGGCGCCTTCGGTCGCCGCGCAGGTCGCCACCCACGGCTATGGCGTTCCGCTCGGCATCGACGACAACACCCCCGGCCAGCTGATGCCCGCCGATCCCCGGCGAGCCTTCGAGATCTACGTTCAGGACAAGTACGAGAAACTGGCGGACTCGCCGCCCTTGGCCTACATTGCCAAGTACAACCTGTTCATCAACGCCCTGCCCAACAAGCCGGCCGGAGGCCTGCTGATCAACTTCGCCAGCGGCACCTGGGCGCTGAGCGGCGTCTACATCCAGGTTCCGGTGATCGAGTACATCGCCCAGCACCGCCCCACCACGCTGGGCTGGTCGCTGTTCGACTACGAAGAGACCAGCACCGCGACCAACCTTGGCCCGATCAACGCCATCGAGGCGATCATCGCGTCGAACTTCGGCTATCCGAGCTGAGGCGCCTCAGCCGGCGGCGAGGTCCAGTTCCGGCAGCAACTTGTGGAAGTGGGCCTCGACCTGGGCGTGGCACTCGCAGGCCCGGCGCTCCAGCTTGCGGCGGTCGCGGATCTCCACACGGCCGCGGCGGGTCTGGATGATGCCGTCGGCCTGCAGCACCTTGGCCGCGGCGGTGACGGTGGTGCGCTGCACGCCCATCATGTCGGCCAGGGCCTCCTGGGTCAGGCGCACGATGTCCTCGCCGGCCCGGTCGTGGGCGGCCAGCAGCCAGCGGCAGCAGCGCTGCTCGATGGTGTGCAGGGCGTTGCAGGCCACCGACTGCATCATCTGGGCGATCATGGCGTCGGCGTAGCGGGTGAAGAGGTCGCCCAGGACCGGGAAGCGCTGGCGCATCTCGTCGAGGCGGGCGGTCTGGACGGTGAAGGCCGGTCCCGGCGCCTGCACCACCGCCCGGCCGTAGGCGGGCTTGAGGCCGCCGCTGACCACGCCGCCCAGCGCGCCCTCCCAGCCGACCGTGGCCGCCTCGACCTCGCGGCCCTCGGGGGTCAGCACCAGCAGCGAGACCATGGTCGGCCGGCACGGCAGATAGGTGGTGCGCACGTCTTCGCCGACGTCGAACAGCACCGTCCCGCGCGCGAGAGCCGTCAGGGTCATGGCCGATTTCAGGGCCGCGCGCGCGTCCTCGGGCATGGCCAGCAGCAGGCGGTTGCCGGCATAGGCGTGATGGACGCGCTCGGCGCGGGTGTCTCGGTCGTTCATTTCGGCGGAGTCGGCCATGGCGGCATCCAACGGCGGCGCTTGCTCGTCGGTTAAAGCGCGCGGACCGAGGGTTTCGTTGCGTCGCCCTGTCGGGACGCCGACACGCCACGCGCGCCGGCTCATCCCCATCAGCTCATCAGGGTAGGTCGATGCAGCTGGCCGGTCTCGTCCTGGAGGTGCATGCGCACCGGTATGCCGACGCCCGTGGCCTGTTCGGCCAGGCGATTGGCGGCCTTTTCGGCCTCGTGGCGGCTGCGATAGGCCCCGAACCTGAGCTGGTCGCCGATGATGGTCCACCGGTCGCCCACCTGGACGACGCCGTAGTGCACTTCAGCCATGACACGTCCTCCCTTCTGCGCTGTCGGAGTTGGTCGTTTCTCGCCACCCCTGACTTATCCACAGCCTGATCCCGATCCTTGTTGATAGCAAGGCCCTGAAGAGTCGAAGTTTCGACCCGAAATGGGCAAGCGCGACTGTGGATATCCTCAAGGTTGCGTTCGCCCCTCGCGGGCGCGGCGATGACAGGCGGGGCGCTTGCGGCGATAGTGCGTGCATGCTTCGCGCCCGCCTCGCTGCTCCGTTCCTGACCGCCCTGCTGGCGGCCGCGCCCGCCCTGGCGCCCACTTCGGCCGGCGCCCAGGACCGCGCCCCGGCCGAGCGCCAGCGGCTGCTGGACCTGGCCTACGCCATCGGCCAGAGCCACGCCCTGCGCCAGGCCTGCGAGGGCGTCGGCGACCAGTTCTGGCGGGCCCGCATGGTGCGGCTGACCGAGGTGGAGCAGGCCGACCAGGCCTTCGACGGCCAGCTGCGCGACCGCTTCAACGGCGGCTACGCCGCCGCCCAGGCCGCCCATCCCGACTGCAGCCCCGAAAGCCGCCGGGCCGAGCGCCAGGCCGCCCAGCGCGGTCGGGCCCTGGCCAACAAGCTGTCGCAGACGGTGCGGATCAACGAGCAAGCTTCGCCGGATTCCGTGGCGGAAGGGCGAGCGGCGCGCTAAATTCTCCTCATGGACGCACGGCGACTGGCGGCTTGCGCCGCCGGGCCGCGTCTCGGGAGGCTTTCGTGACCGCTTTTCTGGTCCCCCTGGTGCTTCTGGTGCTGGCGATCCTGCTGGTCGTCAACGTCATCAAGATCGTGCCGCAAGGCCGCGAATTCACCGTCGAGCGGTTCGGCCGCTACACCCGCACCCTGAAGCCCGGCATCAGCATCCTGACCCCGTTCGTCGAGACGGTGGGCCGCCGGGTCAACATGATGGAGCAGGTGCTCGACGTTCCCAAGCAGGAGGTCATCACCAAGGACAACGTGTCGGTGACCGTCGACGCCATCGTCTTCATCCAGGTGATGGACGCCGCCGCCGCGGCCTATCGCGTCGACAACCTGATCTACGCCATCACCCAGCTGGCCCAGACCAACCTGCGCACCGTGGTCGGCTCGATGGAGCTGGACGAGGTGCTGAGCCAGCGCGACCACATCAACTCGCGCCTGCTGGCCACCATCGACGAAGCCACCAGCCCCTGGGGCGTCAAGATGGCCCGCATCGAGATCAAGGACCTGACGCCGCCGGCCGACATCACCAACGCCATGGCCCGCCAGATGAAGGCCGAGCGCGAGCGCCGCGCCGTGATCACCGAGGCCGAGGGCGAGAAGCAGGCCCAGATCGCCCGCGCCGAGGGCGCCAAGCAGTCGGCCATCCTGCAGGCCGAGGGCCGACGCGAGGCGGCCTATCGCGACGCCGAGGCCCGCGAGCGGGAAGCCGAGGCCGAAGCCAAGGCCACCGCCTTCGTCTCCGAGGCCATCGCCCGCGGCGACGTCAACGCCATCAACTATTTCATCGCCCAGAAATACGTCGAGGCGTTCGGCGACCTGGCCCGCTCGCCCAACGCCAAGACCGTGATCGTGCCGGCCGACTTCGCCGGCATCACCGGCACGGTGGCCGGGGTCGGCGAGCTGATCCGCTCGCTGGGCGGCCCCGACGCCCCGCCGCGCCCGACACCGCCGCCCGCGACGTCGCGTTCGAGCGCGGTTCCGGCCGCGCCGCGCAAGGGAGACTGACCCCATGACCGGCCTGATCGATTTCTACGTCGCCCATCCCTTCTGGCTGTGGCTGTCGGTCGCGGCCGCGTTTCTGGCGATCGAGGTGGGCACCGGCACCGGCTGGCTGCTGTGGCCGGCCGCCTCGGCGGCCGTCGTCGGCGTCGTCGCCCTGCTGCTGCCGACCAGCCTGCCGGTGGAGATCGCCCTCTTCGCCGTGCTGACCATCGCCACCACCTACCTGGCCCGCCGTTTCCTGCGGCCGGCCCTGACCGGGCCCGACCCCGACCTCAACGACCCGACCCTGCGCCTGCTCGGCCGCCCGGCCGAGGTGGTCGCCGCCTTCGAGAACGGCCGCGGCCGGGTCTTCGTCGACGGCAAGGAGTGGGCGGCCCAGACCGAAGGCGAGGGCGAGACCGACAGCGCGCCGACGACCGGGACCCGGGTCTCGGTGGTGGGCGTGCACGGGGCGGTGCTGACGGTGCGGTGACAGGCTGCTGACAGGTTCCGGCGCATAACGACGCTAGAGCCCCCGGCCTCTATCCTCTCCCGTCATTCCCGCCCTTGTGGCGGGAAACCCTCTGTCAGCCGCAAGGGCGGGTGGGGCGGATCGCCGGCGATCCGCCTGCGCCTCACTAGCGAGCCGAACCAGGGGTTCCCGCCACAAGGGCGGGAATGACGGGAGAAATATAAGGCTCTGGCTTTTGCCCCTCCCCGCCCCCATCTGGCGCGGGACCGCACGCATCGAAGGGAACGAACGGGTGGAACCCATCATCACGGTGTCGGGTCTGACCAAGACCTACGCCTCGGGCCACCAGGCCCTGAAGACCGTCGACCTGACGATCAAGCGTGGCGAGATCTTCGCCCTGCTGGGTCCCAACGGCGCCGGCAAGACCACGCTGATCAGCATCATCTGCGGCATTGTCCGCCCCTCGACCGGCACGGTCGTCGCCGACGGCCACGACATCGCCCGCGAGTACCGCCCGGCCCGCACCAAGATCGGCCTGGTGCCGCAGGAGCTGACCACCGACGCCTTCGAGACCGTCTGGGCCACCGTCACCTTCAGCCGCGGCCTGTTCGGCAAGCCGGCCAACCCGGCCCTGATCGAGAAGATCCTTCGCGACCTGTCGCTGTGGGACAAGAAGGACGCCAAGATCATGACCCTGTCGGGGGGCATGAAGCGGCGGGTGATGATCGCCAAGGCCCTGTCGCACGAGCCCTCGATCCTGTTCCTCGACGAGCCCAGCGCCGGCGTCGACGTCGAGCTGCGCCGCGACATGTGGGAGATGGTCCGCAAGCTGCGCGAGACCGGCGTCACCATCATCCTGACCACCCACTACATCGAGGAGGCCGAGGAAATGGCCGACCGGGTGGGGGTGATCCGCAAGGGCGAGATCATCCTGGTCGAGGACAAGAAGGTGCTGATGCGCCAGCTGGGCAAGAAGCAGCTGACCCTGCACCTGCAGGCGCCGCTGGAAGCCGTGCCGCCCGGCCTGGACGAGTACGACCTGGCGCTGGCCGACGAGGGCCGCGAGCTCGTCTACAGCTTCGACGCCCAGGCCGAGGCCACCGGCATCGCCCCGCTGCTGCGCCGGCTGCACGCCGAGGGCGTCGACTTCACCGACCTCAACACCCGCCAGAGCTCTCTCGAAGAGATCTTCGTCAGCCTGGTGAAGGACCGGCCATGAACATCCACGCCATCGCCGCCATCTACCGCTTCGAGATGGCGCGGACCTTCCGCACCCTGGCCCAGAGCATCGCCGCCCCGGTGCTGTCGACCTCGCTCTATTTCGTGGTGTTCGGCGCGGCCATCGGCTCGCGCATGACCTCGGTCGACGGGGTGCCCTACGGCGCCTTCATCGTGCCGGGCCTGATCATGCTGTCGATCCTGACCGAAAGCCTGTCGAACGCCTCGTTCGGCATCTACATGCCCAAGTGGTCGGGCACGATCTACGAGGTGCTGTCGGCCCCCGTGTCGCCGTTCGAGATCGTGCTGGGCTATGTCGGCGCGGCGGCGTCGAAGTCCTTGATGCTGGGGGTGATCATCCTGGCCACGGCGCGCCTGTTCGTGCCGTTCGAGATCGAGCACCCGCTGTTCATGGCCGCCTTCCTGGTGCTGACGGCGGTGACCTTCAGCCTGTTCGGCTTCATCATCGGCATCTGGGCCGACAGCTTCGAGAAGCTGCAGATCGTGCCCCTGCTGGTGATCACGCCCCTGACCTTCCTGGGCGGCAGCTTCTATTCGATCGACATGCTGCCGCCGGCCTTCCGGGCGGCCTCGCTGTTCAACCCGGTCGTCTACCTGATCAGCGGCTTCCGCTGGAGCTTCTTCGGCACGTCGGACGTCGGGGTGGGCATCAGCCTGGCCGCGACCCTGGGCGTGCTGGTGCTGTGCCTGGCGGTGGTGGGCTGGATCTTCAAGACCGGGTACCGGCTGAAGCAGTAGCCCCCTTGACCCCTCTCTCTTCGAGAGAGGGAGGGGCCCACGCCAAAGGCGTGGGAGGGTGAGAGGTTACAGTCTCTCCGAACGAGGCAGAGCTTCGCCTCGTCGCCCAAAATCATCGTCATCCCGGAAAGCCCGCAGGGCTTATCCGGGACCCAGGGGCCGGCGCAGTGCGGTTGCCCCTGGGTCCCGGCTCTCCGCTGCGCTGCGGCCGGGATGACGACTTAAAGAACAGAGGACGGGGATCGAGGTTCACCGGCCGGCGGTGAAACCTCTCACCCTCCCACCGCTTCGCGGCGGGCCCCTCCCTCTCTCTCAGAGAGAGGGATTTTAGCGCCTAGTAGCTGGCCTTCAGCGTGAAGGCGAAGGCGCGGGCGTCGCCGGGGGTGCCGACCACCAGGCCGGAGTTACCCGAGACCACGGTGATGTTCTGCAGGTACTCGGCGTCGAAGGCATTGCGCACCGAGACGAAGGCTTCCCAGCCCGCTTCCGACTTGAAGCCTGCCCGCAGGTTGACGATCTCGTAGGCCTTGATGACCGTGTACCGCGAGTCCGAGCTGTCGGCGTAGTAGTTGGAGCGGAAGCTGGCGTCGACGCCGGCATAGACCTCGCCGGCCAGGCGGCCCAGGGTCGCCTCCTGGCGGTATTCGCCGCCGGCCGAACCGGCCCACTTCGACAGGCCCGGCAGCGGGCGGCCCGACAGGTCGCACTGGGCGGTCGAGGTGCCGATCTTCTCCAGCGGGCACGGCCCGTTCTTGAAGTCGGCGTACTTGCCCTCGGTCCAGGCAAGGTTGCCGTAGAACTTGAAGCCGCCGATCGAGCGGGTGGTGGCGTCCAGCTCGACGCCGCGCACCTCGACCTTCTCGACATTGGCCAGGTAGCCGCGCAGGGCGCCCGGACCGCTGTCGACGACGTTGGCCTGGTAGTCCTTCACGTCCGTGGCGAAGAGCGCCAGATTGGCCGTCAGCAGGCGCTCGAACCACTGGGTCTTCAGGCCGATGTCGATGGTCGACACCTTTTCCGGACGGATCACCGCGGCCGAGGTCGACACCGTGTTGCTGCTGGTCAGCGGCAGCGACGTCATGTTGATGCCGCCCGACTTGTTGCCGCTCGACACCGTGGCGTAGGCGTTGATGTCGTCGCTCAGCTGGTAGACCACGGCGATCTGGCCCGACCAGGCGCCGTCGTCGGTCTTGGCCGAGAAGGTCTGCGGCCGGGCGATGCCCAGACGGCGGTTGATCAGGGTGGTGTCGGTGGTCACCGAGCCGCCCGTGGTGGTCTGGACATAGGCGCCGTCCTTCTTCTCCTGGGTGAAGCGCACGCCGGGCGTGACGCTCAGGCGGTCGTTGACCTTCCAGGTCAGCTGGCCGAAAGCGGCGTAGCTGGTGGTGTCGATCGTGCTGTCGTTGAACACCGTGTAGCCGTCGAGCAGCGACGAGGGCGTGTTGGTGGCCGGCAGCAGCCAGTACGAGGCGTCGGAGCCGTACTCGGTGACGCCGTGGGTCGTGACGTTCTGGTCGAAATAGTAGAGGCCCACGGTCCAGTCGAAGGCTTCGCCTTCGTTGTTGGACAGGCGGAACTCCTGGCTGAACTGCTTCTGGTGCGAGGGGTTGTTGGAGCGGCGGGTGACGTCCAGCGCGGTGTAGTCGCGGTCGTTGCGCGGCTCCCAGTCCCATTCGCGGTGGGCGGTGACCGAGGTCAGGGTCACCGGGCCGAAGTCGTAGTCGGCCACCGCCGACAGGCCGTTGACCCACTGGTCGGCCTGGATCGGATCGTCGATGTCGGAGATCCGGTCATAGGGGTTGGTGCTGGCGACGGTGTAGTTCTTGCCGGCGGCCAGGGCGGCGTACTGCTGGGCGGTCGGCTTCAGGGTCGTGCCGACCGTGACATAGACCTGGGTGCAGCACTCGGGCTGCTGGAAGGCGTAGTCGCCGTAGAGCTTGACCGTCAGCTGCTCGTTCGGGGTGAACTTCAGCTGGCCGCGGTAGCCGGTGCTCGAGCGGGCGTTCTGCCAGGTGTTGCTCTTGGGATTGTAGAGGTCGCCGTCGCGCCAGGTGCCGACGAACGACAGGCGGGCGGCCAGGACGCCGTCGATCAGCGGCCCGGCCACCGTGGCCTTGAACTGGCGGAAGTTGAGGCTGCCATAGCTGGCCTCGGCGTCGGCCTCGAACTTCTGGGTGGCGTCGCGGGTGGTGATGTTCAGCGCGCCGGCCGTGGTGTTCTTGCCGAACAGCGTGCCCTGCGGGCCGCGCAGCACTTCGATCTGCTGGATGTCGATGAAGTCGAGCGTCGCGGCGCCCGGGCGCGAATTGTAGACCTGGTCCACATAGATGCCGACGCCCTGCTCCAGGCCGTCATTGGCCAGGCCGTACGACGCGCCGAGACCGCGGATGGTCAGGGCGGTGTTGCGCGGGTTGGGCGACAGCACCTGCAGTGTCGGGACCAGCTGGGTCAGGGCGACGATGCTGTTGACGCCGGTCTGGGTCAGGGTCTCGGCCGAGGTCACGGTCAGCGCGATCGGCACCTCCTGGGCGCTCTCCTCGCGGCGGCGGGCGGTGACGAACACCTGGCCGACGGCCGAGGCGTCGGTGGCGGTCGGATCAGCCGGATCGGCGGCGGCGGGCGTCGCGGCGGCGGCGACATCAGCGGCCGGCGCCAGGTCGGCGGCCAGCACGGCGCCGGCGGTGGAGGAAAGAAGCACGCTCAGCAGCGCGGCGCGGCCGACGCCCTTGGCCGAAAGGCCGCCCGAAATTCCGATAGCCACGAGAGCCCCCTCGTTCTGAGATAACGCCATTCGGCGGATTGGGGAGCGTGATAGTGACCTATTCCTATCGGTGAAATAGAGAATGGGTGGGCAGGGGGAGAGTTTTTCTGCGGCGTATACGGAGGGGTGGGGGACGATCGACTAGCCGGGCCTATACCCAGCTTCACGGGCCATACGGCCGAGAACGCCACGCACTGTCACGTCCAATTGCTGCCCCGAACGATAATCCGCGGGGGCAACGTAGTTCGCGCGATCCTCAGCAATGAGCTTACCCATCTTATTCTGATGGCTAGCCTCTTCCCATTTTTTGGGATCGAACACCGCAACGGCAACTCCTCCCTGAAGCCGGAGCATCTTCATGGAAGGAATGTCTGTGTCTCCATCTCCAATGAAAATCATCCGCTCAAAGGGCACAGGCCTTTCCGCCATCGGCACCCACCGATTTATGGCCTCATTGTCCCAAGTGTTTTGAATTCCCTTATTAATTCTAAACAAAAATTGTGTCTTTGTAGTATAATTTATAGCCACAGATGGCCAAACGGCTACCCCACTCGCATCGTACGCGAAACTAGATGCAAAAACTCTCGTAAATTTATCGTATATATTTACACCTTCTATCATTTCTCGAATTCCGGAGGAAATGACGTAGTGCTCCAATAGAAGTCCAACACCGGATGCAAACTCATTCATCCGGTCAAACCATTCCGACACCCCATCAAACAAAGGCAATTCGGCTCCGTGCTCTCTAAGGCCATCTTCGGTAACTGATCGCTTCGATTTTCGCAGCATCAGTTCCATATAGGTCAGGACTTCGTCTCCATCGCGACGGCGACACTCCTCCTTCACCTCACTCCAGAAATCGGCCGAGGAATAACCTAGCTCAGGAATGAAGGTGTGCTCTTGCATTGAGCCGGGTGAAAGAGTGCCGTCAAAGTCATAAACGATGGCAGCCTTAGTTTGCTTTTGTGCGCCCACTGGAGCCTCAACAAGGGTCGATCCACTAGACAGGATACGCCCAGCGTCAAACTCGCGCAAAAATAATCAGCAGCAGCACGCCTCACGCATCAATGGAGAGACAAGCCTTCCCTTAAAACCGGCCAACCATCGCGACGGTTACTCCTACCCCACAAACCCCGCCGCCCGGCGTAGGCGGTCATTGATCGCCTCGCCCAGGCCTTCGTCGGGGATCTTCGCCACGGCGATGGCCGTCGGCTTCAGGCGGTCGGCCGCCCGCAGGTAGGCGAAGAGCTTCGCTGCCGCCTCCGCGAGGTCGCCTGACGGGCTGAGGTTCAGGACCCCCTCCCCTTCCGGCCACGCGCCAAAGGCCAGGAATGCTTCGCCTTCCCTCGGCGCGTCGGCGTCGATGCGGACGGGGGCGTCGGGGGCGTAGTGGAGGGCGAGGCGGCCCGGGGAGCGCTTGGCGTCGTCGTCGGCTTCGGCGAGGGGGCCGACTATGGCCTCCAGTTGGGCGCGGGTGACGGCGCCGGGGCGCAGCAGGCGGACGGGGCCGTCGAGCACGGCGACGACGGTGGATTCCAGGCCCACCTGGCAGGGGCCGCCGTCGAGGGCGGCGGCGCATTTGTCGCCAGTCTCGGCGTAGGCGTCGGCGTAGGTGGTGGGGCTGGGCCGGCCCGAGCGGTTGGCCGAGGGGGCCACGACCGGTCCGCCGAACGCCGCCAGCACGGCCCGGGCCAGCGGGTGGCCGGGCACGCGGATGGCGACGGTCTCCAGTCCGGCGCGGGCCAGGTCGCAGACGGCCGAGACGTCGGCGATCGGGGCGACGATGGTCAGGGGGCCGGGCCAGAACGCTTCGGCGAGCGCGCTCGCCCGATCGTCGAAGGCGGCGATGCGGGCGGCGGTCGCGACGTCGGCGACGTGGGCGATCAGCGGGTTGAAGCGCGGGCGGCCCTTGGCCTCGAAGATCGCCGCCACGGCCGTGGGGTTGGAAGCGTCCGCTCCCAGGCCATAGACGGTTTCGGTGGGCAGCAGCACCAGGCCCCCGGCGACGAGGGCCTCGGCGGCTTTGGCTACGACTTCTTCTTGGCGGTCAGGGCGAAGCTCACCTTGATCTTGCCCGGTATCTGATCCGTCGACGCCCATTCGCCCTGTCCAACCCCGAACACGGTCCGGTCGACGGTGGTTACACCGCGCGCCGTGGCCGTGTCGCCGACGATCTTCAGGCTGAACGGCAGGCTGAGCGGCTTTTTCGTGCCGCGCAGGTCCAGCACGCCGTCGGCCACGAAGCGGCCCTCGGCGGTCTTGCGGAACTTGGTCGCGGTGAAGGTCGCCTTGGGATTGGCCGAGGTGTTGAAGAAGTCGGGTCCCTGCAGGCTCTCGTCGCGCTGGCCGTCGCCCGTGCCGGCCGAGGCCAGGTCGATGCTGACGGTCAGCCTGGAGCGGTCCAGCGCTTCCGGCGAGAACAGGATGTCGGCGGTCCAGCGGCTGAACCGGCCCTGGATCGGGGT
This sequence comes from Caulobacter sp. GW821-FHT09B11, assembly GCF_059418205.1. Lineage (NCBI taxonomy): Bacteria > Pseudomonadati > Pseudomonadota > Alphaproteobacteria > Caulobacterales > Caulobacteraceae > Caulobacter > Caulobacter sp. GW821-FHT09B11. The sequence goes on along the minus strand of NZ_JBWKPK010000041.1, from coordinate 5,345 downwards.
GTCGGCCCAGGCGAGGTTGAAGTCGAGGTGCGAGCCCTTCTGCACCGTCCAGGCGACGGGGTCCTTCAGGTCGCTGTCGGCGGGCGGAGCGGCGGACGTCGCTTCAGCCGGAGCGGCGGGCGCGGCTCCCGGAGCAGCAGCGGCCGGCGCGGCGGCGGCGGGCGCGGGCGTCTCGTCCGGCAGGGACAGCTCGTCGGCAGCGCTGGCGGCCGGGGCCGGCGCGGGGGCCTTGGCCTTGGCCGGGGTGTAGAGATAGGCGGCGGCGACCACGGCGGCGAAGCCGGCGGCGGCCAGCCACAGGCGCGGCTCCTTCAGGCCCGGCTTGGCGCCGGCGGCCATGTGGCCGAACACCTCGTCGCGGTCGAGGATCTGGTGCTTGGCCACAGCGCCCAGGTGCAGGGCCAGCAGCAGGTAGGTGAACTTGACCAGCAGGCCGTGGCCCAGGTGGCCGATGTTGTTCCAGGCGTCCTTGGCCCCGGCGGCCAGTTCGGGCAGGCCCGGCAAGTGCGGCCAGGGGATGGCGCCGAACAGGATGGTCGGGATGTTGATGCGGCTGGTCGAAACGATGATCCAGCCGGTCAGCGGCAGGCCGATCATGATCACGTAGAAGCCGACGTGCACGGCGTGGGCGGCGATCTTCTCCCAGGTCGGCTGGCCGGCCGGGGCCGGCGGCGACTTGTGGGTCAGCTTCCAGATCAGGCGCGCGACGCTGAGCACCAGGATGGTGATGCCGATCGACTTGTGCAGCTGGAAGAGGGCGAAGGTGGTCGCGCCCTTGGGGCCGTCATCGGCCCGCCACCCCAGGATCACCTGGAAGATCAGGGCGGCGGCGATCAGCCAGTGCAGGATGATCGCCACCGTAGAGTAACGGGAAGGACCCGCCGCCGAGGCGGGTTTCGAAAGCGTCTCGGCGGTCATAGGCCCGTCCTTTAAGTCAGGATCTTACTTCTTCGGATTGAATTCGGCTTCGATCGCCAGGTCGACGTCGTCGCCCACCATCGGCACCAGGTGGGTGAAGCCGAACTCCGAGCGCTTGATCTTGCCGGTGGCCGAGAAGCCCATGATCTGCGAGCCGAACGGGGTCTTGGCGAAGCCGTTGTAGGTGACGTCCAGGGTCACCGGCTTGGTCACGCCGCGGAAGGTCAGGTCGCCGGTCAGCTTGCCCTTGCCGGCCGAGGTCTGCTCGATCTTGGTCGAGACGAAGGTGATCGTCGGATACTTGGCCGAGTCGAAGAACTTCGGATCGTCCGAGATTTCCTTGTTGAAGTTGGGCAGGCCGGTGTCGACCGACTTCGGATCGACGGTGATCGACACCTTGGAGTCCAGCGGCTTGGCCGGGTCGAAGCTGTAGGAGCCGTCGAGGCCGGTCAGGCGGAAGGTGTAGTTCGAGGTGCCGAAGTGGCGCACGCGCAGGGTCAGGCTGGCGTGGCGCTTGTCCAGAGCCCAGGTCCCGGCCGGGGCGGCGGCGGGATCCGTCGCCGGTTGCGCCAGGGCGGCGACCGGGGCCGCGAGGGGAGCGGCGAGAAGGGCGCCGGCCAGAATGGCGTAGGCGAAGGGGCGAGCCATGGGTTCAGTTCTCCAAACTGTCATAGTGACGGTTGCGATTACCCGACTTAGGAACTTCACCGTCCAGTTGAAGGGGCGTCTCCTCACGAAGCCGTGATCGCCTGGCGGTCCTTGGCGCGGCGGGTCGCGCGATCTAAACAGGGATCACATACCCCAACCCGACGCTTGAACAGATCGGCCCCTGCATGACCTTCCGCGCCCCCGTCCGCGACCTCGCCTTCGCCCTGCGCCACGTGGCCGGCTTCGACCAGCTCGCCGAGGCCTATCCCGAGGCCGATTCCGACACCGTGGACGCCGTGCTGGAAGCCGCCGGCGTGTTCGCCGCCGAGGTGCTGGCCCCGATCAACCGCCAGGGCGACCTGGTGGGCGCCAAGCTCGAGAACGGCGTGGTGCGCAGCGCCCCCGGCTTCGCCGACGCCTACAAGGCCTTCGCCGAGGCCGGCTGGACCAGCCTGGCGGCCGCGCCCGAGCACGGCGGCCAAGGCCTGCCCAAGGCGCTGGAGATCGCCACGCTGGAGATGGTGCAGGCGGCCAACATGGCCTTCGGCCTGTGCCCGATGCTGAGCCTGGGCGCCATCGAGGCCCTGGCCCTGCACGGGACCGAGCGCCACAAGAACGTGTTCCTGCCCAAGCTGGTGTCGGGTGAATGGACCGGCACCATGAACCTGACCGAGCCGCAGGCCGGCTCGGACCTGGCCGCCATCACCACCATGGCTACGCCGGACGGCCAGGGCGGCTACACCCTGTCGGGCCAGAAGATCTTCATCACCTGGGGCGACCACGACGCCACCGACAACATCGTCCACCTCGTTCTGGCCCGCACCCCCGACGCCCCTCCCGGCGTGAAGGGCGTGTCGCTGTTCCTGGCCTCCAAGGTGCTGATCGACGAGGACGGCAAGCCGGGCGCGGCCAACGACGTCCGCGTCGGCGGCCTGGAACACAAGCTGGGCATCCACGGCTCGCCCACCTGTGTCATGCTGTTCGAGGGCGCAAAGGCCGAGCTGGTCGGCAAGCTGCACCAGGGCGTGGCCCACATGTTCACGATGATGAACGCCGCCCGCCTGCAGGTCGGCGCGCAAGGGACCGCCATCGCCGAGCGCGCCTACCAGCAGGCCCTGAACTTCAGCCTGGAGCGCGTGCAGGGCCGCTCGGCCTGGACCGGCGCCTATCCCTCGCGCCTGTTCGACCACCCGGACGTGCGCCGCACGCTGCTGCTGATGAAGGCCAAGATCGAGGCCGCCCGCGGCATCTGCCTGTCGACCGCCGTCGCCGCCGACCTGGCCCACGCCGCGACCGACGAGGCCGTGCGCGCCACCGCCAAGCTGCGCGAGGAACTGCTGACCCCGATCGCCAAGGCCTGGTCGACCGATGTCGGCGTCGAGGTCGCCTCGCTGGGCGTGCAGATCCACGGCGGCATGGGCTTCATCGAGGAAACGGGCGCGGCCCAGCACTATCGCGACGCCCGCATCACCCCGATCTACGAGGGCACCAACGGCATCCAGGCTATCGACCTGATCGGCCGCAAGCTGGGTCTGGCCGACGGCCAGGCCGTGGCCGACCTGATGGACGACATCCGCGACACCATCGAGGCCCTGAAGGCCGCCGGCGCCTCGCTGACCCCGGTCGCCGGCCGCCTGGAAGCCGCGCTGGACGCCGCCGCCTCGGCCACCGCCTGGCTGGTCGACCGCCGCGCCCGCGCCATGCCCGACGCGCTCAGCGGCGCCACGGCCTACCTCAAGCTGCTGGGCGACACGGTCGGCGGCTGGATGCTGGCCAAGGGCGCCCTGGCCCCGCAAGCCGAGGCCCTGCGCGGCCAGCTGCTGCGGGTCTATGCCGAAAGCGTGCTTGCCCAGGTCCCGGGCCAGCTGGCGGCCGTGACCCTGGGGGCGGAAGACCTGGTGGCGGTGACGCCGGAAGCGCTGGGGGTTCACTGACGACCTGATCCCTCTCCCCTTGCGGGAGAGGGTGGCCTCCCGGAGGGAGGTCGGGTGAGGGGTCGAAAGACCTGTCCGCCGCGACGGCTGATCGGCTGTCGCGGCGGTTTTCGTTTGAGAGACCCCTCATCCGTCGCCTTTCGGCGACACCTTCTCCCGCAAGGGGAGAAGGCTCTAATGGCGAACCAGCATCCACACCGCCATCGCCACCATCATCACGTTCTCCAGCAGCGACACCCCGCCCAGCGGCACGTTGCTGTCGCCGCCGACGCAGGCGCATTTCAGGTCGCGCCTGTCGAGATAGACAGCCTTGAACACCGACACCGCGCCGATCCCGCCGATCACCAGCGCCAGGGGCGCGAAGAACCAGGTCAGCACCCCGGCCGTCATCAGCACGCCCGCCAGACCCTCCGCGAACGGATAGACGTAAGCATACGGCACCCAGCGCTTGGCCAGCAGGTCGTAGCCCAGGAACATGCTGGAGAAGCTCTCGACGTCGCGCAGCTTCTGGATCGCCAGCACCACCATGGAAAAGCTGATGAACCACTCGACCGCGCGCGGGGTGAGCGGCGCGCCGTCCACCACATAGGCCGCCGCCAGGGCCAGCAGGGCGGTCATGGCGAAGAGAGCGATCACCGGCTGGTAGGTCTTGGCCTTGGGATCGCGGGGCCTGCCGCCGAAGAACCGGCGCAGGTCGTCGAAGCCGCCGATCCGCTCGCCGCCGATGAACACCTGCGGGGTGGTCTTGACGCCGTGCCGGGCCTTGAAGGCGTCGGTCTCCTCGCGGGTCTTCAGGTGATGATCCTCGACCACGTAGCCCCGGGCGCGCAGCAGGTGGCGGGCCTTCAGGCCGTAGGGACAGACGTGCTTGTCCATCACCATGCGGTAGAGGACGGCGGTCTTCGGGGCGGCTGAACTCACGGCGGGTCTCCTTGTACGCGTACGGGACCCGCCTCATATGAGTTCCGTACCATGGTACGGAGTCAAGGGATGGCGGCGGATACCATTGCGGGACTGGCTCGGGCCGGCGGGGTGGGGGTGGAGACCGTCCGCTACTACCAGCGCCGGAGCCTCTTGGAGACGCCCGAGCGCGGTGAAGGCGTGCGACGCTATGGCGACGAAGCCGTGCGGCGGCTGCGGTTCATCCGTTCGGCGCAATCGGCCGGCTTCACCCTGGAGCAGATCGGCGAGCTGCTGGCCCTGGACGCCGGCCAGGACCGCGCCCGTGCGCGGGAGCTGGCCCGCGAGCGCATCGCCGACCTCGACCACCGGATCGAGGAACTGCAAGCCGCGCGCACCGGGCTGTCGAAGCTGCTGCACACCTGCAGCGCCGGCGACGAAGGCCCCTGCCCGATCATCGCGGCGTTCGAGGGGTAGCTCCCCTCTCCCAGAGGGAGAGGGAGGGGCCCGTCGCGAAGCGATGGGAGGGTGAGGGGTTACGGCGTCGACCGTCGTGCCGGCACGCCGTCTTCGGTCCCTAACCCCTTGTCTGTTGGAAGGCTGTTAGCGTGAGGGGGTCTTCCGGGACACCCGCCCGACGGTGCAACGTCAGGCGGGTTTCGGCGGAGGGGCCGACAACCCCTGGGCGTTAGGGCCGTGGGTGAGCAGGGCCGCCGCCGAAGTTTCATGACCCGGATGGTTGCAGGGACGATGAGGTCCGAAGCCACAAGGATGGGTCGATGGAACGCAGTGAGCGTAGCACGAAAATCGGCGGGATCGACGTGGGCAAGCGCCGGCTGGACGCAGCGGTGCATGGTTGCGGCGAGCAGTTCCAGGCGGCCAACGACGCGGCCGGCTGGGAGGCGTTGGCCGCCTGGCTGAAGGAACGAGGCGTTGGCCGGGTCG
>NZ_JBWKPK010000040.1:0-37721 GCF_059418205.1 Caulobacter sp. GW821-FHT09B11 | reverse complement strand
ACGCGGCTTCGAGATTTGAGAGACCCCTCACCCGACCTCGCTCCGCGAGGCCACCCTCTCCCGCAAGGGGAGAGGGATCATGAAAGCCTGGGTCCCCGCTTTCGCGGGGATTTTACGGGAGGGGGCAGGCTCCCCGCTCGTAACTTCCCTCGCTCGACCCAACACCGCCTTCCTGGGCCTTGTGCCCAGGATCCATCGTTCAGCTGCTCAGACCTCGGCAGAACGGCCTGGGCTTGAGCGGTCGCCGGCATGGGCCCTCGCCACAGGGGCGAGGGAGGCGGAGTTTTGTTGCTGGATGCGGAGACGGCCGCCGACCAGGAAGCTGAAAACGGCCCCCCTCCGGCCCTTCGGGCCGCCTCCCCCAGAGGGGGAGGATCAAAGAAAAACGGCGGGCTCTTGGAGCCCGCCGTTCTCATCTCTCAAGCGATGCAGCCAGGCCTCAGGCCGAGGCCGCGCCGCCCTTCTTTTCGGCGTAGATCAGCAGCGGCTGGGCGCGGCCTTCGACGACTTCGGCGTTGACCACCACTTCCTCGACGCCCTCGTAGTTGGGCAGTTCGAACATGGTCTCCAGCAGGATGCCTTCCATGATCGAGCGCAGGCCGCGGGCGCCGGTCTTGCGGGCGATGGCCTTCTTGGCGACGCCGTGCAGGGCGTCCTCGGTGAAGGTCAGGCCGATGTTCTCCATCTCGAACAGGCGCTGGTACTGCTTGACGAAGGCGTTCTTCGGCTCGGTCAGGATCTTCACCAGGGCGGCCTCGTCGAGGTCTTCCAGGGTGGCGATCACCGGCAGACGGCCGATGAATTCCGGGATCAGGCCGAAGCGCTGCAGGTCGTCGGGCTCGACGCCGCGCAGGATCTCGCCGGTGCGACGGTCTTCCGGATCGGCCACCTTGGCGCCGAAGCCGATCGACTTGGCCGAACCGCGGGCCGAGATGATGCGCTCGAGGCCCGCGAAGGCCCCGCCGCAGATGAACAGGATGTTCGTCGTGTCGACCTGCAGGAACTCCTGCTGCGGATGCTTGCGCCCGCCTTGCGGCGGCACGGAGGCGACGGTGCCTTCCATGATCTTCAGCAGGGCCTGCTGCACGCCTTCGCCCGACACGTCGCGGGTGATCGACGGGTTGTCGGACTTGCGGCTGATCTTGTCGATTTCGTCGATGTAGACGATGCCGCGCTGGGCGCGCTCGACATTGTAGTCGGCGGCTTGCAGCAGCTTCAGCACGATGTTCTCGACGTCTTCGCCGACGTAACCGGCTTCGGTCAGCGTCGTGGCGTCGGCCATCGTGAACGGCACGTCGATGATTCGGGCCAGGGTCTGGGCCAGCAGGGTCTTACCCGTGCCGGTCGGACCGACCAGAAGGATGTTCGACTTGGCCAGCTCGACGTCGTTGTTCTTCGAGGCGTGGTTCAGGCGCTTGTAGTGATTGTGCACCGCGACCGCGAGCACCTTCTTGGCGTGACCTTGTCCGATCACGTAGTCGTCCAGGACCTCGCAGATCTCGCGCGGCGTCGGAACGCCGTCCTTGGACTTCACGAAGGCGATCTTGTGCTCTTCACGGATGATATCCATGCAAAGCTCGACGCATTCATCGCAGATGAACACGGTGGGTCCGGCGATGAGCTTGCGCACTTCATGTTGGCTCTTTCCGCAGAAAGAACAGTACAGGGTGCTCTTGGCGTCGCCGCTGGCGGCTTTCGTCATGGTCGCTTCTCACGCTAGGGCGTTGACGGCGAAAGCCGCTACCGCCGACCCCCACGCGTATCCCGCCACCGAAGCAACAGGATACCGAACGGGAGTTGTCTAATCCTTGACATTCCCCGATCCGAACGCGCGGCACAAGCCTTGGAGCCCGTTTCCGGCGCCAAGTTCGTGGATGTTTCGCGTCTGATCATGGGATTCCATCCCTAGATGGGACGACTGTAGGCCAAAGCAAGCGCCAGACGGGGTGTGGAACATCGACGCAGGCTCTAAGCTTTTCGAACACAGCCGGAATCGTGCTGCAAGCGGCGCCGTTAAAAGGAGTTCGCCCGAGGGGCGGAGACGAAATGGCCGAGACCCAAGAAACGGCGCCGGGCGCGTCGCACGACGCTCACGCCCCGACCCACACCGAAGCCAGCCCGCCGCTGGTGGCCTTCGACTTCGACGGCACCCTGACGGTGCGCGACAGCTTCACGGCCTTCCTGAAGTGGCGGGTGAGCGGCGGCCGCTGGACGATGGGCATGATCCGCCTGGCGCCGGCCGCCCTCTCCTACCTGTTCCACCGCGACCGGGGCCGCATCAAGGCCGCGGCCATCCGCGAGTTCCTCAAGGGCGTGCCGCAGGAGCGGCTGGAGGCCCAGGCCCGCAAGTTCGCCGAGGGCCACGCGCAGAGCCTGTTCCGCCCCGACGCCCTGGCGGTGTGGCGGCGCTGGCGGGCGCAGGGGGCCAGGATGGTGATCGTCACCGCCTCGCCCGACCTGGTGGTGGCCCCGTTCGCGCGCGGCATCGGCGCCGACCTGCTGATCGGCACCAAGCTGGCCTTCGACCTCAACGGCAAGGTGGTCGGCTCGCTGCTCGGCCCCAACTGCCGGGGCCCCGAGAAGGTGGTGCGCCTGCGCGAGACCTTCGGCGAGTCCATCAAGCTGGCCGCCGCCTATGGCGACACCTCGGGCGACACCGAGATGCTGGCCATCGCGCAGGAGCGCGGCTACCGCATCTTCAAGGGCAAGCCGGGGTAGCCAGGCCTTTATATCCCGTCATTCCCGCCCTTGTGGCGGGAACCCCTCTGTCAGCCGCAAGGGCGAATGGGGCGGATCGCCGGCGATCCGCTGGCGCTTCACGTGCGAACGGAGCCAGGGGTTCCCGCCACAAGGGCGGGAATGACGGGAGGTTGGGGGCCAGGTCTGGGCCGGTTGTTCCTTCCCCTACTCCACCCCTGCCCCGGCCTGGGCGAAACCCGCCGGGAGCTGGGTGGTGCTGACCGACAGGCTGCCGATCACCGAATAGGCCTGGTCGAAGACCGCGCGCTGGTTGGCGTCGAGCGACTTGTAGAGCCGACCCATGGCCTTCACCCGCCGCTGCTCGAACACCAGCTGCTCGCGTTGCAGGACGAGGCCGGCGCGGGCCTGGGCCAGCGGGGTCTCGTCCTCGGGCGCGACCACGGCCAGCACCAGGCCCGAGGGCTTGGCGTTCGAGGCCAGGATGAAGTCGCGCCAGCGGCCCTGCTGGGCGGGGGTCAGGGAGAGATTCTGGCGCAGGGTCGCCAGGCCCGCCGTGACGCCGTCCTGCAGCAGGCGGTCGGAGACGATCTGCTGCACCTGCTCGGGACTGACGGCCAGCCGCATGGTGGCGATCCCGTGCTGGGGAACCTCCTGGGCCTGGGCGGCCGTGACGGCGGACAGGGCCAGCAGGCCCGCGACGGCGGCGGCCAGGGTGTGGGGACGGACGGGCATGGCCGGGCTCCGGAGGTTGAGGCTCTTCATCCCGCCGTTGTCGCCGCATCGCCCGGCCGTTGTAGGGCTGGCTTGTTTCGCCTGATCCAGCACCCGTGGCCAAACCGGGGCGCGTAAGTCAGCAAAGAAAAAGCCGCCAACCTTTCGGCCGGCGGCTTCATCTTCAGATCGTCAGCTGGCTTCAGGCGCCGGCTTCCGAGCTTTCGCGGTTCTCGTGGATCTGGTCGATCAGGCCCCAGGCCTTGGCTTCCTCGGCGCTCATGAAGTTGTCGCGGTCCAGGTCGCGCTCGACCTCTTCATAAGTGCGGCCGCAGTGCTTGACGTAGATCTCGTTCAGGCGGCGCTTGGTCTTGGAGATGTCCTCGGCGTGACGGACGATGTCCGAGGCCTGGCCGCGGAAGCCGCCCGACGGCTGGTGGACCATGATGCGGGCGTTCGGCAGGGCGACGCGCTGGCCGGCGGCGCCGGCGCAGAGCAGCAGGCTGCCCATCGAGGCGGCCATGCCCATGCACACGGTGGTCACCGGGCTCTTGATGTATTGCATGGTGTCGTAGATCGCGAGGCCCGACGTCACCACGCCGCCCGGCGAGTTGATGTACATGGCGATTTCCTTCTTGGGGTTCTCCGACTCCAGGAAGAGCAGCTGGGCGCAGATCAGCGAGGCCATGCCGTCCTCGACCGGGCCCGTGAGGAAGATGATCCGCTCCTTCAGAAGGCGCGAGAAGATGTCGAAGGCGCGTTCGCCGCGGCTGGTCTGCTCGACCACCATCGGAACCAGGTTCATCGCCGTCTCGACCGGATCGTACATCATGTGGGGTTCGCCCTTCTCAGAATGTCCTTGCGGGCGCGAATCACCGCCGCGCCGCCGCTCCTGACGCATATCGCGTGGCGCTTAACAGGTTGCAAGGCGCCGGCCCGAACTCACGCCCAACGAAAAGGGGCGCGGACCTTTCGATCCGCGCCCCCGATTTCGTCACCCGAAGGGACGACGGCTTCAGCCGCCGTAGCCTTCCGGCAGGTCGTCTTCTTCCAGGAGCTCTTCCTTGGAGACTTCCTTTTCCTCGATCTTGGCCTTGCCGAAGATCAGGTCGACGACCTTGTCTTCGTAGATCGGGGCACGCAGCGAGGCCTGCAGATCGGCGCGCTGGCGGTACATGTCGAACACCTGCTGAGCCTGGGCGCCGTACTGGCGGGCTTCGCGGACGATCGCTTCGTTCAGTTCCTGGTCGGTGACGACCACGTCGTTCTTGCGGCCGATCTCGGCGAGCACCAGACCCAGGCGCACGCGGCGCTCGGCGATCTTGCGGTACTCGTCCTTCAGCTGGTCTTCGGTCTTGTCGGCGTCTTCCGGCGGCAGGCCGCCTTGCGACTTGTCGGCCTGGACCTGTTGCCAGATGCCGGCGAACTCGGCGTCGACCATGCGCGGCGGCAGCGGGAAGTCGTGCTTGGTGTCCAGCACGTCCAGCAGGGCGCGCTTCAGCTTGAAGCGGCTCGAGTTGGTGTAGCGGCCTTCCAGGTTCGACTTCAGCAGGTCCTTCAGGGCGGCCAGATCGGCCAGGCCCAGGCGCTTGGCCAGTTCGTCGTCCGGCTCGGCGTCGACCGGGGCGCGCACTTCCTTGACGGTGGTGGCGAACTCGGCGGCCTTACCGGCCAGTTCGGCGGCCTGGTAGTCTTCCGGGAAGTTGACCTTCACCGTCACGACGTCTTCCGGCTTGGCACCGACCAGTTGCTCTTCGAAGCCCGGGATGAACTGGCCCGAACCGAGCACCAGCTCGGCGTCGTTTGCCGTGCCGCCGGCGAAGGCGACGCCGTCGATGGTGCCGACGAAGTCGATCAGCAGCTGGTCGCCGTCCTTGGCCTTCAGGCTCTTGCCCTTGCGCGGCTCGTAGGTGCGGGCCTGCTTGGCCAGCTCGGCCAGGGCCTCGTCGACTTCGGCGTCCTGGATCTTGTAGACCGGCTTGACCAGCTCGATCGAAGCCGGATCGACCGGCTCGAATTCCGGCATGATCTCGACGGCCAGTTCGAAGGCCAGGTCCTCGCCGCCGGCCATGACCTTGTCCATGTCGGACGTCGGCTTCAGGTCCGGCTGGCCGGCCGGGCGCAGCTTGTTTTCGTCGAGGATCTTCTGGGTGGTCTCGTTGAGCGCCTGCTCGATGACTTCGCCCATCAGGCCCTTGCCGTACAGGCGACGGACGTGCGCGGTCGGCACCTTGCCGGGGCGGAAGCCCTTGACGTTCATCTGCGGCGCGACTTCGGCGATACGAGCCTCGAGACGCGTGGCCAGCTCACTCGCGGGCACCGTAACGCCGTAAACCCGGCTGAGGCCTTCGCCCGACTTTTCAACGATCTGCATCGACATTCTTAGCTTCTCGGCTCTGGGCGCCCGCGCCCGTCGTCCGCCCCAGGGGTCAAAAAATCATAGCCGCCCACGTCACCGGGGGCGGCGAAAGAGCGCCCTTATGTCACGACACTTCGCGTCGATCAAAGGGTATGGCGTCGCCGCGCGCAAAACGCTGCGCGCGGCGACATGGTGCGGATGAGAGGACTCGAACCTCCACGCCTCTCGGCGCTGGAACCTAAATCCAGTGCGTCTACCAGTTCCGCCACATCCGCGTCGGCGCAGAGCCTTAGCCGCGACCGCGACCGATTTGAAGTGGCGCCGCAGATTTTTCGCGTCGTGTCGGAACCCGGTCGCGGCGGCGTCGTTTTCATCGTGTCCCGTCGAGCGTAACGCCACGAGACATTAAACCGGCCCGGGCCTTGCCCCCCCGACTGACGCCCGGGCCGGTTTTCCCCTCCCCCTCGATCAGACATCGCGAATCCTTCAGCGCACGGACGTGACGCTTGAATTTTGGTGGATTCGCACGCAACCATTCCAAACCAGCGACGGTTAACTGCGCCATGGCGTAGGAGAACAGCGTATGCGGACGATCGAGGTCACACAGACCGAGGCCGGATGGGAAGTCACCTGCGACCGGCGGGTGCTCTATACAGACATGGCCGAGCAGCGCTCGTTCCAGGCCGCGCTCGACTACGGCAGCCGCCTGTTCGACGAGGGCGTCCGCGCCGAGATCGTGCTGCACCGCCTGGAAGCCTGAAGCCCCTCCCCGCCTGTCCGAACCGCGAGCGCGGCGTCGCGTCCTCTTGCGGTCGGCAAGCGACGCCTTTAAAGCCGCCCCTGCATCAAGAGTTGGGCTCGCCCAACGCCAACCTGCTTCCCGAGCAAGGTGGCGCCCCGTCGGGGGGATGCGGCCGCGACGGCAACGAAACGGGTGATCCCTAAAGCCGTCCCGAGTCTTGGTTTTTCGACGGACGGACGCAGCGCATGCCCATCAAGATTCCCGACAACCTGCCGGCCCGCGCCCTGCTGGAAGCCGAAGGCCTGTCGCTGATGGCCGACACCGAAGCCGCCCGCCAGGACATCCGGCCGCTGCGCATCGGCCTGCTGAACCTGATGCCTGACAAGCCGACCACCGAACGGCACTTCGCGCGCCTGCTGGGCGCCAGCCCGCTGCAGATCGAGCTGTCGCTGATCCAGATCTCCGGCCATGCGCCAAAGACCACGTCTGCCGAGCACATGCTGGCCTTCTACCGTCCGTGGGACGAGGTTCGGAACGAGCGCTTCGACGGCCTGATCGTCACCGGCGCGCCGGTCGAGACCCTGGACTTCGAGGAAGTCAGCTACTGGGACGAGCTTTCCAGCATCTTCGACTGGTCGCAGACAAACGTGCATTCGGGCCTGGCGGTGTGCTGGGGCGCCCAGGCCGGCGTGCGCCACTTCCACGGCGTGCCCAAGCACCTGCTGTCGGAAAAGCGCTCGGGCGTCTTCCCGCACGCCAACCTGGCGCCGGCCTCGCCCTATCTGCGGGGCCTGGCCGACGAGATCGACATCCCGGTGTCGCGCTGGACCGAGGTGCGGTCCGAGGACCTGCCCGCCGACGGCTCGCTGAAGGTGCTGCTCGCGTCGGAGGAATCGGGCCTGTGCCTGCTGGAGGACGCCCGTCGCCGCTGGCTCTACATGTTCAACCATCCGGAATACGAGACCGGCACCCTGGCGGCGGAATACGCCCGCGACCGGCTGATCGACCCGACCACGCCGCCGCCCGCGCACTACTTCCCCGGTGACGACCCGACCCGCGCCCCGCGCAACCGCTGGCGCAGCCACGCACACCTGCTGTTCGCCAACTGGCTGAACGCGGTCTACCAGACCACGCCGTTCGAGCTGGAAGCGATCGGGGCGGCCTAAGGGACACCTCTCCCGTGGGGAGAGGGAGGGGCCCGCCGCGAAGCGGTGGGAGGGTGAGGGCGTACGCCGTCGGCGGTCCCGTCGCTCTAAAATCCCTGCCCCGTCCGGAAAGACTGTAACCCCTCACCCTCCCATGCTGCGCATGGGCCCCTCCCTCTCCCTATGGGAGAGGTTTTTGGTGCTTGTCCCACAGCCGTTTGAGCACTGTCGGCGCCAGGCCCGGCAGGTCTTCGGCGATCAGGCCCGGGCCGTGCGCGGCCGCGCACTCGGCGTGGATCCAGGCCCCCGCGCAGGCGGCGTCGAAGCTTTCCATGCCTTGGGCCGCCAGGCCCGCGATGAAGCCGGCCAGCACGTCGCCGGAGCCGGCGGTGGCCAGCCAGGGCGAGCCGTTGAGGTTCACCGCCGTGCGGCCGTCGGGCGCGGCGATGACGGTGTCGGGGCCTTTCAGAAGCACGATCGCGCCGGCGCGCCGGGCGGCCTGCCGGGCGGCGGCGATGCGTTCGGGGGCGGTCTTCAGAAGACCGGGGAACAGCCGCTCGAACTCGCCCGGATGCGGGGTCAGCACGTCGTCACGGTCGAGGCGGGCGAAAAGCTCGTCGGGCGCGTGGGCGAAGCTGGTCAGGGCGTCGGCGTCGACCACCAGGGCCGCGCCGGTGCCGGCCAGGGCGGTGAGGTTGCGCGCCGTCGCCTCCCCCACCCCGGCGGCCGGGCCGATGACCGCGGCGGCGGCGCTGGCGGCGCGCTCGGCGAGGTCCGCGTCGGTCTCGAACGGGGCCAGCATCACCGCTTCCAGATGGGCGGCGTTGACCGGCAGGGCGCTCGGCGGCGACAGCAGGGTGACCACCCCCGCCCCGATCCGCAGGCCCGCGCGGGCCGACAGCCGCGCCGCCCCCGTGCTCCAGGCCTCGCCGCTGACCACCACCAGCCGGCCGCGCGCATGCTTGTGGGCGTCGTTCGAGGGCCAGGGGAAGCGCGCGCCCCACAGCGACGGGTCGTTCTCGAAGAGGTCGCCGGCCCCGGCGTCGGAAAGGCCGATATCGACCACCTGGACCTCGCCGCAGGCCGCGCGGCCCATCCCTCCCCCGGGCGCCAACACGTGGGCGGGCTTGCGGCGGTGGAAGGTGACGGTCAGGGCCGCCGCCAGGGCGCGGCCGGCGATCGGCCGGCCGGTGTCGCCATGGACGCCGCTGGGCGTGTCGATGGCGACGATGCGGGGCGACAGTCCCTCGGCGGCGCGGGCCAGATCGTCGGCGAGCCCTTCCAGCGGCCGCGATAGGCCCGCGCCGAACAGGGCGTCGACATAGAGCTCGGCCGGGCTGACGGCGGGGTTCAGCGGATGGACCTCGCCACGCCAGCGCTCGGCGGCCCAGCGGCACGACGGCGTAGCCGGCGCCGCCAGGGCCTCGACCCGCACCGGCCAGCCGCGCCGCTTCAGGTGGCGGGCGATGACATAGCCGTCGCCGCCGTTGTCGCCGGGGCCGCACCAGATCACCACCGGGCGGCGCGACCAGCGTTCCCGGATCGCCTCGGCCGCGCCCTTGCCGGCCCGCTCCATCAAGGTGGTCGCCGGCGTTCCGGCCGCCACGGCCGCCGCGTCGGCCGCCTTCATCTCGGCGACGGTCATTATGTGGCGAGGCATGCGGGGCGGCTCCATCAAAGAACGCCGGTGGAGGCTTCCCTGCCTTTCTCGACGAGCGCCAAGCCATTGTCGACGACTTCGAAGACCGTGATGCTCGCATGGTCCGGCCGGAAGGCCAGCACCGCCGCCGAACCTAGCGCCGCGGCGACGGCGGCGTTGAGGGCGACGAAGTGGCTGAAGACGGCGCATCCCTCGTATCGCGCCAGGGCGGCGGCCACCTCGCGGGTCCAGGCCAGATAGTCGCGGTCGCCCTCGATATCGGCCCAGTCGCCGGCGAAGGCCTGCTTCAGCCAGGCGGGACGCGCCTCCGGCGCCAGGGCGGCCGGGGTCGGGATCTCGCCGACGGCCGGCTCGATCTCGACCGAAACGCCAAGCAGTCGCGCCAAAGGCGCGGCGGTCTCGCGGCAGCGGCGCAGGGGCGAGGAGACGACGCGGGTCGGGCGCTCGCCCGCCGGCAGGGCGAAGAGGATGGCGGCCACCGCCCTCGCCTGCTCCTGGCCGATCTCGTCGAGGCCTGGATCGTCGTCATGGCCGCCCCAGGTCGCGGCCGGCTTGCCGTGGCGGATGACATGGACGCGGCTCATCAGGCGGCGTCCGGCGTGAAGAGGTTGCGCACGCCGTCGGGATGACGCCCGACCGTTCCGGTGCGCCCGACGCCTTCGCGGCCTTCGAGGTCGGCCAGGGTCGCGGCGTCATCTGGCGTGTTGGCCACGAACCGCGCGCCGTCTTCCGTGCGGCCGACGACGATCCCCATGCGCGGCCCCTGGCGGGCGTGGACGACGGTGTAGGTCTCGATCGTTCCGCGCCCCTCCGGCGTCTCGACGATCGGCGGATGCGGCAGGGCGTCGATCTCGCCCTGGATCACTGCCGGATCCTCGCGCCGCCATTCGCCCTCGACCGGGCGGGTCGAATAGATCCCGACCGACTGCTTGGTCAGGAACCAGCCGTTGGCGGTCGACAGGCCGTAGGCGCCGGGCCGCGCGCGCAGCCGCTCGACCAATCGGGCCACGGCGTGGAGGCTGTAGTTGTTTCCCGGCCCGCCGAAATAAGGCAGGCCGCCGGTAACGGTCAGGCCGCGCGGGTCGTCCAGCGCCAGGCCCAGTTCCTCGGCGGCGATCTGCACGGCCGAGGGGAAGCAGGAATAAAGGTCGATCAGGGAAAGATCGTCGAGCCCGATGCCGGCCATCTCCAGCGCCCGCTGGCCGGTAAGGCGGATGGCCGGGCTGGAGTGGAAGTCCTGCCGCTGCAGCGGGTACCAGAGGTCGGCGGCGTCGGCGCAGCCGTGCAGGAACACCCAGCGGTCCTGCGGCACGCCCAGTTCGCGGGCCATGCCGACGCTGGCGACCAGCACGGCGGCCGACTGGTCCACCTCCATGATGGCGTTGAGGTACTTGGGGTACGGGTAGCCGACCATGCGGTTGCGCTCGGTGACCGTGACCAGCTCCTCGGGGCCGCGCTCGACCGGGAACCAGGCCTCGGGATCGGCGGCGGCGACCTTGCTGAACGGCGAGAACAGCGCGCCCAGCCGCGCCTGGTGGTCGGCGAGGCTCCGCCCGTCGCGGGCCCGCAGGGCGTTCTCGAACAAGGGATAGGTGTTGACCGGATAGCCCAGGCCGTGGGCCGCCTCCTGCTCGGTGACGCCGGGGCGCGGGTCGCCGATGCGGACGGGCCTGGTCTCGATCTCGTCGGCCCAGCCGTCGAAGCCCAGGCCGCCCTTGGCGCGCTTCATCAGCGAGCCGAGGAATTCGGCGCCGGTGACGAGGCCCAGCCGCGACTCGCCGCGGGCGATCCGCTCGGCCAGGATGTTGATCGCCTGCTGCGGGCTGTTGCCGCCGGTTTCGGTATAGACCGCCCAGGCGGGATCGGCGCCCAGCGCCCGCGCCAGGCTGGCCGGCGGATCCGACAGGCGGGGAAGCGGCAGCTTCGAAAGCGCGCCGGGAGCGTCGATGCTGAACGCTACGACCGCCAGAGCGTCCAAACGCGCAAGAACCGTGCCCTCGACTCCGGTGTCGGCGTCAGCGCGTTTCGCCGCAATTCTCAGCAATTCCAGCGGCGAAGGCGAATTTTCGGCCGGACCGCGAAACGTGAACTGCCCCGCGCCGATCAAAACCGGCGTCTCGTCCCGCATGTTCGCCCCCGTTCAAACGATTGTTTTCGTGATCCTAGGCGGGGTTGGGGGCGCGGCAAGGCCGTTTTGAGCCACAATTCCGAAATGCATATTTTTCGATCAAATCTCGCTCAAGATTTGCTCATATGCCAAAACCGTCGGCGGAAGCACGACAATCGCGAGACAGCCTGCTTGTGGCGTCCGGGGCGGCGTGATCCTTGCCGCTCAAAGTCAGAGGCCATGCGTCGTCGGACGCGGAAGAGACCGATGAAAAAGATCGAAGCCGTCATCAAGCCGTTCAAGCTGGATGAGGTCAAAGAGGCGCTCCAGGACATGGGCGTCCAAGGGATGACCGTGCTGGAAGCCAAGGGCTACGGCCGCCAGAAGGGCCACACCGAGCTCTATCGCGGCGCCGAGTACGTCGTGGACTTCCTGCCCAAGATCAAGGTCGAGGTGGTCGTCGAGGACAGCCAGCTCGAACCCGCCCTCGAGGCGATCACCAACGCCGCCCGCACGGGCCGCATCGGCGACGGCAAGATCTTCGTCTCGGAGATCACCGAAGTCGTCCGCATCCGGACCGGCGAAACCGGTCCGTCCGCCGTCTAACGGCACATCCTCAGACTTTACTCGCTCAAAGGGGATAACAATGAGCACCGCCAAGGAAATCCTGGACCTGATCAAGGAAAAGGACGTGAAGTACGTCGACGTCCGCTTCACGGACGTTCGCGGCAAGATGCAGCACGTCACCTTCGACATCGACCTGGTCGACGACGACTTCCTCAACGACGGCACCATGTTCGACGGCTCGTCGATCGCCGGCTGGAAGGCCATCAACGAGTCGGACATGAAGCTGCGTCCGGACCTGACCTCGGCCATCATCGACCCGTTCTATCAGCAGACCACCCTGGCTCTGTTCTGCGACGTCGTGAACCCGGACGACGGCACCCCCTACAACCGCGACCCGCGCTCGATCGCCAAGGCCGCGCTGAACTACGTCAAGTCGGCGGGCGTGGGCGACACCGTCTACTTCGGCCCGGAAGCCGAATTCTTCATCTTCGACGACGTGCGCTGGTCGACCGCCCCGGAAAACACCGGCTACTCGTTCGACTCGAGCGAACTGCCGGTCAACTCGGGCAAGGTCTATCCGGAAGGCAACATGGGCCACCGCCCGGGCCCCAAGGGCGGCTACTTCCCGGTCAACCCGGTCGACTCGGCTCAAGATCTGCGCGGCGAAATGCTGGCCGTCATGGGCGAGCTGGGCATGAAGCCGGAAAAGCACCACCACGAAGTGGCGCCCGCCCAGCACGAGCTCGGCCTGAAGTTCGACACCATGGTCACCATGGCCGACCGCATGCAGCTCTATAAGTACGTGATCCACAACGTGGCCCACGCCTACGGCAAGACGGCCACCTTCATGGCCAAGCCGATGTTCGCCGACAACGGCTCGGGCATGCACGTGCACCAGTCGATCTGGCAGGACGGCAAGCCGCTGTTCGCCGGCGACAAGTACGCCGGTCTGTCGCAAGAATGCCTGTGGTACATCGGCGGCATCATCAAGCACGCCAAGGCCATCAACGCCTTCTCGAACTCGACCACCAACAGCTACAAGCGCCTGGTGCCGGGCTACGAAGCCCCGGTGAAGCTGGCCTACAGCTCGCGCAACCGCTCGGCCTCGATCCGCATCCCGCACGTCGACAGCCCGAAGGCCAAGCGTCTGGAAGCCCGCTTCCCCGACCCGATGGGCAACCCGTACCTGACCTTCGTCGCCCTGCTGATGGCCGGCCTGGACGGCATCATCAACAAGATCGACCCGGGCGCTCCGGCCGATAAGAACCTCTACGACCTGCCGCCCCGCGAGCAGAAGAAGATCCCGGAAGTCTGCGGCTCGCTGCGCGAAGCCCTGGAAAGCCTGGACAAGGACCGCGCCTTCCTGAAGGCCGGCGGCGTCATGGACGACGACTTCATCGACAGCTACATCGAGCTGAAGATGGAAGAAGTGATGCGTCTGCAACTGCACCCACACCCGGTCGAATTCGAGATGTACTACAAGTGCTAAGCCGAAAGGCCTAGAGCACAACGGACGAGGCCCGGGACGCGAGTCCCGGGCCTTTTTTTCTTTGGAGACCCGAAGATGATCCGCACCAGTTGCCACTGCGGGGCAGTGGCCTTCGAGATCCAGATCGCGCCGACCGAGGTGACCGACTGCAACTGCTCGGTCTGCCGCCGCTACGGCGTGCTGTGGGCCTATTACAGCCCGACGCTGGTGCGCCGCGTCGAGAGCGGCCCGACCGACATCTACGAATGGGACGACCGCTCCATCGCCTTCCACCGCTGCCGCGCCTGCGGCTGCGTCACCCACTGGAGCTCCAACGACCCGACGCGCGACAAGATGGGCGTCAACGCCCGACTGATGGAGCCGCAGGTGCTGGCGGCCGCGCGGGTGCGGCGGCTGGATGGGGCGGTGAGCGAGCAGTACGTGGACTGAGAAGCGATATCGCTTCCCAGTCCGGGTAGCCTAAGCCGAACCGATCAGGCGTCGGCCTGGGCGATCCCTTCGCGGAACTCGTCGGCGGGAACGAAGGCGGCGCCGTCCTCATCCAGCACCCAAGCGCCCTTGAAGGCGGCATGGTCCGGATCGAGATCGGCATCGAGCAGGTCGCCCTCGTAGAGGCCGACATTGGTGTAGTCGAAATCCAGCGACAGCTGGCTGGCGAGATCAAGCATCTCGTCCGCCATGCGGCGGGCGTAACCCAGGGCTTCGCTCTCGTTGGAGAACTCGTCCGTCAGGGTGTTCACCTCCGCTGAATCGCTGCCTTGGGTCGCGCTGGTGGTGACGATGGTGAAGGCGGGCATTGGTCATCTCTCGAAGGTGTTGAACCACTCACCTAATCCCATTCGCCGGGAAGAGCGGCCCTATTTTGAAAAACCTTTCGCCGGCGGCGGCGAGACCAGCCTCAGGCTAGGCGCCGCCGCGGGCGTCCTTCCGCGCGGTGCGATACGTCTTCTGGGCCTTGCCGAGGCGGCGACGCTCGGCGTCCTTGAACGCCCGGGCCGCATTCTTCTCCACCGCGGCCGCTTCCTGGGCGAGCTTGCGGAAGTGATCCCAGCGCCCGCGGTCGAGATCCCCGCTCAGCAACGCGCCCTGCACCGCGCAGCCCGGCTCGTTGGCGTGGCTGCAGTCGCCGAACTTGCAGGTTTCCGCCAGCCGCTCAATGTCGTCGAACACCTGGGTCACACCCTCGTCGGCTTCTATCAGACCCACTTCCCGGACGCCGGGCGTGTCGATGATCAGTCCACCGCCGGGCAGCAGCGCCAGTTCGCGGTGGCTGGTGGTGTGTCGGCCACGATCGTCGGCCGCGCGGATGGTCTGGGTGGCCATGCGCTGCTCGCCCAGGAGCGTATTGACCAGGGTGGATTTGCCGACGCCGGACGAGCCGATCAGGACGCAGGTCTCGCCGGGGGCCAGGTGGGCCAGCAGGGTTTCCAGGCCGCGCCCTTCGCGCGCCGACACGATGACGACCGGACAGCCGGCGGCGAGGGCCTCGACCTCGGCGGCGAGAGACGTCGCCTCGGCGCAGATGTCCGACTTCGTCAGCACGACCACGGGACGGGCGCCGCTCTGCCAGGCGGCGGCCAGATAGCGCTCGATGCGGCGTGGGTTGAGGTCGCCGTTCATCGACGTGACGATGAAGGCCAGATCGACGTTGGCGGCGACGACCTGGGGGGTCTGCACGCTGTCGGCGGCCCGGCGGACCAGGGCGGTGCGGCGAGGCAGCACGGCCTGGATGACGGCGGTGCGCTCTGCGGTGTTCATCGACACCGCCACCCAGTCGCCGACCGCCGGATGGCCGGCCTCCTGGGCTTCATGGCGCAGGCGACCGGAAAGCTTGGCCCGCACCTCGCCCTCGTCCGTGATCACCAGATAGCCGTTGCGCTGCTGCACGACGACGCGGCCGGCCAGGTGGCCCGCGCGGTCGTGAGGCTTGAAAGCCTCGGCCAGCAGTTCCGACCATCCGTATTGCTTGATCAAGTTAAGCTTCCGCGCGCCAGCGATACGTTGCCGCCCCGCCTAGCAGCAAAACGACACTCACCGGAAGCCGGATGACGAAAGGTCGATCAGAACGACCGATATCGCTGGGGAGACTATAGCCCCACTCCGCCCACCGGCGTGGTCTCGAACCGGTGGCCAAAGCCCGCGATGATCGGGCGCGCCTTGGCGATCGCCGCCTGCACGGCCGGCAGTTTCAGCGACCCCGCGTGGCTTTCCTTGTCGGTCCAGACCTCGGTGATCCAGATGGCGTCGGCATCGGTCGGGTCCAGGGCGAGGATGTAGGACAGGCAGCCGGGCATCCCGCCCGTGCCTTCCTTGAGGATCGCGACCAGGTCGTCGCGCTTGCCGGGGGCGGCCTTCATCTGGCCGATCAGTCCATACATCGTCTTGTCTCCCGCAAGCGCCAGCGACGGCGTCATCGCCGCGGCCGCGCCGCCGACTAGCACCAGTCGGCGGTCCAGTCCTGTCAGCATGTCGTTCATTCCGGCTTGCACTCGCCCTCGTGGGCGACGCTGGAGCCCTTGGCGGCCGCGCCGCAGGCGTTGCCGTAGGTCTTGCCGTCGCAGCCGCAGACGGGGCGGTAGTCCATGGTGCAGACCTGCGGGCGCTTGCGGCAGATGCCCGAGGCGTCGGCGACCGTCCGGCAGGCGCCGACCGGCATCACGCAGGACAGGCCCTCGCCGCACTGGAAGCCGGCGATGCCGCCGCACATCCCGCCCTCGGCGACCGGGGCGCGCGACATCGGCGGCGGGCTCGTCGTGGAGGGGCCGGCGGGCTGGGCCGCGCAGGCGGTCAGCAAGACGGCGGCCGCGAGGCCAACAAAGGAACGAAGGCGCATAGTTGGTCCTCCCGCGTCGATTCAACGTCAGGAGGCGATCCTCGCACGAAGCGCAAGCGACAGACAAACGTCGCGATCAGGGAAAAATGGGGCGCCGATCGGCTTGATCAGGGGTCTGATTTAGTCTGTCCTCGCCGCCTCTTCCGAGAGTCGGGGAAAGTTCATGACGAGATGGGGTACGACGGCCGCGGCCGTCAGTCTGCTGGCGCTGGGGCTCGCCGCCTGCGCCACCACGGGCACGGCGGCCAAGCCCGAAGCCGGCGCCAAGCCGGCCGAGAAGGCGGAGAAGACTCCGGCCAAGCCGCTGCCCAAGGGCCTGGACGGCGAGGCCTCGTCGGGCTTCCCCTCGACCTATGCTCCCCTGCCCTCGCGCCCGACCGCCTTCGTCGGCGCCACGGTGCTGACCGCGACCGGCCAGCAGATCGAGAACGGCGTGGTCGTCGTGCAGCACGGCAAGATCCTGGCCGTCGGCGGCCCCGACACCGCCATCCCGGCCGGCGTGACCACCATCGACGCCAAGGGCAAGTGGATCACCCCCGGCATCATCGACGCCCACAGCCACCTGGGCGTCTATCCCTCGCCCGGCGTGCAGGCCAAGTCGGACGGCAACGAGGCCACCGACCCCAACACCGCCCAGGTGTGGGCCGAGCACTCGGTGTGGCCGCAGGATCCGGGCTTCAACCGCGCCCGCGCCGGCGGGGTGACCACGCTGCAGATCCTCCCCGGCAGCGCCAACCTGTTCGGCGGCCGCTCGGTGACGCTGAAAAACGTGCCCTCGACCACCATGCAGGGCATGAAGTTCCCCGGCGCGCCCTACGGCCTGAAGATGGCCTGCGGCGAGAACCCCAAACGCGTCTATGGCGGCAAGGGCCGCTCGCCCTCGACGGCGATGGGCAATGTCTACGGCTACCGCAAGGCCTGGATCGACGCGGCCGACTACGCCCGCAAGTGGGAAGACTACCGCGCCAAGAAGGACAAGGGCGAAAAGGCCGACGCCCCCAAGCGCGACCTGCAGCTGGAGACCCTGGCCGGCGTGCTGAAGGGCGAGATCCTGGTGCAGAACCACTGCTACCGCGCCGACGAAGAGGCGGTGATGATCGATATCGCCAAGGAGTTCGGCTACAAGATCACCATGTTCCACCACGCGGTGGAGAGCTACAAGATCGCGCCCCTCCTCGCCAAGGAAGGCGTCTGCTCGGCGACCTGGGCGTCGTGGACCGGCTTCAAGATGGAAAGCCTGGACGGCATCGACGCCAACGCCGCCATGCTTTGGAAGGCCGGCGCCTGCGTCGTCATCCATTCCGACGACCCGATCATGACCCAGCGCCTCAACCAGGAGGCCGCCATCGCCATGACCGCCGGCAACAAGCTGGGCTATGGCGTCACGCGCGCCGAGGCCATCAAGTGGATCACGGCCAATCCTGCCAAGGCCATGGGCATCGCCGACAAGACCGGCAGCCTGGAAGCCGGCAAGGCCGGCGACATCGTGGTCTGGAACCGCGATCCGTTCAGCGTCTACGCCCAGGCCGAGCAGGTCTATGTCGACGGGGCCCTGACCTACGACCGCAAGGACCCGCGCTATCAGCCCAAGTCCGACTTCGAGCTCGGCCAGCCCGGCCAGGGAGCGTTCAACTGATGATCCGTTTGGCTCTTCTCTCCGGCGCGGCCCTGATCGCCGTCGTCGCCGGTCCGGCTTCCGCCCAGACCTTCGCCATCGTCAACGCCCGCATCGAGCCGGTGTCGAGCGCGGCCATCCCTTCCGGAACCATCGTCGTCCGTGACGGCAAGATCGCCGCCGTCGGCGCGGGCGTCACCGTCCCCGCCGGCGTGCCGACGATCGACGCCAAGGGCGGGGTCGTGACCCCGGGCCTGGTGGCTCCGTCGTCGAACATCGGCGCCTCCGAGATCGGCGGCGTGCGCGAGACCCGCGACGACGGCACCGGCGACGCCCTGTCGGCCGCCTTCGACATCGCCTACAGCGTCAATCCGGCCTCGCCGATGATCGGCCTTGCCCGCGACGGCGGCATCACCGCCTCGGC
Source organism: Caulobacter sp. GW821-FHT09B11 (assembly GCF_059418205.1). Classification (NCBI taxonomy): domain Bacteria; kingdom Pseudomonadati; phylum Pseudomonadota; class Alphaproteobacteria; order Caulobacterales; family Caulobacteraceae; genus Caulobacter; species Caulobacter sp. GW821-FHT09B11. The sequence goes on along the minus strand of NZ_JBWKPK010000040.1, from coordinate 19,369 downwards.
CGTCACCCCGATCCTGTCGGGCGTGGGCGGCGGCGCCCACGAGCACGCCGACGACGGCGTGGTCGAGGAGATGACGGCAGGCAAGGACGGTGGCGGCGATCCCCCGCTGTTCGGCGGCCAGGCCGCCTTCGTGCGGCTGAAGGCCGGCGAGGCCGACATCGTTTCCAAGTCGAAGACCGCCGTGACCCTGTCGCTGGGCGAAGCCGGGGCGCGCGCCGCCGGCGGCTCGCGCGGCGCATCGATCGTGCTGGTCAAGTCGGCCCTGGAGGACGCTCGTGCGTTCGCCCGCAACCGCGCCGCCTTCGAGCAAGGCGCGACCCGCGACTACGGCCTCTCGCGCCTCGATCTCGAGGCCCTGGTCCCGGTGGTGCAGGGCAAGACCCCGCTGCTGATCCGCGCCCACCGCGCTTCGGACATCCGCCTGGCCCTCAAGCTGGCGGCCGAGGAGAAGATCAGGATCGTGCTGGAAGGCGCCGAGGAAGGCTGGATCGTGGCCGGCGAGATCGCCCGCGCCGGCGTGCCGGTGATCGTCGACACCCAGGCCGACCTGCCCGACAGCTTCGAGACCCTGGGCTCGCGCCTCGACAACGCCGCCCGCCTGAACGCGGCCGGCGTGACGGTGGCGATCAACGGCGCGCGCGACTTCAACAACCTGCGCCAGGAACGGCTGAACGCGGGCCTCGCCGTCGCCAACGGCCTGCCCTACCCGGCCGCCCTGGCGGCGATCACCCTGACGCCCGCGAAGATCTGGGGCATGGCCGACAAGATCGGATCCCTCGATGTCGGCAAGACCGCCGACCTCGTGCTGTGGACCGGCGATCCGCTGGAAACCACCAGCTGGGCCGACAAGGTGTTCATCGGCGGCGTCGAACAGCCCGCCGACAGCCGCCAGACCCAGCTGCGCGACCGCTACGCCGCCGGCGACAACGGTCTCCCGCCGGCCTACCGCTAGGGTCGGTCCGAAGGACTGAAACGAGAGCCGCGGCGCTTACGGGCGCCGCGGCTTTTTCGTGGGCGACGCGCCGCCAAACCTTGGTCTAGCCGCCCCCTCCCCATGCGCTCGCCGCCAAGACCTATGGATGGCTACCTCGCCGGCGTCGCCGGGCCGACAGTCGGGCGGTCATCCAGCGAGGTCCGCAGCGGCGGTCCGGATGACGGCAGCCAACAGGAGACGGCAATGTCGGACATCATCATCACGGACAAGCAACTGTCCGCCTCGGCCTATAGCGCGATCATCAATGCGCCGATCGAGGCGATCGACATCGCCGACTGGCTGTTCAACCTGCCGGAGGCCGAATACCAGCGCTGCTGCGCCCCGGACCACATCTCGGCCGGCGCCACCTTCACCGACGACGGCAGGCGCATGTCGATCAATGTCGAGATGATCGGCCAGACGCTGATGGTCCAGCACTACGTGGCCGAGATCGCGACCCCGACCCTGTGCCGGATGGTGTCGACCTCCGACGCCTTCACCCCGAACGGCCGCACGCGCGTGCAGGTGATCTGGACGCTGAGCGCCAGGAAGATCGACGAGCGGACCTGCGAGTACACCAACAGCGTCGTGGCCCACCCGACCCAGGCGTTCCTCGACTTCATCGCCTTGCACGGCACGCCGTTCGAGGACGCCGCCGACGCCCGCCAGCGGGACGGCGGCGATCACAACAGCCGCGAGACCCCGCTGTTCGCCGCCAGCATCGAACGCCGCGCCCTGGCGGGGATCGCGGCAAAGGCGGCCTGAGGGCGCCGCCAGCTGCTCGGTCGCGCCCCCAGCGGGACCGAGCAGCGGCCGAGTCTCCTTTCGCCGGGCTCGCACAAGGCGAACGCACCGCCCTAAGTTGAAAGAAGCGCAGTCTTGCGCTCAAGATGCGACCGCCGCCAAGCTTCAGGAGACGACCGATGCCGGGCAAGGTCTACTGCTTCAACACCTACAACGAAATCATCAACCAACTGAGCTTGAACGGCCTGAGTGCCGGCTCGGTGTCGGGCTGGTCGACATCGCCGCCCAATCTCTACGTCCCCCAATCGCTGGTCGTTCCCCGGGTCTATCATGGCGCAACCCTGACCACCCCGGGGTTCGCAAACGACATGCCGACCCAGCTGACCGTCTGGTGGGACAGCTACAACATCCAGGCGTCGGTCGATCTGGCGAGCCTGCCCTCCGGGTCGATCGAGGACGACATCATCCTCTATATCGCTGTCAATCAACTGACCCTGATGAACACCCGGGGCTTGGTGCTGCGCTCGCAGATTCCCCTCCGCGGGGCCTCGATCCTCGACAGCGAGCTTCCGACCACGCAACTGGCCTGAGGCGCCCCTACGGCCAGACGTTGTTCGAGGTCACGCTGTCGCCGCCGGTAGGCACGTCGCAGTCGTTGAAGCTGATCGCCACCGACTGACCCCAGTTGGCCGAGTCCGCCTGGACCTGGAAGTGCAGGTGCGGGCCCGAGGTGCGGCCGGTGTTGCCGGAGGTAGCGATCGGCTGGCCGCGCTGGACGGTGTCGCCGACGTTCACCAGCACGCCGTTCGGCTGGATGTGGAAGTACCAGCTGGTGAAGCCGCCCGGATGGCGGATGCGCACGGCGTTGCCCCAGTTCTGCAGGCTGCCGTTCGGGAACGGGGTGTTGCCGGGCGTGGTCGGGGCGTTGGGATTGTAGGTGGCGGTCTGGCTTTCCTGCAGCCACTCGACCGTGCCGCCGCGCACGGCGCGGATCTGGGTGCCGGCCGGCATCGAGAAGTCGAAGGCGAAGGCCTGGCTGCCGGTGTGCGAGCCGCCGGCGTTGTTGTTGCCCTGGCCGACATTGCGGGTGTCGCCGGCCTTCCACGGATAGCGGTAGGCGCCGACGGCGCTGTCCTCCTGCTCGATGAAGTCCATGCGCAGGCCGTCGGCGAAGTGGGCGGCGTCCTGGGTCTTGAAGTCCACCGTGCAGCGGCGACGGCTCCACCACTGGGTTCCCGAGCCGGGACGCCAGACGGCGGCGTAGCGGTCGCCGTCGACCGCCAGGGCGGTCAGGCGGAAGCCCTGGTTGAAATAGGTCTGGTCCTGGGCCTCGATCTCGGCACCGGTCATGCCCGACCGCCACCACTGGGCGCCGGACCCCGGCCGCCAGACGCCGGTGTAGCGGCCGCCGTCGACCTCCAGCAGGGTCAGGCGCAGGCCGTTGTTGAAATGGGTCAGGTCCTGGGCCTTGAACTGGTCGACGGTCATGCCCGTGCGCCACCACTGCGCGCCCGATCCCGGCCGCCAGACCGCGGTGAAGCGGCCGCCGTCGAGCTCCAGCGCGAAGAGGCGCAGGCCCTGGTTGAAGTAGGTGGTGTCCTGGGCCTTCAGCTCGTCCAGCGTCATGCCCGCGCGCCACCATTGCGCGCCCGAGCCGGGCCGCCAGATCGCCGCGTAGCGTCCGCCCTTCACCGACACCGACTGCAGGCGCAGGCCGTTGTCGAAGTGGGTCTTGTCCTGGGCCTTGAACTGGTCGAGCGTCATGCCCGAGCGCCACCACTGGGCGCCGCTTCCCGGCCGCCAGACGGCCGCGTAGCCGGTGTCGGCCGCCGCCAGACCGGGCGCGGCCAGGGCCAGAAGGCCGGCGCAGACCGCCGGCGTCAGGAACGCACGCATCGACACTCTCCCGTTTCGGGCGTCGCTTCGCGGGACGCCTCGTGAAATCCAGACGCTTTGGCCAGATACGATGGAAAGCTTGAACCGTGCGCCGATCGCCGGCCGGGCCGGAACGTCGCGCCTGAGGAGCTTAGCCCCGCGCGCCGCGACCCGAAAGCGCGAACGGCCCCGCCGGACCAGCCGGCCGGCGGAGCCTCGCCGGCGTCAGGTCGACCAGGTGATCTTCACGATGGTCGGGTTGTCGCTGTTGTAGGAGACCGTGTGCTCCGAGCGCCGGCTGCTGGTGATGGCCAGCTTGTAGGTGTCGCCGGTCTTGTCGGTGAAGGCCAGGTTGATGCTGCCCGAGCCGATGCCGGCCGGCCCCTGGGCGTCGACGTCGACGCGGTAGCTGTAGATGCCGGAATTGGGCACCAGGCGGATGCCGTAGACCTTGCCCTCGCTGTTGCCGACGATGCAGGAACTGAGGTCGAGGCTGCCGTTGATCGACACCGCGTCGCCGACCGACAGATTGCCGTTGGCCGTGCCGTTGGTGGAGCCGCAGTCGGTGGTGGTGAATTCGTCGACGCCAGCCGTCGCTTCTACGGTGCTCATGACGTTTCTCCCTTGATCCGGCCGCCCCATGGGCCGGTGGCGGGACGATCGAATCAACCCTGAGGCAAGACAAGCCAAATACACGTGATAGTTGTTAAGCTTGTATGCGCGCCGGAAACGTGCAGCCGCGCGCATGGCGGCGCTTTCCTTGGGGGCGGCCACGGGTCATACGGGGCGAGACCCCCGAATCGCCGCAAAATCATCCGATGTCTTCCAAAGACCCCAACCCGCTGTTTTCGCTGTTCGACGACGACGCCCTGGCGCCGCCGAGCGCCCCGCCCCTGCCCGCCCGCGAACCTCATCCCGAGCCCAAGCCGCAGCCGCCGCCTCCGCCGCCTCCGGGCAAGGTCGAGCCGGCCGCCGCCCCCTCGTCGGGCGGCTACGACGCCAGCTCGATCGAGGTGCTGGAAGGCCTGGAGCCCGTGCGCATGCGTCCGGGCATGTACATCGGCGGCACCGACGAGCGGGCCCTGCACCACCTGTTCGCCGAAGTGCTCGACAACTCGATGGACGAGGCCGTGGCCGGCTTCGCCAAGCTGATCGAGGTCAAGCTCGACGCCGACGGCTACCTGTCGGTCAAGGACGACGGCCGCGGCATGCCGGTGGATCCCCACCCCAAGCATCCGGGCAAGAGCGCGCTCGAAGTGATCATGACCGTCCTGCACGCGGGCGGTAAGTTCAGCGGCAAGGCCTACGAGACCTCGGGCGGCCTGCACGGGGTCGGCGCCAGCGTCGTCAACGCCCTGTCGGAACTGGTCGAGGTGACGGTCTGGCGCGACGGCTTCGAGCACCGCCAGAGCTTCGCGCGCGGCAAGCCGCTGGGCCCGGTCGAGAAGATCCAGCCCAGCAAGAAGCGCGGCACCATGGTGCGCTTCAAGCCCGACGAGCAGATCTTCGGCGAGGGCTGCGCCTTCAAGCCGGCGCGCCTGTACCGGATGACCCGGTCGAAGGCCTATCTGTTCCGCGGCGTGCAGATCAAATGGTCCTGCGCCCCCGAGCGCATCCACGACCAGACCCCGCCCGAGGCGACCTTCCACTTCCCCAACGGCCTGGCCGACTTCCTGGCCGAGCGCACCAAGGGGCTGGAGACGGTCACCCCGACCAGCTTCTCGGGCCGCATCGAGCGCCAGGGCGAGGCCGGCGCGGTGGAATGGGCCGTGACCTGGACCCCGCGCGGCTTCGGCGAGCACGACGGCTTCATGCAGTCGTACTGCAACACCGTGCCGACCCCCGAGGGCGGCACGCACGAAAGCGGCTTCCGCGCCGCCCTGACCCGCGGTCTCAAGGCCTATGCCGAGCTGAAAGGCGAGAAGCGCGGCGCGATCATCACCGCCGACGACGTGGTGGCTCAGGCCGGCGCGCTGATCTCGGTGTTCATCAAGAACCCGGAATTCCAGGGCCAGACCAAGGAAAAGCTGTCGACGACCGAGGCCCAGCGCTTCGTCGAGAACGCCCTGCGCGACCCGTTCGACCACTGGCTGACCGCCAGCCCCAAGGCCGCCCAGGCCCTGCTGGAATTCGTCGTCGAGCGCGCGGAAGAGCGCCTCAAGCGCCGCAAGGACAAGGAAGTCAGCCGCGCCTCGGCGACCCGCAAGCTGCGCCTGCCGGGCAAGCTGGCCGACTGCGCCGGCGGCGCGGTGGACGGCGCGGAGCTGTTCATCGTCGAAGGCGACTCGGCCGGCGGCTCGGCCAAGCAGGCCCGCAACCGCAAGAACCAGGCGATCCTGCCCCTGCGCGGCAAGATCCTGAACGTGGCCTCGGCCTCGGGCGAGAAGTTCACGGCCAACAAGGAACTGTCGGACCTGATGCTGGCCCTGGGAGCCCAGGGCGGGAACAAGTACCGTGAAGAGGATCTGCGCTACGAGCGGATCATCATCATGACCGACGCCGACGTCGACGGCGCCCACATCGCCTCGCTGCTGATCACCTTCTTCTACCGCACCATGCCGGACCTGATCCGGGCCGGGCGGCTGTACCTCGCCCTGCCCCCGCTCTATCGCCTGAGCCACGGCGGCAAGACCGAGTACGCCCGCGACGACGCCCACAAGGACGAGCTGCTGGCCACCATGTTCAAGGGCAAGAAGCCCGAGATCGGCCGCTTCAAGGGCCTGGGCGAGATGATGGCCGCCCAGCTGAAGGAAACCACCATGGACCCGGCCGTCCGCACCCTGGCGCGCGTGACCCTGCCGCGCCACGAGGAGTCGGTGGAAGACCTGGTCGAGACCCTGATGGGCCGCAAGCCCGAGCTGCGCTTCAAGTTCATCCAGGAGAATGCGGCGTTCGCCGCGGATGATCTGGATCTGTGAAGATAGAAACCTCCCCCTGTGGGGGAGGTGATCGCGAAGCGATCGGTGGGGGCGTGGCTGCGAGATCGGCCCGCTCAGTTGAAGCTGAAAACGCCCCCCACCGGCCTTCGGCCGCCTCCCCCATGGGGGGAGGTTCCCCCTCAGTCGCTCCGCGACAGCTCCCCCAGAGGGGGAGCATCTTGATCCGCTGACTCGCCGGATCCTCCCCCTCTGGGGGAGGTGGCCCGGAGGGCCGCAGGGGGCTCCTCGGCGCTAACCGATCAGCGCCCGCGCCGCAGCCCGCGCCGCCTCGGTGACTTCGGCGCCGGACAGCATCCGCGCGATCTCTTCCTCGCGTTCGGCGGGCGACAGGGGCTCGACCTTGGTGCGCGTCGAGGTGTCGTCGCCGGACTTGGAGATGCGCCAGTGGGCGTCGCCGCGAGCGGCGACCTGGGCCGAGTGGGTGACGACCAGCACCTGGGCGTTGGCCGCCAGGCGCTTGAGGCGCAGGCCGACGGCGTCGGCCACGGCGCCGCCAACGCCCTGGTCGACTTCGTCGAAGATCATCAGCGGTTGGGGACCGCCGCCTTTCGCCGCCAGGGCGGCCTTCAGGGCCAGGGCGAAGCGGGCCAGTTCGCCGCCCGAGGCGATCGCCTCCATCGGGCCGAACGGCGCGCCGGGGTTGGTCGAGATCTCGAAGGCGATGCGGTCCAGGCCCGTCGGGCCGGCCTTGTCCTCGTCGAGCCGGTCGAGGGCGACGCGGAAGCGGGCCTTTTCCAGCTTCAACGGGCCAAGCTCGGCCTCGACGGCCTTGGCCAGGCGGTCGCCGGCGGCGCGGCGCTCGGCCGACAGGGCTTCGGCGGCGTAGAGATAGGCCTCGCGGGCCTCGGCGGCCTGGGCCTTGGCGGCGACCAGGGCCTCGCCCGAGGTCTCGATGGCCTGCAGGCGGGCGGCGAAGTCGGCGCGGACGGCCGGCAGGTCCTCGACCAGCACGTTCAGCTTGCGGGCCATGCCACGCAGGGCGAACAGCCGCTCCTCGGTCTTCTCCAGGCGGTCGGGCTCGAACTCGAAGCTCTCGGCGGCCGCGTCGATCGCGGCGGCGGCCTCCTGGGCCTCAACGAGAGCGCGATCGACGGAGTCGCAGGCCGCGGCCAGGCGGGTCATGGCCGGACCGTCGGCCGGAGCGCCGGCGTTGGCGGCGCGGTCGCGGGCGCGTTCCAGGGCGCGGAAGGCCGAGGCCAGCTTGCCCGACAGGTTGTCGCCGCCCAGGGCGTCCTGGGCCGAGGCGATGTCGGCCAGGGCCTTCTCGGCCGAGCCCAGCAGGGCCCGTTCCTCGGCCAGGGTCGCCTCTTCGCCGTCGCGCGGGTCGAGGCGGTCGAGTTCGGACAGGCGGAGGGTCAATTCCTCGGTCTCGGCCGCGGCGCGGTCGGACAGGGCCTTCAGCTCGGCGGCGGCCTCGCGGGCGGCGCGCCAGCCGCTCCAGGCCGAGGACACGGCCCCGACGCTGACCTGGCCGTAAGCGTCCAGCAGGGTGCGGTGGGTGCGCGGATCGAGCAGGCCGACGGTCTCGTGCTGGCCGTGCACCTCGAGCAGCAGCGCCCCGAGATCCTTCAGCACGCCGACGCTGGTGGCCTGGTCGTTGACGAAAGCCCGGCTGCGGCCGTCGGGCGACAGCTGGCGGCGCAGCACCAGATCCTCGTCGCGGGCGTAGTCCAGGCCCTTGTCGTCGAGATAGGCGAAGGCGGGGTGGTCGGGGGCCAGGGCGAAGATGGCCGTGGCGCTGGCATGGCCGGCCGCCCCGCGGCGCACCAGGCCGGCGTCGGCGCGGGCGCCGGTGGCCAGGCCCAGGGCGTCGAGGATGATCGACTTGCCCGCCCCGGTTTCACCGGTCAACGCGGTCAGGCCCGGCCCGATGGCCAGGTCCAGGCTCTCGATGAGCACCACGTCGCGGATGGAGAGACCGATCAGCATGGTCGCGAGGATCGCCGGGAATCGCAGTTTTTTAAAGGGGGAGCAGCAGCCCTTTGAGAACAAAAGAAAAACGGGCCGTTTTGCAACGGCCCGCCAATCTCTTGTACGGGATTACATCCCAAGGACCCCCATGAGGCCCTTCTTTTTCTTCTTCTCGCCAGGAGGCGCGAGGGTCGTTTCCTTGTCGTGGGTCAGGACCCGCTCGAGAAGGTTGCGCTTGTTGCCGGCCTTCAGCGGCTCGACGGCCGGCTTCAGGCCCGCGTCGTTCAGCAGCTTGTAGGCGTCGGCGTACCAGCGATCGCCCGGGAAGTTGTAGCCCAGCACCGCGCCGTTGCGCTTGGCCTCTTCGTTGAGGCCCAGGGTCAGATAGGCCTCGACCAGGCGGTAGAGGGCTTCGGGCGTGTGCGAGGTGGTCTGGTGGCGGTCGACGACGGTCTTGAAGCGGCCGATGGCGGCCAGGGTCTTGCCGTCGCGCAGGTACCAGCGGCCGATGGCCATTTCCTTGCCGGCCAGCTGGTCGTTGACCATGTCGATCTTCAGGCGGGCGTCCTGGGCGTATTCGCTGTTCGGATAGCGCTGGACGACGTCGCGCAGGGCGCCGAGCGCCTGCTCGGTGGCGGCCTGGTCGCGGTTCACGTCGACGATCTGCTCGAAGTAGCAGACGGCCTTCAGATAGAAGGCGTACGAGGCCGACGGATTGCCCGGATACAGCGAGATGAAGCGGTCGGCGTCGCCGATCGCCTCGGAATACTGGTTGCCCATGTAGTGGGCGTAGCCGGTCATCAGGATCGAGCGGCGCGACCATTCCGAATAGGGGTGCTGACGCTCGACTTCGCGGAAGTAGTCGACGGCTTCGTTCCAGCTGCCGCGATCCAGGCGATTGGCGCCGGTGGAATACAGCAGTTCGACCGGACGCTCCTCATAGACGAGGGTCGGCTTCTTCGGTTTGCCGGCGCAGGCGGTCACCGACAAGGCGGCGAGCACGGCCATGATGGAAACGGCCGAACGTCCCGAGATTTTGCGAAGCACGGACTCTCTCACCCTAGAAGCATTAGCGCGCCCCCGCGCCGAACCAAGGCTTCTACACCACGTCGATGCGGGCGCAAACGAAAGCCGAAGCGGCGGGAGCGTTCCCCCGATTGATCAGACCGCTTCGGCGAGCTCCGGCGCATAGGCGCGCCAGCGCCAAGCGCGCGGTTGCCCCATCAACGCACGAACCGCGGCGTTATTGAGGCCGTGTCCGGCCAGGATTCCTTCGAACCTGCCAAGGATCGGAGCGCCGATGACATAAAGGTCGCCGACGGCGTCCAGGGCCTTGTGGCGCACGAACTCGTCCGAGCGGCGCAGGCCTTCGGGATTGAGCACGCGGTCGCCGTCGATAACCACGGCGTTCTCCATCGAGCCGCCGCGGGCCAGGCCGATGTCGCGCAGGGCCTCGACCTCGCGCAGGAAGCCGAAGGTGCGGCAGTTCGACAGCTCCTTGCGGAAGCTTTCCTCATCGATGGCCAGGTCGACGCGCTGGCGGCCGATGGCCTTGCTGGCGAAGGCGATCTCGAAGGCCACCTCGAAGGACTCGGCCGGGCTCAGCGTGGCGCGCTTGTCGCCCTCGATCACCTCGATCGGCGACAGGATCTCGATGTAGCGGCGCGCGGCTTCCTGCCGACGGCGACCGGCGCGGTCGAGAATCTGCACGAAGGGCTCGGACGAGCCGTCCATGATCGGCACTTCGGGACCGTCGAGCTCGACGACGCAGTTGTCGACCGACAGGGCGGCCAGGGCGGCCATCAGGTGCTCGATGGTCGAGACGCGCACGTCGGCGGCGTTGGCGATGACGGTGCCCAGCTGGGTCTGCACCACGGCGTCGCCGCGAACCGGCACGCGGTTGTCGCGGTCATGGACGTCGGTGCGCACGAAGACGATCCCGCTGTCGGGGGCGGCGGGGCGCACGGCGACGCGCACGTGCGCGCCCGTGTGCAGGCCGATCCCTGCGAAGATCACCGGTCCTGCGACCGTGTGCTGATGATAAGGCGAAACCGACACGAGAAACCTTTGATCTATTCCGGGAGCGGCTCTGGCGGCCACCTATTCGTCCCCATTTACCGTCTACGAGCTTCGCCGCGGCGCAGCAATGCAAGTCCTGTTTCTGATTGTTACCTACTCAAGGCCTTGTGGGATAAGGCGTTTTCGCCATTTCAGCGCCCCATTTCCGCCTTGCTCGCGAACGGCGCCGCAGCACGCTTGCGCCCCCACGGAAACCTTTGCCCTCGCCCCTGGCATCGGACGCAAGGCGCCGCTAGGCTCCGCGCGTTTTCTGGCATCAGAGCCGCCTGGACCACGACTTCCATGACCAAGACCTTGCGCATCGCCGCCTCCGCCCTCGCCCTTTCGCTCGCCGCCTTCGCGGTCGCCCCGACCGCCCTGGCCCAGGGTCGAGGCTTCACCGCCAAGGACATGGTCACGCTCGAGCGCGTCAGCGAGCCCAAGGTTTCGCCGGACGGCCGCCAGGTGATCTACCTGGTGCGCAGCATGGACCTGCCGGCCAACAAGGCCTCGTTCACGCTGTGGGTCGCCGACCTGAAGGCGAAGATCGCCCCGCGCCGCCTGGCGGTGTCGGACGGCGGCGTCTCCAGCGCCCGCTGGTCGGCCGACGGCAAGAGCATCTACTTCCTGTCGGGCCGCGCCGGTTCCGACCAGGTGTTCCGCACCGATGCGAGCGGCGGGACCGCCGTCCAGGTGACCAAGGCCCCGTTCGACGTCGGCGCCTTCAAGGTGTCGGCCGACGGCAAGACCGTGGTGATCAGCCAGGCCGTCTTCCCCGACTGCCCCACCCTGGCCTGCACCCAGGACCGCCTGGACGCCCGCAAGGCCCAGAAGACGACCGGCGTGGTCTACGACAAGCTGTTCATCCGCCACTGGGACACTTGGAACGACGGCACGAAGAACCACCTCTACGCCTACACGCTGGACGATTCCGGCGTCGCCTCCGGCGAGGCCAAGGCGCTGATGGCCGGCTTCGACGGCGACGCGCCGACCAAGCCCTTCGGCGGCGACGAGGACTTCACCATCAGCCCCGACGGCAAGACCGTGGTGTTCTCGGCCAAGGTCGCCGGCCGCGACGAGCCCTGGCAGACCAACTACGACCTGTGGTCGGTTCCGGTCGACGGCTCGGCCAAGCCTGCGAACCTCACCGAGGACAACAAGGCCTGGGACGCCCAGCCGACCTTCTCGCCGGACGGCAAGACGCAGGCCTGGCTGGCCATGAAGCGTCCGGGCTTCGAGGCCGACCGCTTCGGGATCATGGTGCGCGAGAACGGCAAGGTGCGTGAAGTGGCCCCGGCCTGGGACCGCTCGGCCCAGTCGATCACCTTCAGCGCCGACGGCAAGACCATCTACACGACCGCCGAGGACGTGGGTCAGACCCGGCTGTTCGCCATCGACGTCAAGACGGGCAAGGCTGCGGCCCTGACCGGCGAGGGCCATGTCGGCGCGTTCAGCGCCGCCGGCGGCTCCACCGTCATCGCCCAGGACAACCTGAAGACTCCGGCCCAGCTCTACGCCCTGGCTCCGAAAGGCGCTCCGATCAAGCTGACCGGCCTCAACGCCGACAAGCTGGACGGCGTGGCCATGGGCGAGGCCGAGCAGTTCAGCTTCAAGGGCTGGAACGACGAGACCGTGCACGGCTACCTCGTGAAGCCCGCCAACTTCGATCCGTCGAAGAAGTATCCGGTGGCCTTCCTGATCCACGGCGGCCCGCAGGGCTCGTTCGGCAACCTCTTCCACTACCGCTGGAACGCCCAGACCTACGCCGGCGCCGGCTACGCCGTGGTGATGATCGATTTCCACGGCTCGACCGGCTACGGCCAGGGCTTCACCGACGCCATCAGCCAGCACTGGGGCGACCGCCCGCTGGAAGACCTGCAGAAGGGCTGGGCCTTCGCGACCCAGAAGTATTCCTTCCTCGACCAGGACCGCGCCTGTGCCCTGGGCGGCTCGTACGGCGGCTTCATGATCAACTGGATCGCCAGCCAGTGGAAAGAACCCTGGAAGTGCCTGGTCAACCACGACGGCATCTTCGACAGCCGCTTCATGGGCTATTCGACCGAGGAGCTGTGGTTCAGCGAGTGGGAGAACGGCGGAACTCCGTGGGAGCCCAACACCACCTACGCCAAGTTCAACCCGGCCGACCACGTGGCGCAGTGGAGCGTGCCGACCCTGGTCGTCCAGGGCCAGAACGACTTCCGCGTGCCGCTGGAAGAAGGCATCGCCACCTTCACGGCCCTGCAGCGCAAGGGCGTGCCCAGCAAGCTGCTGTACTTCCCCAACGAGAACCACTGGGTGCTGAAGGCCCAGAACTCGGTCCAGTGGCACGACGAGGTGCTGGGCTGGCTGAATGAATGGACGGGGAAGTAAGGCTCGGAAACAAACTCCTCCCTCGCGCAGCGGGGGAGGTGGCGCGGCGCGGATACGCGCCGTGACGGAGGGGGCGAGTGACAGAGCGCCGTGCGCGCCGCCGCCCCCCCACCGCTTCGCGGTCCCCCTCCCCCGTTTCGCTTGGCTGCTCGGGGGAGGAATAATCAGATCCGGCCCGTCGCGACCGACCAGGTCAGGCGGGCCTTTTTTTCGAGTTCGCTCATCTGCCGCCCCCTCGACTGCTCGCCCGCCAGGGCGGCGACGGCGACGGCCGGGAAGGCCGCGATCGGCAGGGCCTTGAGCTCGATGCGGGCGGCGGTCTTCTGGCCGGCCACCAGGGCCTGGAGGTCGGCGGCGGTCCACTTGAACGGCAGGCGCGAGCGGCCCGCCAGCTTCAGCCGCCACAGGCCCGCCAGGCCGTAGGCCCGGGCGGCGGCGCGCACGGACGCCGGATCGGCGGCGGGGTCGAGGCGTCTGGCGGCAAGGCCCGCCAGGGCGCCGGCGGTGGCGTCGAGATAGGCCAGCACGGCGGCCTCGTCGGCGAAGGGCGCTTCCTCAAGGTCGGCCAGTCGGGCCTCGGCCATCCGCCCCAGGGCCAGCGGATCGACGCCGGAGGCGGCCAGGGCCTCGACGGCGGGGTGCTTGCGCGGCGCCCGGCCGTCGGCCAGTTCCTCCATCGCCTCGCGCCACCAGGTCAGGCGGATCTCGCCCATCAGGGCGTTGGTGACGCCGCCCGCCACCCGCGCCAGTTCGTAGTTGAAGGCCAGCAGGGCCACGGCGTCGGCCCGCGCCGCCGGGTCGGCGACGAAGCGGCTGGCCAGCCAGCGATCCGGGTCCATGCGGCGGACCAGGTCGTCGAGGCCGGAATCGTAGGGGTTGTCGGGGGCGGCGGACATGGCGCGGCTTATGCCCCCGTAAGACCCAAAGAAAAAGGCCCGCCGGTCGGGCGGGCCTTGATCCGAGCCGTCGGGCCGATCAGCCGAACAGCGTCTGGTACATCGTCATCGTCACCAGCATCGGGATGCTGAGCAGGGTGTTGATGCGCGAGAACAGCATGGCGAGCCTGGCCGCCTTGGCCTTGGTCTCGTCGTCGGCGGGCACCAGGCCCAGGGCGCGCTTCTGGTTGGGCCAGATCACGCCCCAGACGTTCAGGAACATGATCGTCGCCAGCCACATGCCCATGCCGATGAAGGTGAAGCCCATGTCGACGCCGCGCTGGTAGCCGTGCCAGGCGCCCAGGGTCATGGCTTCCATCAGGTAGCCGCGGCTGAAGGCCACGACCATGCCCATCAGCCAGGTCGCCAGGGCCGCCCAGCGGAACCAGAACAGGGCCTCGGGCGCGATGTACTTGGTCACCGCCGGCTTCAGCTCGGCGGGAATGGTCGGCATCACGCGGATCTGCACGAAGTTGAAGTAGTAGAGCAACCCGATCCACAGGATGCCGAACAGCACGTGCAGCCAGCGGAACACCGCCTGCCAGTAGGCCCCGTGGAAGCCGCTGGGGCTGTGCCCGAAGCCGAACACCATGACCAGCGCCAGGATGAAGCTGACGATGATGGTGCTGCGGAAATTGGTGAGGATCCCGGACAATTCAGCCCCCTGAAGCCGTTGCGTGGCGGCCAGGATAGGGGTTGCGGAAGAGTCGGGGAAGCGACCCCCTCAGTCGCTTCGCGATAGCTCCCTACTCCTCCCCCGTAGAACGGGGGAGGTGGCGCGCTGCGGATACGCGGCGTGACGGAGGGGGCGAGTGACAGAGCGCGGCGCTTGAACTCGCCCCCTCCACCGCTTCGCGGTCCCCCTCCCCCGTTTCACGGGGGAGGAGTTTTGGACGCTAAACCGAGATCAGCGCCGCGGCGAGCCGGCGGCCTTCGCTGGCCAGGACGTTGTAGGTGCGGGCGGCGGCCTCGGTGCTCATGAACTCGAGACCCAGGCCCGCGGCCTTGAGGGCGTCGCGCACGGGGCGCGGCGGCAGGGCGTTGGCCAAACCGACGCCCAGCAGCACGAACTCCACCGCCCCGCCCGCGGCGTAGACCGGGGCGAAGGCTTCGGGGGTGAGGTCGGCCAGCGAGGTCGCGCCCCAGTCCAGCGGCTGATCGTCGATGATCAGCAGCGAACCGGGACGCCAGACGCCGGAGACCCGGAAGCCGCCGCCGCCCCAGGCGTCGATCGACGGGGACTGGCGGGGGGTAAGCGCCTGGCTCACGGCCGGCTGGCCGCGCCGAGCTTGATCGGCTTGGCTTCCTCGTCGCCGCGCTTCAGGCCCCAGACCAGGATGATCGGCAGGGCGATGTAGATCGACGAATAGGTGCCGATGATGATGCCGAACACCATGGTGAAGACCAGCGGAAACAGCACCGGACCGCCGAAGATCATCGTGCCGCCCAGCGCCAGCAGCGCCGTCGAGCCGGTGATGATCGTCCGCGACAGACGCTCGTTCTCCGACAGGTCGATGATCTCGCGCAGCGGCGTCGACTTGTACTTGCGCAGATTTTCCTTGAGGCGGTCGAAGGTGATGACCTTTTCGTTCATCGAGTAGCCGATGACCGTCAGCAGGGCCGCGACCGAGGTCATCGAGAACTCGATCTGCATCACCGACAGCACGCCCAGGGTCAGGATGATGTCGTGGAACACGGCCACGACGGCGCCGACGCCGAACTGCCACTGGAAGCGGAACCAGATGTAGCCGAGCATCAGCAGCAGGGCGATGCCCAGCGCCTTGAAGCCGCCCATCAGCAGCTCGCCCGAGACCTTGGCGCCGATGACGGTCGGCGCCGGCATGGTCATGCCGGGGAACTTGGCGATGATCTCGCCCTTGATGCGGTTGGCCTCGAGCGTGGCGTTGCCGCCCTCGGTCGGCAGGAAGCGGACCATCGCCGAGTTCGGCGCGCCGAAGCCCTGGACCTGCACGTCGTGAGCGCCGGTGGACTTGGCGACGGCGCGCAGCTTGTCCAGGTCGATGGGGGCGGTCGCGGGCGTGCGGGCCTCAAGGGCGACGCCGCCCTTGAAGTCGATGCCCAGGTTCAGGCCCTGAGTGAAGAACGACACGCCGGAGCCGAGGATCAGCACGAGCGAGATGACGGCGGCGACGGGCGCCCACCGCACGAAGCGGTAGTGGGTCGAGCGCGGGATCAGGCGGATGAGGGGCCAAGCAGCCATGAGCTTTGATCCTTACGCGATCGGCAGCTTCTTCGGCTTGGTGGCCTTGAACCACCAACCGATGAGCACTTGAGTGATGATGATGGCGGTGAACAGCGAGGTGAACACGCCGATGGCCAAGGTCCAGGCGAAGCCCTTCACCGGACCCGAGCCGAAGCTGAACATGATGCCCGCCGAGATCAGGCTGGTGATGTTGGCGTCGAGGATCGACACCAGCGCCAGCCGGTAGCCGGTGTCGGCGGCCGACATCGGCGATCGTCCCGCGGCCGCCTCGTCGCGCATGCGCTCGTAGATCAGCACGTTGGCGTCGACGGCGACGGCCAGCGTCAGGATCAGGCCGGCGATGCCCGGGAAGGTCAGGGTCGCCTGGGTGAACGACATGATGCCGACGATCAGCAGCACGTTGGCGATCAGGGCCATGGCCGCGAACACGCCGAACAGGCCGTAGGCCAGGATGATGAAGACGAACATCGCCGCGGCGCCGATGGCCAGCGAGATGGCGCCGGCCTTCACCGCGTCCGCGCCCAGTTCGGCGCCGACGGTGCGTTGCTCTTCGATGTTCAGCTGCGCCGGCAGCGCGCCCGACCGCAGCAGCAGCGACAGTTCGCTGGCGCTTTCGACCGTGAAGTTGCCGGTGATCTGACCGGAACCGCCCAGGATCGGGGTCTGGATGGTCGGCGCGGAGATCACCTTGTTGTCGAGGACGATGGCGAAGCGCTTGCCGATGTTGCGGGCGGTGACGTCGCCGAACTTGCGGGCGCCCGAACCGTTGAAGCGGAACGAGACCACCGGACGGCCGCTCTGGCCGTCGAACGCCTGCTGGGCGTCGACCAGTTCCTCGCCCGAAACGACGGCGCGCTTCTTGAGGGCGTAGTACGGCTGGACGGCGTCGCCCGGCACCAGCACGACTCCCGGCGGCATGCGGCCCGAGGCCATTTCTTCCTGGGTGACGGTTTCGTCGACCATCTGGAAGGTCAGCTTGGCGGTCTTGCCGATGACGGCCTTCAGGCGCTCGGGATCGCTTTCGCCGGCGGCCTGGATGACGATGCGATCAGCGCCTTGGCGGGTGATCGTCGGTTCCTTGGTGCCAAGGCTGTCGATCCGGCGACGGATGGTCTCGATCGACTGTTCGACGGCCTTGGCGGCGTCGGCCTTGGCGGCTTCCGGCGCGAAGCTCAGCTCGATGCGCTGGTCGGCCTTGGACGAGACGATGACGTCCTTGGTCAGCGTGCCCTGCAGCGGGCTGCCGAGCTTGTTCAGCTCGGTCACGGCGGCGGCGACTTTCGAGCCGTCGTCGATGCGAACCGAGATGACGCCGTTCGACTCACCCAGGCCGTTGAAGCTGATTCCGGCCGTGCGCAGGCTGGTGCGCGTGTCTTCGACCAGGTTGCCCAGGCGCTCCTTGCGCAGGGCGGCGGTGTCGACCTCGTACAGGAGGTACGACCCGCCCTGGAGGTCGAGGCCGAGGTTCAGCTTCTGCTTGGGAACCCATCCCGGCAGGGCGTCTAGCGTCTTCTGCGGCAGCAGGTTCGGCAGGGTGAAGATGATGCCGAAGATCACCGACAAGGTGACGATGGCGATCTTCCAGCGGGATAGGCTCAGCATGGACTACGGGGCTCTCGACGACGCCGGGGCGCCAGGGCGGGCTAGTTGGACCTGATCTTACTCAGTTCTTCGGATCGTTGGCCGGAGCAGGATCGCCCTTGGCCGTGACTTCGGTGATCATGCCCTTGCGCACCTTGACGGTGACGCCCTGGGCGATCTCGACGCCGACTTCGCGTTCCTCGACGCGGACGACCTTGCCGAGCACGCCGCTCGACAGCACGACGTTGTCGCCGCGCTTCAGATTGTTGATCGTAGCCTGATGCTCTTTCTGACGCTTCTGCTGCGGGCGCAGGATCATGAAGTAGAAAAACACGATCAGGATCACAGGCAGGCCAAAAGCCTGGATCAACGCGTTCGGATCGCTCGGCATAACGTCTCCAAGAATTTCAAGCGGCGGGGAGGTCTGAAATAGGGCCCCCGCCAAGTCGGCGGAAGCTATGCGTTCACCTGGCCTTTTGCAATGAGGGCCCTTTTGCAATGAGAGCGCGAGGGGGTAAGGAGCGTGGCCATGACCGAAGCCGCCCTGCCCCTGCTCGCCCGCATCGCCGACGCCCTGGAGCGCCTGGCCCCGCCCGCTCCCGCCGCCCTCGACTTCTCGGGCGCGCGCCTGTTCCGTCACGAGCCGGTATCGGGCGCCTTCCTGCCCGCGCCCGACTACGCGATGGACATCGAGCTGCTGGTGGGGATCGAGCGCCAGAAGGACCGCTTCATCCAGAACCTGCGCCGCTTCGCCACCGGCCTGCCCTGCAACCACGTGCTGCTGTGGGGCGTGCGCGGCACGGGCAAGAGCTCGCTGACCAAGTCGGCCTTCATGGCCCTGAGCGCCGAATATCCGGACCTGAAGCTGGTCGAGGTGGATCGCGACGAGGTCGCCGCCCTGCCCCCGCTGTTCGACGCCCTGCGCGTGCGGAGCGAGCGCTTCGTGGTGCTGTGCGACGACCTGTCGTTCGAGGACGGCGCGGCGGCGGCCAAGGCCCTGAAGTCGGCGCTGGAAGGCGGCGTGGCCGGTCCGCCGGAGAACGTGCTGTTCGTCTCGACCTCCAACCGCCGCCACCTGATGCCGCGCGACCACGCCGAGAGCCAGGGCGCCATCGCCTCGGCCGAGAACGCCGAAGAGGAGATGAGCGTCTCCGACCGCTTCGGCCTGTGGATCGGCTTCCCGCCCATGGACCAGCCGACCTACCTGGCGGCGATCAACACCTATGCCGAGCGCTTCGGCCTGAAGGTCGAGAACCTGGAGCGCCGGGCCCTGCAATGGTCGCAGCTGCGCGGTGCACGATCGGGCCGGGTGGCCTGGCAGTTCGTGCGCGACCTGGCCGGCGAACTGGGCGTACATTTGCCCGCATAAGAAAACATCGGGGGAGGCGCGGCCATGGCCAAGCCGTGGTTCAGGGTCAAGCGGTTCGGCTATGGCGCGGGATTGCCCTGCGCCTGGCAGGGCTGGGTCGTTCTGGCGGGCCATCTGGCCTTGCTGATCGCCGCCGCCGCGATCCTGGGCGGCCGCCCTCTTCCGCTGTCGATCGTGGTGATCTCGGCCACGCTGGGCGTGGTCTGGATCGCCTGGAAGACCAGCGACGCGCCCTGGCGCTGGCGGAACGGCGACGAGGACTGAGGGCGAGCGGCCCCCTTCCCCTATATCGTCATCCCGGAAAGCCCGGAGGGCTTATCCGGCGACTGTGTTGGGTCAAGCGGGCTTCTGCCAGGGTTGTCCGGATTTGAGCATGCCGTTTGCGGCGAC